>NZ_JBEYVW010000018.1:0-189620 GCF_040644175.1 Streptomyces sp. NPDC047017 | reverse complement strand
CGGGAGGAGCGGTCGCTCATGCCGGCTTCGCCGGAGTGCCGGTAGCGGTCGGCCCACCGCTGGGCTGTGGTCGGGGAGACCTGGAAGCGCTCGGCGGCCCGGCGCAGGGGCCAGCCGTCCTCGACGACGCAGCGGGCCAGACGCAGGCGTCCGGTCTCGGTCAGGGGTGCATTACGGTGGGGCACGAGGGCCTTTCGGTCAGGTGTAGACGTCGCAATCCACACCGAACCGGAAGGCCCTCACCCATTCAAGACCCCTCAGCCGCGACCTGCCTCACCCGTCCACAACCTCCCGGGGCAATACACCTAGCTCGGCGGCGGGACACGGGTGAACCCGTCGGGCCACTCGTCCGCGCCCACGGTGTACTCGTCGATCAGGAAGCACTCGGGTTCGTCGGCGAAGCCGGGCAGCGGGCGGGCCCGGCGCATCCGGTCGCGGGCCTTGTCGGCGCTGGAGTAGACACCGAGCAGCTTGGGGTCGTCGCCGGCCTGCTCGTCGCAGTGGACCGCCCCCGCCCCTTCCCCGTCGGCGCCCTCGGCGCACCCGGTCGTGCCGCTGTCACCGACCCGGTCGTGGTGGCCGATGTGCCACAGCAGGTGGACCGTGGTCGTGGCGGCCCGTTCCGCCCCGCTCTTCACAGCGGCCGGGCGGGTGTCCGCCCCGCCCCGCGCGACGACACAGCGCCCGTCCCCCGCGGTCTCCGGGGGGCGGGCGCTGTCGTCGTGCGGACGGGGACCGTCAGTCTCCGATGAGGGCGTCAACGAACGCCTCCGGCTCGAACGGGGCCAGGTCGTCCGCGCCCTCGCCGAGGCCGATCAGCTTGACCGGGACGCCCAGCTCGCGCTGGACCGCGACCACGATGCCGCCCTTGGCGGTGCCGTCCAGCTTGGTCAGCACGATGCCGCTGATGTCCACGACCTCCGCGAAGACCCGGGCCTGGACCAGGCCGTTCTGCCCGGTCGTGGCGTCGAGCACGAGCAGGATCTCGTCCAGCGGGGCGTGCTTCTCGACGACGCGCTTGACCTTGCCCAGCTCGTCCATGAGGCCGGTCTTGGTGTGCAGGCGGCCGGCGGTGTCGATGAGCACCACGTCGGCGCCCATCTCCTTGCCCTCCTTCACCGCGTCGAAGGCGACGGAGGCGGGGTCGCCGCCCTCCGGCCCGCGCACGGTGTAGGCGCCGACCCGCTCGCCCCAGGTCTGCAGCTGGTCGGCGGCGGCGGCGCGGAAGGTGTCGGCGGCGCCGAGCACGACGCTGCGGCCGTCGGCGACCAGGACCCGGGCGAGCTTGCCGGTGGTGGTGGTCTTGCCGGTGCCGTTGACGCCGACGACCATCACGATGCCGGGCTTGCTGGTGGCCGGCTCGGTCTTCACCGTACGGTCCACGTCGGTGCCGACCAGCTGGACCAGCTCCTCGCGGAGCAGGGTGCGCAGTTCCTCGGGGGTGCGGGTGCCGAGCACGCGGACGCGTTCGCGCAGCCGCTCGACCAGCTCCTGGGTGGGCTGCACGCCGACGTCGGCGGTCAGCAGGGTGTCCTCGATCTCCTCCCAGGTGTCCTCGTCGAGGTGTTCGCGCGAGAGCAGCGTGAGCAGGCCCTTGCCCAGGGCGTTCTGCGAGCGGGAGAGCCGGGAGCGGAGCCGGACCAGCCGGCCGGCGGTCGGCTCCGGGACCTCGATCTCCGGTACCGGCAGCTCTTCGACGACGGGCGGCTCCTCCACGGCGGTGGGGGCCGAGCCGCCCGGGAGGTCCACCTCCTCGATCGTCCGCCGCGGCTCCTCGCGCGGTGTCTCGGCCTCTTCGCCTACGTGCGGCTCGGCCGGCGGGGCGGCGGTGATGTCGGGCGGGCTGGGCGGGGGCGGCGGCAGCGGCTTGCGCCGCCGGCTGCCGACGACGAGCCCGCCGAGCGCGCCGAGCACCACCACGGCGATGACTACAGCAAGGATGATGGTTTCCATAACGCGTCCAGTATCAGCCATGGGTCCTTGCCACAGGCCGTTTGTGGCTTCCCCCAAGAGACAAACGCCACCTAAAGACCCGAGTAGTATCAAAGTACGATGGTGCGGCGCGGGTCAACACGCGTAGAGTCCCCGACGTCGCCGCCGTCCGACGGCGCCCGCCACTCCCTTCGCCGGAGTGCACCACCTCCCCCACGAACGAGGCACGGACCTTCTCCATGAGCAAGACCGCCGAGGCCGAAGGCGCACTGGAAACCCGCGGCATCGAACAGGTGCCCGACCATGAGCGCACCGGCAGGACCCGCGAGCTGTTCCCCACCTGGGTCGGCGCCAACATCAGCGTGCTGCTGCTCACGATGGGCGCGAGCCTGGTTGTGGCGTACCACCTCGATCTGTGGCAGGCGCTCGTCGTCTCCGCGGCGGCGCCCGTGATCTCGTACGGCCTGGTCGGGCTGATCGGCATCGCCGGCAAGCGGGGCGGGGCGCCGGGCATGGCGCTGTCGCGCGCGGTCTTCGGCCAGCGCGGCAATCTGCTGCCCGGTTCGCTGATCTGGGTCGCCCGCTGGGGCTGGGAGACGATCAACGCGGTGACCGGCGCGTACGCGATGCTCAGCATCCTGGACATCGTGTTCGGGCTGAAGGCGAACAGCGTGCTGGACCTGGTGATGCTGCTGGCCTTCGTCGTCGCCACCTTCGCGATCTCCGGGCTCGGCATCAACGCCGTGCAGAAGTGCAACAAGTACGCGACGTACCTCTTCGGCCTCTTCTCCGTGCTGGTGCTGGTGTACCTGATCGTGGACACCGACTGGTCGAAGGTGTTCTCGCACTCGGCCGGCTCGACGGCCGCGGTGATCACCGGTATCGGCATGATCGCGGCGGGCGGCGTGAGCTGGATCCCGACCGCGCCGGACTTCACCCGCTACCTGCCGCGCACCGCCTCCTCCAAGGCGATCGTCGGCACCTCGGTGGGCGGCGCCGGCATCGTGGTGCTGCCCATGGTGCTGATGGGCGCGGTGATGGCGGTCTCCACGCCGGACCTGGCCTCGGCCTCCGACCCGGTCGCCTTCCTCGGCGAGATCCTGCCGACCTGGATCGCGGTGCCGTACCTGCTGATCGCGGTGATCGGCATGCTGCTGATCAACTCGATGTCGATGTACTCGGCGGGCTTCACCGCGCAGACGCTGGGCTTCAAGGTGCCGCGCCACTGGGCGGTCTCGGTCAACGCCGTGATCTCGCTGGCCTTCGGCGGGGTGCTGATGCTGGTGGCGACGAGCTTCATGGGCTCGTTCATCGCCTTCCTGTCGCTGCTCGCGGTGGCGTTCTCGGCGTGGGTCGGCGTCTTCGGCGCGGACATGCTGCGGCGCACGGAGTACGACGGTGCGGCGATGGCGGACACCACGCGCACCAGCGCCTACTGGTACCAGGGCGGCTTCTCCCCCGCCGCGGTCGCCGCCTGGGCGATCGGCCTGGCCGCGGGCCTGATGTTCACCACCTCGGACTGGTTCACCGGCCCGTTCGCCCACAACAACGTGATCGGCGAGTACGGCCTCGGCTGGGTCGCCACCATCGTCATCTCCGGCGCCCTGTACCTGGCCCTCCCGAAGCCACCGGTGGCCCCCGTCACCGCCCCTCCGCTCACTGAGCGGGCGGAACGCCCCGAGTCGGCGACCGTCTGACATCCACGGCACTCGGTTTTGGTCCCCCTCCTGGTGGAGGGGGACTTTTTCATGCGGGCCTGCCCGGCACTGCCCTCCGCGAGGTACGCGTTCCCCGCGTCGGCGTCGGACGGGTCGGGTGCCGTGGGCCTCATGCCGTGGTGCCTCCCGGGGAGGCGGGATCAGATCAGCCGGCAGGAGCATTCCGGCGCGGCGTGCGTCGTCGAACCGTGCCAGGTACGCCGGACGGCACCCAACGCGTGTGGCTCGGAACACCTGACGGTCCCCCTTGGAGCCCGCCGGTCCGACCCGCCGGCCGGAGGAGCGTGAGCGGGAGACCACCGGCAACCGGCGCCTCCGCCCTTCTCCGACGGCCCAGGAACACAAGAAGCCGCCGCCCCCCGCCAAGCAGAAGCCTGGTCGGAGGGCGGCGGACGGTGCGAGGAGAGGGGCAGCGGGGTCTTGGCCCCCGCTCCTCGGGAACGGGAGGGGCTCAGCCCATTTCCTCCAGCGTCTTGCCCTTCGTCTCCTTGACGAACTTGAGGACGAACGGGATGGAGAGCGCGGCGAAGGCCGTGTAGATGACGTACGTGCCGGACAGGCTCCAGTCGGCCAGCGACGGGAAGCTCGCGGTGATGGCCCAGTTGGCGATCCACTGCGCGGAGGCGGCCACGCCCAGGGCGGCGGCGCGGAGGCGGTTCGGGAACATCTCGCCGAGGAAGACCCACACGACGACACCCCAGGACAGGGCGAAGAAGAGCACGAAAACGTGGGCGGCGATCAGGGCGACCCAGCCCTGCGTGGCGGGCAGCTTGCCGTCGACCAAGTGGGAGGAGAACGCCCATGCCTCCAGGGCGAGACCGATGACCATGCCGACCGAACCGATGATCGCGAGCGGCTTGCGGCCGATGCGGTCCACGAAGATCATCGCGATCACGGTGCCGATGATGTTGATGATCGACGTCGTGAAGGAGTAGAAGAACGACTGCGTCGGGTCGACGCCGACCGACTGCCACAGCGTCGAGGAGTAGTAGAACGCGACGTTGATGCCGACGAACTGCTGGAAGACCGACAGGCCGATACCGATCCAGACGATCGGCTTGAAGAAGAAGCCGCCGCCGAGCAGGTCCTTGAAGCTCGACTTGTGCTCGCGCGTCATGGCGTTCTCGATCTCGGTCACCCGGGCGTCGAGGTCGGCGCTCTCCCCCTCGACCTCGGCGAGGATCTCGCGGGCCCGTTCGCGGCGGCCGACGGAGAGCAGGAAGCGCGGGGACTCGGGGATGGCGAAGGACAGCAGCCCGTACAGGACCGCCGGGACCACCATCACGCCGAGCATGACCTGCCAGGCCTCCAGGCCCATCAGCTTGCCGCGCTGGTCGCCGCCGGCCGCGTTGAGCAGGCCCCAGTTGACCAGCTGGGAGATGGCGATGCCGACGACGATCGCGGCCTGCTGGAAGGAGCCGAGGCGGCCGCGGTAGGCGGGCGGGGCGACCTCCGCGATGTAGGCCGGGCCGATGACCGAGGCCATGCCGATGGCGAAGCCGCCGATGATGCGCCACAGGGCGAGGTCCCACAGGGCGAACGGCAGGGCCGAGCCGACCGCGCTGATGGTGAAGAGGGCGGCGGCGATCTGCATGCAGCGGATGCGGCCGATGCGGTCGGCGATGCGGCCCGCGGTCGCGGCGCCGATGGCGCAGCCGATCAGCGCGATGGCGATGACCTGGGCCAGCGCCGCGGAGCCGATGTCGTAACGGCTGCGGATGGCCTCGACGGCGCCGTTGATCACGGAGCTGTCGTAGCCGAACAGGAAGCCGCCCATGGCCGCCGCCGCCGCGATGAAGATGACATGCCCGAGATGGTCGGGGTGGGCCGTACCGGCTCCTGGCCTGGGCGCCTGCGCTGTGCTGGTCACGTGTACTCCTCGGGCACACCGGCAACGCTGCCGGGGTGGGGTTCAGCCCTTCGAGGTCCCGAGACCTGAAGGTAAAAGCAACGTTGCCGAGACTATTCCTTCAAGTTTCGAAGTCAATAGTGGGCCCAATGTGCTTTGCCCCACCCGCGTGGCGAGCTTGCGTTCAAGTAGTGAAATCAAGTATCGGACATGATCCGACTACCCCGAAGTCGTAGAAACAAGGCGGCGGCTACCGCAGCCGCTGGCTGATCACCTTCGACACGCCGTCGCCCTGCATGGAGACGCCGTACAGCGCGTCGGCCACTTCCATGGTGCGCTTCTGGTGGGTGATCACGATGAGCTGGGACGCCTCCTGCAACTCCTGCATGATGCGGATCAGCCGCTGGAGATTGGTGTCGTCGAGGGCCGCCTCGACCTCGTCCATGACGTAGAACGGGCTGGGCCGGGCCTTGAAGATCGACACCAGCAGCGCCACCGCCGTCAGCGACCGCTCGCCGCCGGAGAGCAGGGACAGCCGCTTGACCTTCTTGCCCGGCGGGCGCGCCTCGACGTCCACGCCGGTGGTGAGCATGTTGTCCGGGTCGGTCAGTACGAGCCGGCCCTCGCCGCCGGGGAAGAGCCGCCCGAAGACGCCCTCGAACTCGCGGGCGGTGTCCCGGTACGCCTCGGTGAAGACCTGCTCGACGCGCTCGTCGACCTCCTTCACCACCTGGAGCAGGTCGGCGCGGGTCTTCTTCAGGTCCTCCAGCTGCTCGCTGAGGAACTTGTGGCGTTCCTCCAGCGCCGCGAACTCCTCCAGGGCGAGCGGGTTGACCTTGCCGAGCTGCTGGTAGGCGCGCTCGGCGGCCTTGAGCCGCTTCTCCTGGTCGGCCCGGACGAAGGGCCGGGGCCGGTTGCGGGGGTGGTCCGGGTCCTCGGGCAGCTGCTCGCCCTCGGCGGGCAGCGAGGGCGGCACGGGCTGGTGCGGCCCGTACTCCGCCACCAGGCCGGCCGGCTCCACGCCGAGTTCCTCCAGCGCCCGGGCCTCCAGCTGCTCGATCCGCAGCCGCTTCTCGGCGCCGAGCACCTCGCCGCGGTGCACCGAGTCGGTCAGCTTGTCGAGTTCGCCCTTGAGGTCGCGGCCCCGGGCGCGGGCGTCGGTCAGCTCCTGCTCGCACACCGCCTTGGCAGTCTCGGCGGCGGCCCGCTCCCGCCCGGCGCGGTCCAGGGAGACCTCGATGTGGGCCAGCAGCTGCCGGGCCCCGGCGGCGACGGCCGACGCGACGGCCGTCTCGTGCCGCAGCCGGGCGCGGCGCCGCTCGGCACGCGCGCGTGCCTCGCGTTCGGCGCGGGCGGCCCGGTCCAGCGATTCGGCCCGGCCGGCCAGCGACTTGACCCGTTCCTCGTGCGTACGGACCTGGAGGCGGGCCTCCATCTCGGTCTGCCGGGCGTTGGCCCCGTCGGCGGCGAGCCGGTCACGGGCGTAGGTGTCGGGCTCCTCCTCGACCGGGGTCTCCTCGGCGACGGCGAGCCGTTCGGCGAGTTCGGCGACGTCCTGGAGGGACTGGTCCAGGGCCTGCTGGGCGCGCGCGGCGGCGGCCGTGCAGCGCTCGGCCTCCCCGGCGGCGGCCCGGGCCTGTCCGGCGAGCCGCCCGAGCCGCTGGGCGACCGCGGACTTCTCCCGGTCGGCGGCCCGGCGCCGCTCGGCCAGGTCCTCGACGAGCGCCGCGCACTCGGTGCGCCGCTCGCCGGCCCGGTGCTGGGCCTCGGTCAGCTCCGCGCAGCGCACGTCGAGTTCCGCCAGCCCGGCGGCGGCCTCGTCCACGGAGGCCCGTACCTCCAGCAGGCTGGGCGCCCCGGCCGAGCCGCCGTGCGCGAAGTGCGCCCCGAGCAGGTCGCCCTCGGCGGTGACGGCGGTGAGGTCCGGGCGCGCGCGGACCGTGTCCTCGGCGTCCTCCAGGGTGGCGACGACGACGATGCCGCGCAGCAGGCGGCGTACGGCGGGCATGAGGTCGGCGGGGCCCCGGACGAGGTCGGCGGCGCGGGTGTACGCGGCCGTGGGCGGCTCGGGCGGTACGTCGTCGCCGGGTGCGGCGGCGAGCAGCAGCGCGGCGCGGCCGGCGTCCTGCTTGCGCAGCAGGCGGATGGCGTCGGCCGCGGCGGTGACGGTGGTCACGGCCAGGGCGTCGGCGGCGGCGCCGAAGGCGGCGGCGAGGGGGATCTCGTGGCCCGGGGTGACGGTGAGGAGGTCCGCCGCCGGGCCGAGCAGGCCGGTGAGGCGGTCCTCGGCGTCCAGCAGGGCGCCCGTGCCGTCCTTGCGGCGCAGGCCGAGGGCGAGGGCGTCGTGGCGGGCGCGGGTCGCGGCGCGTTCGCGTTCGGTGGTGGTGGCCGCCTCGCGGGCGGCGGTGAGCGCGGCGTCCGCCTCGGCCAGCGCCGCCCTGGCGGCCTCGTGGCGGGCGGCGAGTTCGTCCTCGCCCGCGTCCAGGCCGTCGACCTCGGCCCGCAGCGCCTCGTACTCCTCCTGGGCGAGTACGGCACGGTCCTGGGCCTCGTCCCGGGCGGCGGCCAGGCGGCCGATCTCGGCCTGGGCGGAGGCGGCGCGGGAGCGGGCGGCGTTGACCTGGCCGCTGAGCCGGGCCAGGCCCTCGCGGCGGTCGGCGATGGCCCGGGCGGCGTCCTTGAGGCGGCGCTCCTCGGCGGCGAGTTCGCGTTCGAGTTCGCCGCGGTGGGCCACGGTGTCGTCGAGGGCCCGCTCGGCCGCCTCCAGGGCCGCCGCCAGCTCGGCCTCCTGTTCGCGGACGCGGGCGGCCTCGCGCTCCAGGTCCTCGGGGTCGCGGCCGTGCCGTTCCTCGGCGGGCGCGGCGGCGGCGCTCTTCACCCGGGCGTCGGCCAGCGAGATCGTGCCGCGCACGCGTTCGGCGAGCTGGGACAGGTCGTACCAGGTCTGCTGGGCGCCGGTCAGCCGCGGGGCGAGCCGGCGTGCCCGGTCCTCCAGGTGCGCCTCGCGCTGGAGGGCGCGGCGCAGTTCCTGCTCGGCGGCCTCCTTGCGTTCCTTGAGGGCCGCCTCGTCGGCGAGTTCCGCCCGCAGGGCCTCGCGCAGGCGTACGAGGTCGTCGGCGAGCAGGCGCAGGCGGGCGTCGCGCAGGTCGGCCTGGATGACCGCGGCCCGCCGGGCGACGGCCGCCTGGCGGCCCAGTGGCTTGAGCTGGCGGCGCAGTTCGTCGGTGAGGTCCTGGACGCGGGCGAGGTTGGCCTGCATCGCGTCGAGCTTGCGGAGCGCCTTCTCCTTGCGCTTGCGGTGCTTGAGGACGCCGGCGGCCTCCTCGATGAAGGCGCGGCGGCCCATGGGGTCGGCGTGCAGCACGGAGTCGAGCTGGCCCTGGCCGACGATGACGTGCATCTCGCGGCCGATGCCGGAGTCGGAGAGCAGTTCCTGGAAGTCCAGGAGGCGGCAGGTGTCGCCGTTGATCTGGTACTCGCTGCCGCCGTTGCGGAACATGATCCGGGTGAGGGTGACCTCGGCGTACTCGATGGGCAGGGCGCCGTCGGAGTTGTCGATGGTCAGGGACACCTCGGCGCGGCCCAGCGGGGGGCGTCCGGTGGTGCCGGCGAAGATGACGTCCTCCATCTTGCCGCCGCGCAGCGACTTGGCGCCCTGTTCGCCCATGACCCAGCTGAGCGCGTCCACGACGTTGGACTTGCCCGAGCCGTTCGGGCCGACGACGCAGGTGATCCCCGGTTCGAACCGGAGGGTGGTCGCGGAGGCGAACGACTTGAAGCCGCGCAGGGTCAGGGCCTTGAGGTGCACGGCGTCGGACTCTACCCGCCGCCGATACCCCACTCCACGAACCCTCGCAACCGCGCGGTTTCACCCATGTACATGAAGGGCACACCAGACGTTGAAGACGCTGAAAGGATGCGCGGGGCACGAAAGGCCGGGCTCGCGCGGGGCGGGCGGACGACGGGGCCCGCGACGGGGGGAAGGGCGGGGCAAGAAAGAAGGGACGCCGAAGCGTCCCTTGCAACTCTGAACCGAGCGGTTGACACGGGCAGCCCAACCACTGTGTCGCGATGCCGAGGCAGTGATCAGGTGAGCGCAGGCTCCGCCTGGTGTGCGTCGACGCGCTCCATGATCCTGTCGTGAGAAGCGGCAGCCGTCAGCTCGTCGTTCTCCGCCTGGATCCGAACCAGCTCGGATTCCAGGTCCTGGACGCGCTGCTGGAGCCGTCGCATCTCGGCGAGGAGTCGAGGGTCGGAGCCGCCGACGTAACCGAGAAGCGCCTTTGCCATGATGGATGGTCCTCCACACTGAGTGACCGAACGAGTCGGTGTGGGTCGTGAGGGATTTGCACCCGTGGTGCTTGGCACTGTTGAGTTTGTGGTGCCGTTCATCCATGCCAAACAGCTGAGGTGCGCGGGTTTTCAGCGTCTCACCAAAAAGTTTGACGGTCAACACGATCACGCCCCGTATCGATGGGCGTCCCGGGGGCGCGCGACCGGAAACGGGTGGCGCGGCTTCTCCTGCGGGCCCCTCGGGGCGTGGCGATCATCCTGCCGTGCTGCGGCCGTCACGGCAAGCGCTTCTCGGCAATCACCTGCTCTTTTCCCGCCGGGCAGGTGCCGGGGGCAGTTCCCGCGGGCGGTCGGGGTGGCCGGTGGTGCGGCCCGGTCAGCGGATCGCGAAGCCGTCGTAGCCGCCGCGCGGTGTGTCCCAGATCTCGGTGACGCCGTCGACACGGCCGGGCGTGTCGTCGCCTTCCAGCCAGTCGAGGAGCTTCCCGCAGGCCGTACGGGGACCTTCGGCGACCACCTGCACGCGGCCGTCGGCCAAATTGAGAGCAAAGCCACTCAGGCCGCCGATCTCCAGGGCCGTCGCCCGCGTGAACCAGCGGAAACCCACTCCCTGGACCTGTCCGCGCACCCAGGCGACCAGCCGCACATCGTCGTTCATGACGGCAACCTAACCGGGCGGCGTCCCGCCGGGCACCTCCGCCCCCGGCACCATGAGGTACCGTCCCGAATCCAATGCAGCTCATATGAAACTCACTCGATCGAGTGAGCCGGGTTGACCGCGACGGCTCAGTGCGCGGGTCGGCCGCGGGGACGAGGAAGGCCAGGACATGGGACGCCACCGACGCTCGGACGGGCCGGACCACGCCCCCGGGGACTCCCGCTCCGCCGAAACCGGAACCGGGCCCGGGCCCGGGCCCGGCGGGGACGCCGGCCGTCCGGACGCCGAGCCCATGGGCATCGCGCCCTACCTCAACCCCGAGGCGTACGCCGACGCCTACACGAAGGCGCGGGCGTACCTCTTCGCCACGGACGACGACTACGCCCGGGCGACCGGCACCACCGTGCCCTTCCCGCCCGAGGGCTACACCCCGCCCGAGGAGCCGCGCCCGGGCCGCCGCCGGCGCCGGCGCCGGAGGATCGCGACGCCGGTGCGCACCGGGCTGCTCGGCGTCACGGCGGCGCTCGCCCTCGGCACGGTCGCCCTCGCCTCGGGCGTGGTGCCCGGAGTGCAGGGGTACCGGCTCGGCGGCGGGAACGGCACCGGCACGGACCACGTCCGGGCCGCCGGTTCGCCCACCAACAGCGCGAGCGAGCAGGGCGGTACGTCCGGCGGCGTGCTCCCGGGCGGACCGGCCGGCGGGCTCGGCCTCCCGACGAGCGGCACCACGGGCCGGGCGGCCTCGCCCGCGCACTCCGCGCCGGGGACGGCCGCCGCCGCGCCCTCCACCGTCCCGGCCGCCACCGCGTCCCCCGCCCCTTCGCCGTCGGCCTCCAATTCCGCCCCGGCTCCCGCCTCCCCGTCGGCCGCGCCCTCGACGTCGCCTCCCGCCCCGGCCTCCTCGTCCGTGTCCTCTCCGGCCTCCCCGTCCCCCGCCCGGCCGACCGCCGCCCCGGCCCTGACCTCGGCGGCGAAGCCGAGCCGCACCCCCGCCCGTACGGCCTCTCCCACGCCGTCCGTGACCGTGCCCCCGGTGACGGTCTCCGCGCAGGCCCTCGCAGAGGCCCAGGTGCTCGTGCTGGTCAACCAGGAGCGGGCGCGGGTCGGCTGCAGCGCGCTCGCCGCGAACAGCGCGCTGACCTCGCTGGCCGAGAACTTCAGCGAGGACATGGCCACCGGGGGCTTCTTCTCCTCCACCGACCCCGGCGGCGCCACCCCCTGGGACCGGGCGGCGAAGCTCGGCATCACCGGCCTCGGCGGCGAGAACATAGCCCGCGGCCAGGCCGACCCGGCGGCGGTCGTGGCCGCCTGGATGAACAGCCCCGGCCACCGGGCCAACATCCTGAACTGCGGGTTCAGGACGGTGGGCGTCGGCGTGCACTACGGCCCCGGCGGCCCGTGGTGGGCGCAGGACTTCGGCTACTGACCGGCCGCAGCCGCCGACCCGCCCCGTAACGGGGGCAGGCACTAACGCTGAGTTAGCGCAAGCTGTCGGTTTGCGCTGCGTTCCCGTACGCTCGGAGCATGAGCACCGCGCAGGACCGCACCCAGGAGCAGGACCTCCCGTACAACGTGTTCGCCCGGGTCTGCCCGTCGCGCGGCACGCTGGAGCACATCACCGGGCGCTGGGGCGCGCTCACCGTGGGCGCCCTGTACGAGGGCTCGCTGCGCTTCAACGAGCTGCGCCGCCGGGTGGACGGCGTGAGCGAGAAGATGCTCTCCCAGACCCTCCAGGCGCTGGAGCGGGACGGCCTGGTGCACCGTGAGGCCCAGCCGACGAACCCGCCCCGTGTGGATTACGAACTCACCCCCCTCGGCCGGGAGGTCGCCGGGCGGCTGCTGGCCCTCATCCACTGCGTGGAGGGCCGGATGGACGACGTGCTCGCCGCCCGCGCCGCCTACGACGCCCGCCGGGCCTGACACCGGCCCGGCCCCGGCGGCCCGGCCCGCTCAGGCCGCCGCGCGGAGCCGGGGCACGGGCTGGCACTTGGGGCAGTAGTAGCTGGAGCGGTTCATCCAGGGGCTGCGGCGCATCGGGGTGGCGCAGCGGCGGCAGGGCAGGCCCTCGCGGCCGTAGGCGTCCAGGGAGCGCTCGAAGTAGCCGGACTCGCCGTTCACATTGACGTACAGGCTGTCGAAGCTGGTGCCGCCGACGGCGAGGGCCGCGTTCATCACGTCCCGGACATGGCCGAGGAGTTCGGCCGCGCGCGGGCGCGTGAAGCCGGCGGTGGGGCGCTCGTAGTGGACCCGCGCCCGCCAGAGCGCCTCGTCCGCGTAGATGTTGCCGACGCCGCTGATCAGCGACTGGTCGAGCAGGGCCCGCTTGATGGTGGTCCGCTTGCGGCGCAGCGCCTGGTGGAAGGCGTCGTCGTCGAACAGCGGATCGAGGGGGTCGCGGGCGATGTGCGCGATGACGTCGGGCAGTCCCTCGGGGGTGTTGTCGTGCAGCGAGAGGCCGCCGAAGGTGCGCTGGTCCACGAAGCGCAGCTCGGTCCCCACCCCGTCGGCGAACCGGACCCGGATGCGCAGGTGCTTCTCGTCCGGTGTGTCGTGCGGCTGCACCAGCAGCTGTCCGCTCATGCCGAGGTGGGCGAGGACGGAGAGGTTCGTCTCCTCCAGCGGCAGCCACAGGTACTTGCCGCGCCTGCTCGGCGTGCCGATGTGGTGGCCGCGCAGGCGGTGCGCGAAGTCGTCGGCGCCCGCGACGTGCCGGCGTACGGCGCGCGGGTGCAGCACCTCGACATCGGCGACGGCACGGTGGGCGACCCACCGCTCCAGGCCGCGGCGGACGACCTCGACCTCGGGCAACTCGGGCATCGGGACCCCCGTGAGGACCGGACCACGTGGTCCGGTGGACGGCTGCGAGCGCCCGCCCCGGAGCCGTCGGGCTCGGGGCGGGCGCTCGCAGTGCTGCTTCTTCCGGCTGCGGTGCGTCAGGCGGAGGCGGACGACGGGTCGCCGTCCTTGACGGCGGCCTCCTCGGCCGCCTTGGCGCGCTCGTCCGCCGCGGCCCGGATGGACCGCCAGGCGGACTCGGCGGCCTGCTGCTCCGCCTCCTTCTTGCTGCGGCCGGTGCCGGTGCCGTACGAGACGCCTCCGACGCGGGCGGCAGCAGTGAAGGTCTTCTCGTGGTCGGGGCCGGTCTCCGTGACCAGGTACTCGGGGACGCCGAGTCCTTCGGTCGCGGTCAGCTCCTGCAGGGAGGTCTTCCAGTCCAGGCCCGCGCCGAGATTGGAGGACTTCTCGATCAGCGGGTCGAACAGGCGGTGCACCAGTTCGGAGGCCGCTTCGAGGCCCTGGTCGAGATAGACCGCGCCGATCACCGCTTCGAGGGTGTCGGCGAGGATGGACGCCTTGTCCCGGCCGCCCGTGCCCTCTTCACCGCGGCCGAGCCGGATGAAGGAACCCAGGTCGAGTCCGCGGCCCACTTCCGCCAGCGCACGCGAGTTGACCACCGCGGCCCGCAACTTGGCCAGCTGGCCTTCGGGCAGGTCGGGGTGGGTGCGGTACAGCGTGTCCGTGACAACGAGACCGAGGACGGAGTCACCGAGGAACTCCAGCCGCTCGTTCGTCGGCAGGCCGCCGTTCTCGTACGCGTAGGAACGGTGGGTCAGCGCACGCACCAGAAGGGCGGACTCAAGTCGGTACCCGAGCCGCCCTTCCAGAAGCGTGTGGGACGAGGCGGTGTTGTCCGATGGGCCACTCCCGCCGGAGCGGGAAGCGTTCTTCTTCGCCGTGGACACGGTGCCTCTCACCAGCCGCTCAGACCTCGAGGACCTGGCGCTTGTTGTAGGTGCCGCAAGACGGGCACGCGATGTGCTGCTGCTTGGGCTCGTGGCAGCGCTCGCACGCAACCAGGGTGGGGACCGCAGCCTTCCACTGCGACCGGCGGTGGCGCGTGTTGCTGCGCGACATCTTCCGCTTCGGAACAGCCACGGCTACTTCTCCTGCTTCTCGTCGGCGCGTGCTGACTGAGGCGCGCCGCCGCTCATCTCGTCCTTCTCGCCGTCTTCGAGTGAACCGGCGAGTCCCTGCAATGCCGCCCAACGGATGTCGACGGCGTCGTGATGGTGGTCCGGGTCGTCCGCGAGCCGCGCTCCGCACTCGGAGCACAGGCCCGGGCAGTCTTCCTGGCACACCGGCTGCATCGGCAGTGCGAGCACCACCGCATCGCGCAGCAGAGGTTCGAGGTCGAAGAGTCCGTCCTCGAGGAAGAGCCTGTCCTCGTCGTCCTCGGCGTCGTCGCCCGGTTCCGCGCTCACGCGGCCCCGGTCGTCGGCGTCAGGGTACGAGAACATCTCCTGGAAGTCCGCTTCGAGCTCCAGCCCGACCGGCTCCAGACACCTTACGCACTCCCCCTCGGCCTGTGCACGGGCGGTGCCTGTGACGAGCACCCCGTCCATGACCGATTCGAGCCGCAGCTCCAGCTCCAGCGGGGCGCCTTCCGGCACTCCGACGACTCCCGGCAGACCGAGGTCCCGGGGGGCCGGGACCGAACGGGTCAGGCGCCGCAGCGCACCAGGACGCCGCCCCAGATCGTGTGTGTCGAACACGAGGGGGTTGCGGTGGTCGAGGCGGGCGTTGTGAGCCATTCCTGCTTTCGGTTTCCGAACTCGGGGGAATGCCGTCCCGGTGGTGTACCCGGGCAGCGCTGACCGCGCACCTGAGCGCGACCGAAGAGCCAGGATACTTGACCTTTCGCCATCGGCCCAATCCGGCCCCCGCGGCCGTACGGGCCCGCGGTCCGCCTCACAGTCCGCGGCCCTGTTCGTACGCCCGCAGCTGCTCGGCGCTGATCATGCCGGTGTCGAAGAGGCTGGTCTCGTCGAGGGCGTAACCGGACCGGGGCCGGCCGTCCTGCTGCTCCTGCTGGGACTGGTGGAGCTGGTGGGCCTGCTGGGGCTGATGGGCCTGGGCGGGGTCGTAGGCGGGGGGCTGCGCGGTGTCGTAGCCCTGCTGGTAGCCGCCGTACGGGTCGGCCTGCTGGTAGCCGTACGGGTCCTGCCCGCCGCCGTAGCCCTGCTGGTAGCCGCCGCCGTACGGGTCGGGCTGCGCGGGCTGCTGGTAGCCGTAGGCCGGCTGCGGTTCGTACTGCGGCTGCGGCGGGACGGCCGGCTCGGCGGGGGCCGCGGCCGGTGCGGCCGGGGTCTCGGCGAGGGCCGCGAGGTCGGCGAGGTAGTCGGCGTCGCTGGAGTGCTGGAGCAGCGTGGTGTCGTCGGCGAGGGCACCGAGGTCGTCGGTGGCGATCCGGCCGTGCAGCTTCTGCCGGCCGCGGCCGACCGCCTCCAGGGTCTTGGCCAGCACCGCCTCGAAGGCGCCCAGCTTGACGTCCACGTACGCGTCGGCGTCGCGGCGCAGGGTCTCCGGGTCGTGGCTGCGCTCGGGGGCGTCCTCGTCCTCGTAGCCGTCCTCGTCGACGCCGGGGCCGGTGCCCAGCAGCTTCTCCCGGCCGCGGCCGACCGAGCCGAGGGTCTTGGTGAGCACGACCTCGAAGTTGGCCAACTTGGAGTCGACGTAGTCGTCGGCCTCGGCGCGGACCTCCTCGGCCTCCTGCCGGGCCTCGGCCAGGATGCGGTCGGCCTCGGCCTGGGAGCGGCGCGCGACCTCGGTGTCGGAGATGAGCGAGCCGCGCTCGGTGTGCGCCGTCTCGATGATCCGCTCGGCCTCGCGCCGGGCCTCCTCGACGAGCTGCTCGCGGTCGCCGATCAGCTCCCGCGCCTGCGCCAGCGATCCGGGCAGCGCCTGGCGCACCTCGTCGAGCAGCGCGAGCAGTTCGGCGCGGTTGACCACGCACGACGCCGACATGGGCATGGACCGGGCGCCGGAGACCGTGGCCACGATCTCGTCGAGCTTCTTCTGCACGTCCACGGTGTGCTCGCCACTCTCTACCGAAGTGCGGGTAACGGACGGGACGACTGTACGACCACGCGGCCGCCGCCGGACACCGGGTGACGGGCGGTCAGGCGGTCAGTCCTTCGCCAGCCGCGCGGTGAGCGCCTCGAAGACCGCCTCGGGGACCAGGTGGGCGACGTCGCCGCCCCAGGCCGCGACCTCCTTGACCAGGGAGGACGACAGGAAGCTGTAGGTGGGGTTGGTGGGCACGAACAGCGTCTCGACGCCGGAGAGGCCGTTGTTCATCTGGGCCATCTGCAGCTCGTAGTCGAAGTCGCTGACCGCGCGCAGGCCCTTGACGATGGCGGGGATGTCGCGCTGCTTGCAGAAGTCGACGAGGAGGCCGTGGAAGGACTCGACCCGGACGTTGCCGTACTCGGCGGTGACCCGGCGGATGAGATCGATGCGTTCCTCGATCTCGAACAGGCCCTTCTTCGACTGGTTGATCATCACGGCCACGTAGACCTCGTCGTACAGACGGGAGGCGCGGGCGATGATGTCGAGGTGTCCGTTGGTGATGGGGTCGAACGACCCGGGACAGACGGCGCGGCGCACTTGAGTTCCCTCGCTCTCCGGTCCGGTCATCGTGCGTCTTCGCACGTAGAGGCGGCGCGACCGTACCAAAACGTTCCCTCGCCGTAGCGGCGGGCCCGGATCGGGTCGAAACCGGGCGGCCACCCGAACTCGCCGCCTCTGGTGCTGCGCTCCACGGTGACGAGCGCGTGCGCGGCGAGCCACCCCTGGGCGCGGAGTGTGAGCAGGATCTCCCGAAGATCGTCGTCGGAGACGGCGTACGGGGGGTCGAGGAAGACGAGGTCGTACGGGCCGGCCGGGGGCGGTGACTGGACGACCTGTTCCGCCCGGCCGGTGCGCACCTCGGCGCCGGGCAGGCCGAGCGATGTGACGTTCTCCCGGACCGTGCGGGCCGCGCGGGCGTCGGCCTCGACCAGGAGGGTGTGCCCGGCGCCGCGGGACAGCGCCTCCAGGCCGACGGCGCCCGAGCCGGCGTACAGGTCGAGGACCCGTTCGCCGTCGAGCGGGCCGCCGCCGAGGAGGGACTGCCAGGTGGAGAACAGGCCCTCGCGCGCGCGGTCGGAGGTGGGCCGGGTCCCCTGGCCCGGGGGTACGGCGAGACGGCGTCCACCGGCCCGGCCGGCGATCACGCGGGTCATGTCCTTGGGTCCTTGTCGGTGCTGGCCGCGCTCGGCGGGCGGGGTCCTGGCGGGCGGTCGGGCGGCCGGTTCGGCCGGGGGTCCGCCGGCGCCCGGCGGTGCGCGGGGTGCCGGCCGGTGGGCTGACGGGCTGGGTACGGCCCGGATGCGGGCCGTACCCAGTCTGTCAGCCCTTCTCCAGGTACTGCTCCCGCTCGTCGTCCAGCAGCGCGTCCAGGGCCGTGCGCAGGCCGGGCAGGTGCTCCAGCTCCGGGTCGGCGGCGACCACCGCGGCGGCCTCCTCCCTGGCCTCGGCGATGATCTCCTCGTCCTCGATGACGGCGAGCACCCGCAGGCTGGTGCGGGCGCCGGACTGGGCCTGGCCGAGGACGTCGCCCTCGCGGCGCTGTTCGAGGTCGATGCGGGAGAGCTCGAAGCCGTCGAGGGTGGCGGCCACCGCGTCCAGCCGCTGCCGGGCCGCGCTCGCCGCGGGCATCTCGGTGACCAGCAGGCACAGGCCGGGCGCCGAGCCGCGGCCGACCCGGCCGCGCAGCTGGTGCAGTTGGGAGACGCCGAAGCGGTCGGCGTCCGTGATCACCATCACGGTGGCGTTCGGCACGTTGACGCCGACCTCGATGACCGTGGTGGCGACCAGGACGTCGGTCTCCCCCGCGGCGAAGCGGCGCATGGCGGCGTCCTTGTCGTCGGGCGGCATCCTGCCGTGCAGCACCTCGACGCGCAGTCCCTGCAACGGCCCCGCGGCGAGCTGGTCGGCCACGTCGAGGACGGCGAGCGGCGGGCGCTTGTCGGCGCCCTCCTGCGGGGGCTTCTCCCCGGCCTTCTTCGGGTCGTCCTCCTCGTCCCCGATGCGCGGGCACACCACGTACGCCTGGTGGCCCTTGGCCGCCTCCTCGCGCACCCGCTCCCAGGCGCGGGCCAGGAAGTGCGGTTTGTCGGCGGCCGGGACGACATGGCTGGCGATGGGCGAGCGCCCGGCGGGGAGCTGGTCCAGGACGGAGGTCTCCAGGTCGCCGAAGACGGTCATCGCGACCGTGCGCGGAATGGGGGTGGCGGTCATGACCAGCAGGTGCGGGGGCTGCTTGCCCTTGCCGCGCAGGGCGTCGCGCTGCTCCACGCCGAAGCGGTGCTGCTCGTCCACGACGACGAGGCCGAGGTCGTGGAACTGCACCTTGTCCTCGATCAGCGCGTGGGTGCCGATGACCAGGCCGGCCTCGCCGGTGACCAGGTCGAGCAGGGCCTGGCGGCGGGCGGCGGCGCCCATCGAGCCGGTGAGCAGCACCACCTTGGTGGCGTGCTCGGACCCGCCGAGCATGCCCCCCTCGGCCAGCTCGCCCATCATCTCGGTGACCGACCGGTGGTGCTGCTGGGCCAGCACCTCGGTGGGCGCGAGCAGCGCGGCCTGTCCGCCGGCGTCGACGACGGCGAGCATGGCGCGCAGGGCCACCATCGTCTTGCCCGAGCCGACCTCTCCCTGGAGCAGGCGGTGCATGGGGTGTTCGGTCGCGAGGTCGTCGAAGATCTCGCGGGAGACCTTCTGCTGGCCCTCGGTGAGGGTGAAGGGCAGGCGGTCGTCGAAGGCGGCGAGGAGGCCGTCGGGGCGGGGGCGGCGGGCGACGGCGGGGAGCAGGGCGTCGGCGTGGCGGCGGCGGGCCAGGGCGACCTGGAGGACGAACGCCTCGTCCCACTTCAGGCGGGCGCGGGCGTCGGCGATGTCCGCCTTGGTGTGCGGGCGGTGGATCTTGAGCAGGGCCTCGGGGAGGGTGACCAGGCCGCGTCCGGCGCGCAGGGCGGCGGGCAGCGGGTCGACGGCCTCCTGGGCGCTGGGCAGCACGGTCTGGACGGCCTTGCCGATCTTCCAGGACTCCAGCTTGGCCGTGGCCGGGTAGATCGGGATGAGGGCGCCGGCCCAGGACTCGACGCTCTCCTCGGCGTCCCCCGTGAGCAGTTCGTAGGCGGGATGGGCCAGTTGGAGCCGCCGGTTGAAGACGGAGACCTTGCCCGCGAACAGCGCGCGGGTGCCCGGCAGCAGCTCCTTGTGGGGCTTGTGCACGCCGTTGCCGAAGAAGACCAGCTGGAGGCGGCCGCTGCCGTCGGTGATCGTCACCTCCAGGCGCTGGCCCTTGCCGCGCGGCGCCCGGGCGGAGGCGAAGCTGTGCAGGCGGGCGTCGGCGACCTGGGCGACCACCGTGACGTGCTCGTCCATGGGGAGGTCGGCGAGGTGGGTGAGCTGGCCGCGCTCCTCGTATCTGCGCGGGTAGTGGTGGAGCAGGTCACCGACGGTGTGCAGGCCGAGGTGCTCGGCCATCACCTTCGCGGTGGCGGGGCCGAGCACCTTCTTCAGGGGTTCTCGCAGTGCGGGCACGAGATCCATTGCACACCACGCCACTGACAATGCCGCAGACCCCCGGGGGCGTGGGCGCTACTCCACGCCGATGAACAGCAGCGCGCCCTGCCGGCCGCCCCGGTAGACGACGGTGTCGACGGCCAGGTAGGACTCGCGGACGCGGGCCTCCAGGTGCCCGGCCACGGCGTCCGGGACCTCGTCGCCGAGGACGAGGGTGACGAGTTCGCCGCCGGCCGCGAGCATGCGGTCCAGCACGGTCCGGGCGGTGTCCGTGACGTCGGTGCCGATCACGGCCACGTCGCCGTCGAGCAGGCCGAGGACGTCACCGGCCTGGCAGATGCCGGCGGTGGTCCAGGAGCGGTGCTCGGCGACGGTGACCTCGGCGTGGCGGGTGGCGCCGGCCGCCGAGGTCATGGCGACGACGTCCTCGTCGAAGCGGCGGCCCGGTTCGTGCACGGCGAGGGCGGCGAGGCCCTGGACCGCCGAGCGGGTCGGGATCAGGGCGACGCGGACGCCCTCTCCGCGCACCTGCTCGGCCGCGGCGGCGGCGGTGTCGTGCAGTTCGGCGTCGTTGGGCAGCAGGACCACCTCGCGCGCGTGGGCCCGCCGTACCGCGTCGACGAGTTCGCCGCTGGCCGGGGGCTCGCCGGGGCGGGCGAGCACCGGGGTGGCCCCGGCCTCGGCGCACAGCCCGGCCAGGCCCTCGCCGGGGACGACGGCCACCACGGCCCGCTGGACGCGCTCTCGGGGCGGCCGTCCGGCGCCCGCGGTGTGCGCGTCGCCCGCGCCGAAGTGGGTGATCCGGATGCGGTGCGGCCGGCCGGCCTCGACGCCCGCCTCCACGGCGGCGCCCGCGTCGTCGACGTGCACGTGCACGTTCCACAGTCCGTCGCCGCCCACCACGACGAGGGAGTCCCCGAGCGCGTCCAGCCGCTGCCGCAGCCGGGCCACGGCGGTGTCGTCGGCCTCCAGGAGGTAGATCACCTCGAAGGCGGGTCCACCAGCGGGTGTGGCGGGTGGGGTGGGTGCAACCGACGTGACTGGTGTGGCGGGTGTGGCGGGAGCCGTGAGCGCCGCACAGGTTCCCTGCCCGGCCTGGACCTCCTGCCCCGCTGGGGCCGCCTGCCCTGCTGGGGCCGCCTGCCCTGCTGGGGCCGCCTGCCCTGCTGGGGCCGCCCGCCCGGCCTGGGCCGCCTGCCCGGTGAACGTCTCGCCCGTGAACGTCTCGCCCGTGAACGTCTCCACCAGGGCGGCCAGCACCGCCACCAGGCCGCGGCCGCCCGCGTCGACCACTCCGGCGTGCCGGAGGGCGGCGAGCTGGCCCGGGGTGGCGGCGAGGGCCGTGCGCGCGCCCTCGTAGGCGGCCCGTGCGACGGTGCCGCAGTCGCCGCCGGTCCGCCCGGCCGCGTCGGCGGCGGCCGAGGCGACCGACAGGACCGTGCCCTCGACCGGGTGGGCCACCGCCTGGCGGGCCGAGTCGGCGGCGCGGCGCAGGGCGAGCCGCAGGCCGTGCCCGTCGGCGCGGTCGCCGTCGCCGCCGGCGGCGAGGACCTCCGCCATGCCGCGCAACAGCTGGGCGAGGATCGTCCCGGAGTTGCCCCGCGCGCCGATCAGCGCGCCGTGCGCCATCGCGCGGGCGGCCTCGGCCAGGGAGGGGCCCGGGACGGCCCCGGTGCCCGTCTCGTGGGCCGCGAACACGGCCTCCACCGCCGCGGCGGCGGACTCCGCGGTCAGGTACAGATTGGTGCCGGTGTCCCCGTCGGCCACGGGATAGACGTTGATCGCGTCGATCTCCTCGCGCGCCCGTCCCAGCGCCCGCAGGGACAGGGAGCACCAGATCCGCACCGCGGGCGCGTCGAACGTCTGCGCCACCTGCGCCACCCGCGCCTCCCTGTGCCCCGGTCCCTGTGCTCCGGACTGGACGCAGCGTAGACCCAGCGGCGGCGCTCACCGGAAGAGGGCCCGGGCGGGGTCCGGGAACGCCATGGTAGTTTCGTTGTACGGGAGCAGCCGTTGTATGCTGCTCCGGTTGCCCGATCCGATCGGGCTCTCCCCCTGGCACCGCCACTTCAGAGTTTCTCGTGCTCCTCGGAGTCCGAGATCTTGATCCCGGCATGCCGGGATCAACCGTAAGTGCATCTGAAGTCTTTGGAGTGACCCGTGGCTGCCAACTGCGACGTCTGCGGCAAGGGGCCGGGCTTCGGCAACAACATCTCGTTTTCGCACCGCCGTACGTCCCGTCGCTGGAACCCGAACATCCAGCGTGTGCGTACCGTGGTCGGCGGGACGCCGAAGCGCGTGAACGCTTGCACCTCGTGCATCAAGGCCGGCAAGGTCTCGCGCTGACGCACAGCAACAGCTAAGCGCGCGGCCACTGCTGGTTCGCTGCACTAAGCCGGTCCGTCCTCGACGGACCGGCTTTTTGCCATGCCCGGACCCGGGGCAGGACGCGTCAGCCCTGTTCCCGGAAGCGCCAGGCGTGGTCCACCGGCCCGATCCCGCCGCCGAGGGCGAAGCCGGCCGCGATCGCCCCGGTGACGTACGCCTTGGCGGCGGTCACCGCCTCGGGCACGCTCCGGCCCTTCGCCAGCTCCGCCGCGATCGCGGAGGCGAGGGTGCAGCCGGTGCCGTGGGTGTGCCGGTTGTCGTGCCGGGGGGCGCGCAGCCAGTGTTCGCCGGAGCCGTCGGTGAGCAGGTCCACGGCGTCCCCGGCCAGATGGCCGCCCTTGATCAGGACCCAGCGCGGGCCGTACTCCAGCACGGCCGCGGCGGCCTCGCGCAGTCCCGTCTCCGAGGTCACCTCGACGCCGGTCAGCTGGGCCACCTCGTCGAGGTTGGGCGTGGCCACCGTCGCCACCGGCAGCAGCCTGGTGCGGACGGACTCCAGGGCGGAGGCGGCCAGCAGCGGGTCGCCGTGCTTGGAGACGCCCACGGGGTCGACGACCTTGGGCGCGTCGGTCCCGGCGAGCAACGCGGCCACCGCCTCGACCAGTTCCGCCGAGGACAGCATGCCGGTCTTGACCGCCTGGACGCCGATGTCGTCCACCACACTGCGGTACTGGGCCCGGACGGCCTCCACGGGCAGCTCCCAGGCGCCCTGCACGCCCAGGGAGTTCTGCGCGGTCACGGCGGTGAGCACGCTCATGCCGTGCACGCCGAGGGCGAGCATCGTCTTCAGGTCGGCCTGGATGCCGGCGCCCCCGCCGGAGTCGGACCCGGCGACGGTCAGCACCCGGGGCGGTGCGGCGCTCATGACTCGATGTCCCCGAAGTGGTCCCAGCCGCCCTTCTTGGTCCACGGCGCTCCGTCGACCGTGACCTGGGGCAGGGCGGAGGGGTTGAGCACTTCGCCGATCACCTTCCAGCGGGCCGGCAGCTTCACGTCCGGGGGGAAGGTGGCCACGATCGCGTGGTCCTCTCCCCCGGAGAGCACCCACTGCAGCGGGTCGACGCCGACGGCCTGCCCGATGTCGTTCATCTGCGAGGGGACGTCGATGGCGCCGGACCGGATGTCGATACGGACCTTGCTGGCCTCCGCGATGTGCCCGAGGTCGGCGATGAGCCCGTCGCTGACGTCGCACATCGCGGTCGCGCCGAGTCCGGCGGCCGCCGGGCCCGCGTGGTAGGGCGGTTCGGGGCGGCGGTGCGCCTCGACGAAGGCGCGCGGCGAGCGGAAACCGCGGGAGAGCACCGCGTAACCGGCCGCGGACCAGCCCAGCCAGCCGGTCACGGCGACGAGGTCGCCGGGCTGGGCGCCCGCGCGGGTCACCGGCTCGTGGTTGCGCAGATCGCCGAGCGCGGTGATGGACACCATGATCGTGTCGCCGCGCACCACGTCGCCGCCGACCACGGAGGCGCCGGCGACCTGGCACTCGTCGCGCAGGCCGTCCATCAGTTCGGTGGGCCAGGTGACCGGGAGTTCGGCGGGCACGACCAGGCCGAGCAGCAGGGCGGTCGGGACCGCGCCCATGGCGGCGATGTCCGCGAGGTTCTGCGCCGCCGCCTTGCGGCCCACGTCGTAGGCGGTGGACCAGTCCCGGCGGAAGTGCCGCCCCTCCAGGAGTATGTCGGTGCTCGCCACGACCCTGCGGTCGGGTGCGGCGACCACCGCGGCGTCGTCGCCGGGACCGACCCGGACCGCCGGGGTGGTGGTGAGGCGGGAGGTCAGCTCCCTGATGAGCCCGAACTCCCCCAGCTCACCGACAGTGCCCTTCATGGCCGTTGCACCCCTTCTGTCCCTGTACGTTCCCGGTCGCGCGCGGACGCGCGGCTCGCCACGGTCGCCAGAACCGTCGCTTCCAGTCCTACCCGCACCCCGGCGCGCGGGCCACGTAGCCCGCGGGTCTCCCGCCGGCACAGGGTGACGCGGTACCGTGGCGTTCCTTTTCCCCACATGATCCTCGTGGCCGCCCTGGAGGTTCCGTGGTACAGGCGTACATCCTGATCCAGACGGAGGTCGGCAAGGCGTCGACCGTCGCCGAGACGATCGGCAGACTGCCCGGAGTGATCCAGGCAGAAGACGTGACGGGCCCGTACGACGTCATCGTGCGCGCGCAGGCCGACACCGTCGACGACCTGGGCCGGATGGTGGTGGCCAAGGTCCAGCAGGTGGACGGCATCACACGCACCCTGACCTGCCCGGTCGTGCATCTGTAGCCCCCGTCTACCCTGGGCCGGTGAGCTTTCTCCGTCACCGGCTTCTCGGTCCGCCTGCCGCCTTCGCCGCGCTGATCATCACCACGGGCTGTTCCTCAAGCGACGACAGCGCCACCGCTGCGGTTCCCAGCCCGGACACGGCGGTCGCGAAGCTGTGCCGGAACCTGGACAGGGCGCTGCCGCAGAAGGTGGACGGACTGAGCCGCCACGACCCCCGGCCCGCGTCGGAACTGACCGCGGGCTGGGGAAGCCCGGTGATCATACTGCGCTGCGGGGTGCCGCGGCCCGCCGCGATGAACGATCCCGACGCCGACGGGGCCGAGGTGGACGGGGTGGGCTGGCTGCTCCAGAAGCAGGGTGACGGATCGTTCCGGTTCACCACCACGCTGCGCACGGCGTACGTGGAGGTCACCCTCCCCGAGAGCCGCACCGGTCATGGCGTGGCGCCGCTGGTCTCGCTGGCCCCGGCCATCAAGAAGGCGATCCCCGAAGGGATCGCCGACTGACCGCAGCCCGTGCTCAGCGCAGGCCCGTGGACCGCTCCAGCGCCGCCCGGATCAGGCGGTCCACCAGCTCCTCGTAGGAGACCCCGGTGGCCTGCCACATCTGCGGGTACATCGAGATGGGCGTGAAGCCGGGCATGGTGTTGATCTCGTTGATCACGAACTCGCCGTCCTCGCCGAGGAAGAAGTCGGCGCGCACCAGGCCCTCGCAGGAGGCCGCCTCGAACGCCTCGACCGCGAGCCGCCGCACCTCGGCGGTCTGCTCCTCGGTCAGCGGGGCGGGCACGATGCCGGGGGTGGAGTTGATGTACTTCGCCTCGAAGTCGTAGTACGCGTGCTGCTGGGGCGGCGGGATCTCGGCCGGTACGGAGGCCCGCGGGCCGTCCTCGAACTCCAGCACCCCGCACTCGATCTCCCGGCCGCGCACCGCGGCCTCCACGAGCACCTTGGGGTCGTGCCGCTGGGCCTCCTCGATCGCCTCGTCCAGTCCGGCGAGGTCCTCGACCTTGGTGATGCCGATGGAGGAGCCCGCGCGCGCAGGCTTCACGAACAGCGGCCAGCCGTGCTCGCCGGCGAAGTCGACGATCTTCTTGCGGGCGGCGGCCCGGTCCCGCGCCCACTCGCGCGGCCGGATCACCACGTACGGGCCGACCTTGAGCCCGAAGGAGGTGAACACCCGCTTCATGTACTCCTTGTCCTGGCCGACGGCCGAGGCGAGCACGCCGGAGCCGACGTAGGGCACGCCGGACAGCTCCAGCAGGCCCTGGAGGGTGCCGTCCTCGCCGTAGGGGCCGTGCAGCACGGGGAAGACGACGTCGACCTCGCCGAGCGCCTTGGGCACCGAACCCGGCTCGCTGTAGACGACTTCGCGGCTGCCCGGGTCGACGGGGAGCACCACGCCGCCCTCGGTGGACTCGGCGAGGTCGTCGACGCTGGGCGTACGGCGGTCGGTGATGGCCATCCGGTCCGGGTCGTCCGCGGTCAGGGCCCAGCGGCCGTCCCGGGTGATGCCGATCGGCAGGACCTCGTACTTGGTCCGGTCGATGGCGCGCAGCACCGCTCCGGCGGTGACCACGGAGATCCCGTGTTCGGAGCTGCGGCCGCCGCAGACGACGGCCACGCGCGGCTTGCGAGGCGGCTGCTCAGGGCTCTGGGGGAGGTTCTCGGTGCTCATATCGCGATGAGCGTACCCGGTGGTACTGCCCTGGGGCAGGCTGGGAAACGCGGGTCGCTCAGCGTCGCTCGGGCTTCGCGCTGCGCGACATCAGCTCCTTGAGGGCGACCACCGGGGATTTGCCTTCGTGCACGATGCCGACGACGGTCTCGGTGATCGGCATGTCGACGCCGTGCCGGCGGGCCAGATCGAGCACCGACTCGCAGGACTTGACGCCCTCGGCGGTCTGCCGGGTGACCGCGATGGTCTCCTGGAGGGTCATGCCCCTGCCGAGGTTGGTGCCGAAGGTGTGGTTGCGCGACAGCGGCGAGGAGCAGGTGGCCACCAGGTCACCGAGGCCGGCCAGTCCGGAGAAGGTCAGCGGGTCGGCGCCCAGGGCCATGCCCAGGCGGGTGGTCTCGGCGAGCCCGCGGGTGATGAGCGAGCCCTTGGCGTTGTCGCCGAGGCCCATGCCGTCGGCGATGCCCACGGCCAGGCCGATCACGTTCTTGACGGCGCCGCCCAGTTCGCAGCCGATCACGTCGGTGTTGGTGTACGGCCGGAAGTACGGGGTGTGGCAGGCGGCCTGGAGGCGGCGGGCCACGGCCTCGTCGGTGCAGGCCACGACGCCCGCGGCGGGCATCCGGGCGGCGATCTCGCGGGCCAGGTTGGGGCCGGTGACCACGGCGACGCGGTCCGCGCCGATCCCGGTGACGTCCTCGATGACTTCGCTCATGCGCATCGCGGAACCGAGTTCGACGCCCTTCATCAGGGAGACGACGACGGTGTCCGGGGCGAGCAGCGGCAGCCAGGCGGCGAGGTTGCCGCGCATGGTCTGGGAGGGGATGGCCAGGACCGTGAAGTCGGCGTCGCGGGCGGCCTCGGCGGCGTCCGTGGTGGCCCGCACGGTGCGCGGGAGTTCGACGCCGGGCAGGTAGTCCGGATTGGTCCGGGTGGAGTTGACCGCGTCGGCCACCTCCTGGCGGCGGGCCCACAGGGTGACCTCGCAGCCGGCGTCGGCGAGGACCACGGCGAAGGCGGTGCCCCACGATCCGGTGCCGAAGACGGCGGCCCTGACCGGCTGGACCGGCTTGCTCACGTGCCCTGCTCCTCTTCCTGTACGGCTTCCGGTACGGCGTTCCCGGCGGTGTCCCGGGCGGCGGGTGCCTGGCGCCCGGCCGGGGCGGCCTGCTCCGCGGCCTTCTCCTGGCCGCGGGCGCGGTTCTGCGCCTGGGTCCTGCGGCGCTGCTCGATCCGCTCGCGGCGCGGGTCGTAGACCACGGCGGGTGCCTTCTCGCCGCGGATCTGCTCCAGCAGGCGGGTGACGGACGCCATGATGACCTCGGTGGCCTCCTTCAGCACGTCCGGGGTCATCTCCCGACCGTAGAAACGCGAGAGGTCCACGGGCGGCCCGGCCAGCACCTGGTGGGTCTTGCGCGGCCAGACGTGCGGCTTCTTGGCGTAGGGCGGCAGCAGTTCGTTGACGCCCCACTGGGCGACCGGGACCACCGGGCACCGGGTCTGCAGCGCGACCCGGGCGGCGCCCGTCTTGGCGGCCATCGGCCAGCCGTCCGGGTCGCGGGTGAGGGTGCCCTCGGGGTAGAAGGCGACGCACTCGCCGCGCTCCACGGCGTCGATCGCGGCGCGGAAGGCGCTCAGCGCGTCCGTGCTCTCGCGGTAGACGGGAATCTGGCCGGTACCGCGCATCGCGGCGCCGACGAATCCCTTCTTGAAAAGGCCGCTCTTCGCGAGGAATCGCGGGACCCGCCCGGTGTTGTACTGGAAATGGGCGTAGGCGAAGGGGTCGATGTGCGAATTGTGATTCACCGCGGTGATGAATCCGCCATCGGCCGGCATGTTCTCCATTCCACGCCAGTCCCGCTTGACCAGAAGCACCAGCGGTGGTTTGCAGATCACCGCAGCGAAGCGGTACCAGAAGCCGATTCTGCGGCGGGGCACACGGACACCTTCCTCTTGGGCTGACACCTGGGCCGGGGGGCCGCACAAGTGTCCGCCCCGGGCCGCCGGTCTGTCGAGGACACCGTACGCCCCGGCCTGCGCGGACCGAGGTGGGCCGGGGGAGAATGTCCGCGACGAGAGAGGGACGAACGCGCGTGCTGTGGACCTTGGTCATCCCCCTGAAGCCCCTGGCGCGGGCCAAGAGCAGGCTCTCGGACACCGCCCACGGCTCGATCCGCCCACGGCTGGCCCTCGCCTTCGCCCAGGACACGGTGGCCGCCGCGCTGGAGTGCCCGGCGGTGGCGGATGTGGCGGTCGTCACGGACGATGCCGTGGCCGGGCGGGAGCTGGCGGCGCTGGGTGCCCGGATCGTCCCGGACACTCCCGGCGCGGGCCTGAACGCCGCACTCGCGCACGGTACGGCGGCCGTGCGGGCGGTGCGGCCCGCCTGTCCCGTCGCGGCCATGAACGCGGATCTTCCGGCGCTGCGGCCGGCGGAATTGGGCCGGGTCCTGAATGCGGCGGCGGCATTTCCGCGCGCATTTCTCGCGGATATGGCACAGGTGGGCACCACCTTGCTGGCCGCGACGCCCGGCCACGCGCTGCGCCCGGCATTCGGCGGCGACTCACGCGCCCGCCACCGCACCTCGGGCGCGATCGAACTGCACCCGGCCGCAGTGCCCTCCGTACGCCAGGACGTGGACACCGGCGCCGACCTGCGCGCGGCCCTGTCCCTCGGCGTCGGCCCCCGCACGGCGGCGGTGGCGGCGCGCCTGCTGATCTCGGAGCGGTGAGGTCGGGGCGGGCGGCGGCCGAGGGTGAGCCGGTGGCGTCGGGCCCGCGGGCGGGGCTCGGGGGTGGGCAGTAGGCTGCCGTTCATGCAGGCGACCGCGTATACGTACGATCCCGAGAGCCGGAGCGGGCAGGTGCTCCTGGACGACGGGACCCCGCTGGGGTTCGACGCGCCGGCGTTCGACGCGGGCGGGCTGCGGCTGCTGCGGCCGGGGCAGCGGGTGCGGATCGAGACGGCGGGCGAGGGCGCCGCCCTGCGGATCACGCTGGTGACGCTGCAGACCTTCTGAGCTGCCCGGACACACCGCGGGCCGGGCTCCCGGAGGGGCCCGGCCCGGCGCGTGGGTACCGGTCGCGGTTACTTGCCGCGGGCGGTGGTCTTCTTGGCGGTGGTCTTGCGCGCGGTCGACTTCTTGGCGGGGGCCTTCTTCGCCGTCGCCTTCTTCGCGGGGGCCTTCTTCGCCGCGGTCTTCTTCGCGGCGCTCGCGGCCGTGGTCTTCTTCGCCGCCGGCGTGGCCTTCTTCGCCGCGGCCGTCGTCTTCTTCGCGGTGGTCTTCTTCGCGGCGCCCGCCGCCGCGGTCTTCTTCGCAGTGGCCTTCTTGGCCGCGGCCGCCGTCGTCTTCTTCGCGGCGGCCTTCTTGCCGACCGCCTTGGCGATGGTGGCGGGCGGGCCGGACAGGCTGCCCTTGGGCGCCTTCTTCACCGCGATGTCGTTCTTGGGCAGCTTCTTCGAGCCGCTCACCAGATCCTTGAAGCCCTGGCCGGCCCGGAAGCGGGGAACGGAGGTCTTCTTGACCCGCACCCGCTCGCCCGTCTGCGGGTTACGGGCGTAGCGGGCCGGACGGTCCACCTTCTCGAAGGACCCGAAGCCGGTGACCGAGACCCGGTCTCCCCCGACGACCGCGCGGACGATGGCGTCCAGCACCGCGTCGACGGCGTCGGCGGCCTGCTGCCGGCCGCCCATCTTGTCGGCAATCGCTTCTACGAGCTGCGCCTTGTTCACGTCTTCCCCTTCGGAGACCTCGCCAGAACGAAAGTGTTCAAGCTTTTTCGCACGTTAGGCAGATATATACCGCAAATCAAACACGAAACGGGCTAATCACCCTTGTGCCGCAACCGACTCGGTGATCTCGGGCTGTTCAGCCTTCCCCGCCGGGGATTCGGCCCTCGTCGAGGTCCGCGGTGAACCGCTCCAGACGCCTTGTCGCTGCGGCGAGATCGTGCTTGGCCGCGGCCGTAATGACCAGCAGCTTCCGGGTCAGCGCCATCCGTACGCCCTCCGGGACTTGCAGTGCGCGCACTCTTGCGTGCGCTTCCTTCAGTTGGGCCGCGACCGCCGTATAGAGCTGGAGTTGGCCGTCGTTGTCCATGCACAGATTGTGCCATCTGGGGCGAGTTGTCGCCTGCGCAGGGGGCAACTGCCGCCGTGTACGGCCTGTCCGGGCCGGCCGCCGACTACGGCCCGCGCAGTCGCCTACCCGGGCAACAACCGTCCTAACGTGGGAAGTTGTCCCGACGCACGGCGGCGCACCGGGCGCGGCGGGCACAAAAAAGGCTGTACCCCCGATCGGGCCGATCGGGGGTACAGCGGCGTTTCACGGTGGCCGAAACTCGACTTGCCTCGGGTCCTGCGGGCCCGGGGCCCGGTCAGCGGTCCGGGGGCCGGTTCGGACCCGTCAGACCGGGAGGGTGCGCGGCTTGAACGCCGGGCGCCCGGCCTCGTAGGCGGCGACGGCGTCCTCGTTCTGCAGGGTGATCGAGATGTCGTCCAGGCCGTTCAGCAGGCGCCAGCGGGAGTTCTCGTCCAGCTCGAAGGGGGCGGTGATGCCCTCGGCGCGCACCTCGCGGGCCTCCAGGTCCACGGTGATCTCGGCGGTGGGGTCCTGCTCGGTCAGCTCCCACAGCGCGTCCACGACCTTCTGGTCCAGGACCACCGTGAGCAGGCCGTTCTTCAGCGAGTTGCCCCGGAAGATGTCGGCGAAGCGGGCGGAGATCACCGTCTTGAAGCCGTAGTTCTGCAGCGCCCAGACGGCGTGCTCACGGGACGAGCCGGTGCCGAAGTCGGGGCCGGCGACCAGCACCGAGGCGCCCTGCCGCTCGGGGCGGTTGAGCACGAACTCGGGGTCCTTGCGCCACGCCTCGAACAGGCCGTCCTCGAAGCCGTCGCGGGTGACCTTCTTGAGCCAGTGGGCGGGGATGATCTGGTCGGTGTCGACATTGCTGCGGCGCAGCGGGACGGCCCGGCCGGTGTGGGTGGTGAAGGCTTCCATGATCTCTCAGACTCCAGCGGGCGTGGGGGCGTCGGCGTCGGACAGGTCGGCCGGGGAGGCCAGGTGGCCGAGGACCGCGGTGGCGGCGGCGACCTGCGGCGACACCAGATGGGTGCGGCCGCCCTTGCCCTGCCTGCCCTCGAAGTTGCGGTTGGAGGTGGAGGCGGAGCGCTCGCCGGGGGCCAGCTGGTCGGGGTTCATGCCCAGGCACATCGAGCAGCCCGCGTGCCGCCATTCGGCGCCGGCCTCCTTGAAGACCACGTCCAGGCCCTCGGAGACGGCCTGCAGGCCGACCCGCGCGGAGCCGGGGACGACCAGCATCCGTACGCCGTCGGCGACTTTGCGGCCGCGCACGATGTCGGCGGCGGCGCGCAGGTCCTCGATGCGGCCGTTGGTGCAGGAACCCACGAAGACGGTGTCCACGCCGATCGAGCGCAGCGGCTGGCCGGCGTCCAGCCCCATGTACTCCAGGGCCTTCTCGGCGGCCAGGCGCTCCGAAGCGTCTTCGTACGAAGCCGGGTCGGGGACGGCGGCCGAAAGCGGCGCGCCCTGGCCCGGGTTGGTGCCCCAGGTGACGAACGGGGACAGCTCGGCGGCCTCGATGACGACCTCGGCGTCGAACTCGGCGTCGTCGTCCGTGCGCAGCGTCCGCCAGTAGGCGACGGCGGCGTCCCAGTCCGCGCCCTCGGGGGCGTGCGGGCGGCCTTCGAGGTAGGCGAAGGTGGTCTCGTCGGGGGCGATCATGCCGGCCCGGGCGCCCGCCTCGATCGACATGTTGCAGATGGTCATCCGGGCCTCCATCGAGAGCTTCTCGATGGCGGAGCCGCGGTACTCCAGGACGTAGCCCTGGCCGCCGCCGGTGCCGATCCGGGCGATGATGGCCAGGATCAGGTCCTTGGCGGTGACGCCCTCGGGCAGCTCGCCGTCCACCGTGATCGCCATGGTCTTCGGGCGGGCCATGGGCAGCGTCTGGGTGGCCAGCACGTGCTCCACCTGGGAGGTGCCGATGCCGAACGCCAGGGCGCCGAAGGCACCGTGCGTCGAGGTGTGCGAGTCGCCGCAGACCACGGTGGTGCCCGGCTGGGTCAGGCCCAGCTGGGGGCCGACCACGTGCACGACGCCCTGCTCGACGTCGCCCAGCGGGTGCAGCCGTACACCGAAGTCGGCGCAGTTCTTGCGCAGCGTCTCCAGCTGGGCACGGGAGACCGGGTCCGCGATCGGCTTGTCGATGTCGAGGGTCGGGGTGTTGTGGTCCTCGGTGGCGATGGTCAGGTCGAGCCGGCGCACACCGCGTCCGCTCTTGCGGAGGCCGTCGAACGCCTGGGGGCTGGTCACCTCGTGCAGCAGGTGCAGATCGATGAAGAGGAGGTCGGGCTCGCCCTCGGCGCGCCGGACGACGTGGTCGTCCCAGACCTTCTCCGCGAGTGTCCTACCCATCGCTTTCCCTCCGGCCGGACGCACGGGGCGCCGGCCCAACTAGAGATCTTTGAGGAAGCGGCCCCGTGCCCCCCGTACGGGCAGCCGCCGCCGGGCCCGCCGGTCCACGGGCCGCTCTGTCTCCAGGGTGGCGCGTTCCACGGAAAATTGAACTTGCGTTTCACAGAGTGAGACGCGAGTATCGTTGCATGGACAACAGTAGCGGCGTCGGCGTTCTGGACAAGGCAGCCCTTGTCCTGAGCGCTCTGGAGTCCGGTCCGGCCACCCTCGCGGGTCTGGTCGCGGCGACCGGGCTGGCACGGCCCACGGCCCATCGTCTGGCCGTGGCTCTGGAACACCACCGCATGGTGGCGCGTGACATGCAGGGCCGTTTCATTCTCGGCCCCCGGCTCTCGGAACTGGCCGCGGCCGCGGGTGAGGACCGTCTCCTCGCCACCGCGGGCCCGGTCCTCACCCACCTGCGGGACGTCACCGGCGAGAGCGCGCAGCTCTACCGCCGCCAGGGCGACATGCGTATCTGCGTCGCCGCCGCGGAGCGCCTGTCCGGCCTGCGGGACACCGTCCCGGTCGGCTCGACGCTCACCATGAAGGCGGGCTCCTCGGCCCAGGTGCTGATGGCCTGGGAGGAGCCGGAGCGGCTGCACCGCGGCCTGCAGGGCGCCCGCTTCACGGCGACGGCCCTGTCGGGGGTGCGGCGCCGGGGCTGGGCCCAGTCGATCGGCGAGCGCGAGCCGGGTGTCGCCTCCGTCTCCGCGCCCGTGCGCGGCCCCTCCAACCGCGTGGTGGCCGCCGTGTCGGTCTCCGGTCCCATCGAGCGCCTGACCCGCCACCCCGGCCGGATGCACGCCCAGGCGGTCATCGACGCCGCCGCCCGCCTCTCCGAGGCGCTGCGCCGCACCGGCTGAGCAGCGTCCTCCCGTACGTCACCGGGGAGGACCCGCCCCGACGCCGCGGCGAGCCCTCCCCCATACCCCGTTCTCCTTTTCCCCGCTCCCCCACACCCCCGCTCCCCCGTTGCCCGGGCCGTCCGGTCTCCCGGTCACCCGGCTCCCGCGGCCGCGCTCAGCACTCCGGGACCATGTGCGGCGCGACCTCGCCCTTCTTGCTGATGATCGACGTACTGGAGTCGATCCAGCCGGAGCCGCCGTCGTAGGAGACCTTGTACCAGCCGTCGGTGTGGCACTTGACGGTCACCGGTGCCAGGACCGTCAGCTCGCCCACCTCGTGCGCCGAGGTGCCGCCGCCCGACCAGACCGTCACGGTGTCGTAGTCCGCGATCTTCCCGTCCAGGCCGTCGTCCCCGCAGCCGGCGAGCGTCAGCCCGCACAGCAGCGCGCAGGCCACGGCCGGCGCCGAGCGCCGTGCGGCGGTCACCGCACCGCCTCCCCCGAGCGGTGCGCGAACCGGTCCCCGGCGTACCGGCCCCGCGCGGCCAGCGGTAGCTGCCCGTGCGCCCCGGCCAGGCCGAACGCGGGCATGTCGACGTAGATCGACTCGTACGACCCCTCCGGCGCCACGTACGCCTCGTGCCACAGCCCCACGTGCCCGCGGACCGCGCCCGCGCGCTCCTTGCGGTTGACGACCGCCCAGACCCGGTGGTGGAACATGTCGGGCGCGGCGGCGTAGGCGTACAGCTTGTCCCTGGACTCCCAGTACTGGACGGCGTAGTAGGTGCGCGGCGAGGCCGTCAGCAGAACGCTCCCCAGCAGCCCCCGGCCGGGGTCGCGGGCCAGCTCCCGCCGCATGCGGATCATCGAGAGCATGACCAGCGGCCACTGGTGCACCGCCCAGAAGTGGTTGATCCGCATGCCGATCAGCAGGACCACCACCTCGCCTTCGGCGTCCGCGGTCGTACGACCCCGCACCGGCTTCGCGAACACGACAACCCCCTGACCCTCGGTCGGATAGCTCCGCTATCCATTCAGTTGGTGGTTGGATAGTGGCACTTCCCAAGGAGAGGCGCAAGAGATGCGGCTGGCCGAGCTGAGCAGGCGCAGCGGTGTGTCCACCGCGACGATCAAGTACTACCTGCGCGAAGGGCTGTTGCCGCCGGGACGCCAGGTGAACGCGACGAAGGCCGAGTACGACGAGGAGCATCTGCGCCGGCTGCGGCTGGTGCGGGCGATGATCCAGGTGGGCAAGGTGCCGGTGGCGACGGTGCGCGAGGTGCTCGGGCACGTGGACGACGAGGACCTGGGCCGCACGATCCGGCTGGGCGCGGCGCTGTGGGCGCTGCCGCAGGTGCCGGAGCCGGACGAGGACGACGAGTACGTCCGGGCCGCGCAGCGGGAGGTGCTGGCCCTCCTGGACCGGCTCGGCTGGGAGAACACCAGGCAGCTCACGACCATCTCGCCCGCGTACCGCTCGCTGGTGGTGGCGGTGGCCGCGTTCCGCCGGCTCGGGTACGGGTTCGGGGCGGAACTGCTCGCGCCGTACGCCGAGTTGATGTACCGGACGGCCGTTCTCGACCTGGACCACATGGAGGGGTACGCGTCGGACGCGGAACGGATCGAGTTCGCGGTGCTGGGGGCGATCCTCAACGAGCCGGTGCTCCAGGCGCTGCACCGGCTGGCCCAGGAGGAGGAGACGGCCCGGCGCTACGGCTTCGAGTGAGCCGGAGCCGGCCGGGCCGGATACGCCGATGGGCCCCGCCGGAGCGGGGCCCATCGATGGTGTACCCCCGACCGGATTCGAACCGGCGCTACCGCCTTGAGAGGGCGGCGTGCTAGGCCGCTACACAACGGGGGCCTGGACGCTGCGTTTCCGCAGGTCCGAGCTGGTCTACCTGGACTCGAACCAAGACTAACTGAACCAGAATCAGTCGTGCTGCCAATTACACCATAGACCAATGATGGTTTAGACCAGTCAGTACCCCCGACCGGATTCGAACCGGCGCTACCGCCTTGAGAGGGCGGCGTGCTAGGCCGCTACACAACGGGGGCCCTAGCGATCCCCACCCGGCGGTAGCCGGATGTTGTCACCGTGAAGTCAGTGGGAGCTACCCTGCCTGTCCTCGCGGGAAGGATCTGTACCCCCGACCGGATTCGAACCGGCGCTACTGCCTTGAGAGGGCAGCGTGCTAGGCCGCTACACAACGGGGGCTCGCGGATCAGATCCGCGGGTTGCAGATTGAAGCATCTGCGAGCTGGCCTACCTGGACTCGAACCAAGACTAACTGAACCAGAATCAGTCGTGCTGCCAATTACACCATAGGCCACTGGAACGCAAGCCCCGGAGGGGTCCTTGTTCTAGTACTGCGCCCCGGGGTTTCCGGCCTTCCGGCCCGCTTCCCGCGGCGCAGGAAGAACATTACCCGAAGGTGGACGGGGCTCCAAAACGGGTATCCGCGCCGAGCACCGCCGGGAGTTCGGCGAGGGAGGCGATCCGGCGCACGGCGGCGTCCCGGCCGGCGCCGGTGGGCACACCGCCGCGGTCGATCCAGACCGACAGCAGCCCCGCCTCGGCGGCGCCCCGCCCGTCGATCTCGGGGTGGTCCCCGACGTAGGCGACCTCGCGCGGGGCCAGGCCCAGTGCCTCGCAGGCCGCGTGGAACGCCCCGGCGGCCGGTTTCGACACGCCCAGCTCCGCGGCGCACAGCACGGTCTCGAAGCGGTCGCGCACACCGAGGACGCGCAGCTTGCGCTCCTGGACGTGCAGGCTGGAGTTGGACAGCACGGCGTGCCGGTGGCCGGCCGCGAGGGCGTCCAGGGCGGGCAGCACGTCCGGGAAGAGCGCCCAGGCGGCCTCGTAGTGCCCCAGGTAGCGCCGGAACCACGCCTCGGATTCGGCGTCGGTCAGCTCCGGGCGGCCCAGGAAGACCCGCACCCGGTCGCGCCGCTGCTCCTCGAAGGTCGCCTCACCGGCCGCGAACCGCGCCCACTGGGCGTCCGTGATCCGCCGCCAGTGCGCCAGCGCCCGCTCGACGGTGCCGTACCCCGCCAGCAGCCGTTCGGCGGCCAGGTGCGCCCGCATGCCGGTCCGGTCGGCCGAGGTGTAGTCGAACAGGGTGTCGTCCACGTCCCACAGGACCGCTTCGATGGCCATGCCCTCGACCGTACCGCCGGGCGGCCGGGGCGGTCCCGGGGTCCGCCCGGACAGCACGCGGGGGCGGCACCCGGGGTCCCGGGTGCCGCCCCTCGGCGGGGACCGGCGGCGTCAGGCGGCCAGCTTGGCCAGTGCCGTGTCGATGCGGGCGAGCGTCCGCTCCTTGCCCAGGATCTCCAGGGACTCGAAGAGGGGCAGGCCGACGGTGCGGCCGGTGACGGCGACGCGGACCGGGGCCTGGGCCTTGCCGAGCTTGAGGCCGTGGGCCTCGCCGGCCGCGAGGACGGCCTCCTTCAGGGACTCGGCCGAGGTCCAGTCGGCCGACTCCAGCTTCTCCCGGGCGGTGCGCAGCAGGGCGTCGGAGCCCTCCTTCATCGCCTTGGCCCAGCTCGCCTCGTCGAGGACCGGCTCCGGCAGGAACAGGAAGTCGACGTTGTCGGTGATCTCGGAGAGGACCTTCAGACGGGTCTGCGCGTGCGGGGCGATCGCCTGCCACTTGGCCTCGTCGAAGTCCTCCGGGGCCCAGGGGGCGACGGGGGCCTTGAGCCAGGGGGCGCAGCGCTCGGTGAAGTCCTTCACGTCGAGCAGGCGGATGTGGTCGGCGTTGATCGCCTCGCACTTCTTCAGGTCGAAGCGCGCCGGGTTGGGGTTGACGTCGCCGATCTCGAAGGCGGCGACCATCTCCTCGACGGAGAAGATGTCCTGGTCGGCCGAGAGCGACCAGCCCAGCAGGGAGAGGTAGTTGAGCAGGCCCTCGGGCAGGAAGCCGCGCTCGCGGTAGAGGTTCAGCGAGGACTGCGGGTCGCGCTTGGAGAGCTTCTTGTTGCCCTCGCCCATGACGTAGGGCAGATGGCCGAAGGCGGGGACGGACTTGGCGATGCCCAGGTCGGTCAGCGCCTTGTAGAGGGCGATCTGGCGCGGGGTGGAGGAGAGCAGGTCCTCGCCGCGCAGGACGTGGGTGATCTCCATCAGGGCGTCGTCGACCGGGTTGACGAGCGTGTAGAGGGGGGCGCCGTTGGCGCGGACGATGCCGTAGTCCGGGACGTTCTCCGCGAGGTAGGTGATCTCGCCGCGGACCAGGTCCGTGAAGGTGATCGCCTCGTCGGGCATGCGGAAGCGGACGATGGGCGCGCGGCCCTGCGCCGTGTACTCCTCGACCTGCGCGGCGCTCAGCTCGCGGCAGTGGCCGTCGTAGCCGGAGGGCTTGCCGGCGGCGCGGGCGGCCTCGCGGCGGCTGTCCAGCTCCTCCTGGGAGCAGTAGCAGTGGTAGGCGTACCCGCCGTCCAGGAGCTTGCGCGCGACGTCGGCGTAGAGGTCCATGCGCTGCGACTGGCGGTAGGGCGCGTGCGGGCCGCCGACCTCGGGGCCCTCGTCCCAGTCGAAGCCGAGCCAGCGCATCGCCTCCAGCAGCTGCTCGTACGACTCCTCGGAGTCGCGGGCCGCGTCGGTGTCCTCGATGCGGAAGACCAGAGTGCCCTGGTGGTGGCGCGCGAAGGCCCAGTTGAACAGGGCGGTGCGGACCAGGCCCACGTGCGGGTTACCGGTGGGCGAGGGGCAGAAACGGACGCGTACGGAGGAGCCGGGTGCGCTAGCCACGCTTGACAACCTTGTTGGTGAGAGTGCCGATGCCTTCGATGGTGACGGCGACCTCGTCGCCGACGCCGAGGGGGCCGACCCCTGCCGGGGTGCCCGTGAGGATCACGTCGCCGGGGAGCAGCGTCATGGCCTCGGAGATGTTGACGATCAGGTCCTCGATGGGGTGGATCATCTCGCTGGTGCGGCCGAGCTGCCGCTGCTCGCCGTTGACGGTGAGCTGGATGGTCAGGTCGGCCGCGGTGTCGAGGGCGAGGTCCGTCTCCACCCAGGGACCCAGCGGGCAGGAGCTGTCGAAGCCCTTGGCCCGCGCCCACTGCTTCTCGCGGCGCTGGACGTCGCGGGCGGTGATGTCGTTGGCGCAGGTGTAGCCGAAGATCACGTCCTTGACGCGGTCGCGCGGGACCTCGCGGCACATGCGCCCGATGACCACGGCCAGCTCGGCCTCGTGGTGCAGTTCCTCGGAGAAGGAGGGGTACTGGATCGGGTCGCCGGGGCCGATCACCGAGGTGGACGGCTTGAAGAAGGCGAACGGGGCGTCGGGCACCTCGTTGCCGAGTTCGCGCGCGTGCTCGGCGTAGTTGCGGCCGAAGGCCACCACCTTGTTGGGGAGCACCGGCGGCAGCAGCCGTACCTTGCTCAGCGGCACCTTGGTGCCGGACAGCTCGAAGTCCGCGAACGGGATGCCCTTGATGATGTCGAGGACGAGCTGGTCCGGCCGGTCGCCCTCGACCGCGCCGAAGGCGACGTTCCCGTCGATGGAGAATCTGGCGATGCGCACGGGATGCTTGGCCCCTTGACTGAGCTGGGAGGAGTCTGACGCTCCAGGCTAACGCGGCGGGCGCCCCGGGCCGCGCGCATTGCGCGCGCAGCGGCCGGCGCCACGCGGGGCGTGCGCCGCGCGCAGCGGGCGCCAACGGGGGCGTGCGCCACCGGGGAGGGGGCGCCGCCCGGTGACGGAACGGCTGCCGGGTGAGTGACGGCCCGGCTGCCGGGTGGCGGCATGGCGGAGGGGCGCCCCCGGCCGCGGGGGCGCCCCTGATCTCCGGATGGGGGCGGCTGCTACGGGGCGACGGCGGCCGCGACCGGTGCCTCCATGAGGATGGTGCGGCGGGGGTTGGCCGTCTGGGCCGGCAGCGCGACGGAGTGCTCCGGCAGCTCCGGCGTCCGCAGCGCCTCCGCGTCGTCGAGGTGCGCCAGCGTGGTGCGCCGGGGGTTGGCTATGTTGCGGAACATCATCGTCGTCTTCACGGTGGTAGGAGACCTCGTCGTGTACGGGCGCCCCGAGGGCCGAAGGGGACCCCCGCGCGGGCGCGGGTTGCCGGTTTCGCCATCTCTGTAAAGCGTCAGGCTAAACGTGCGATTCCCGGCCGAAGACGTGAAGAGCCCGTGATCTCCGTGTGAGTTTGCTCACGGCACCCTCGACAATCCGGACAATTCTTGAGTGGGCCGCGCACCGGTGAAACGGACATTAGCCCACTGAAGCCATCATTCCGCTCCCGATCATGGCGACTGGGACACCTGTGGCGCCTCGTCGGCTCGTGGTCATATGTCCGGAATGGAGAAGATCGCTTTCCACGTCTCGTGACGCGCCCCTCACGCGGTGTCACAGAGGTCACAGGGTGGCCCACATGCCTTGTTGGAGATCCTGCACTGTGCTGGAATGCCACGGACCGCCGCGGGATCGAGCCGGCGCGCAGGGGGCGCAACGCAGCGCCGAGCGGCGGCCGGAAGGGGGAGCCAGCGCCGGTCACTCACGACCACCGGGGAGCGTTTTCAGGGCGCTCTCCATGACGCCGACACCGTCTTTCCGCTCGCGTGGGAAGGCGCCTGGTCCAGAGGTTGCGACGCTAGTGCAGGGACGTTTCAAGAGGGATGGCAGCGCTTCGGCGGAGCCGGAGCCGCACGGCGGGACTGGCCCCATGGCCGTCAGCTCCTCGCCCCAGCACGCCCAGAACCCGGGCCAGGCCCCGACCGGTGACCACGGCGAGCGCCCGGGGCGCCCCGGCCTGGCCGGCCCTTCGGCGTCCTCCGAACCCGCCTCCTCGGACAAGCCGCAGCCCAAGACCCCCGCCCCGGTCGGTCCCGGCTCGCGCGTCTCCCTGCGCAACTGGCGCATCTCCACCCGTCTGGTGTCGCTGCTCGCGCTCCCCGTGATCGCGGCCACCACCCTCGGTGGCCTGCGCATCAACCAGAACCTGGACGACATCCAGCAGCTCGACAACATGAAGCTGCTGACGGACATGACCAAGCAGGCCACCGAGCTGGCCGCCGCGCTCCAGGAGGAGCGCGACGAGTCCGCCGGCCCGCTGACCCACCCCTCCGCCTCCACCACGGCCACCGTCAAGGGCGTCCGCGACAAGACGGACCGCGCCAAGGACAACTTCCTGGCCGCCTCCGAGGAGATCGACGGCGCCAGCAAGAACGGCGACCTCCAGGGCGTCCGCGACACCCTGGTGGGCCTGGCCAGCGAACTCAACGGCCTGGGCAAGATCCGCAAGACGGCCTACTCCAACGAGGGCAACTCGACCCAGACCGTCGAGGCGTACCACCGGCTCATCACCGAACTGCTCAGCCTCTCCCAGGACATGGCCGAGGCGACGAGCAACCCGGAGATGATCCAGCGCACCCGCGCGCTGTCCGCGTTCTCCTCCGCCAAGGAGTACGCGTCGATCCAGCGCGCCGTGATCGCCGCGGCGCTGCCCGCCAACGGCAGCGACACCGGCAAGCTCTCCACCAACGACCGCCTCTACGCGCAGTCGGCGCTGGACAGCCAGACCTCCGAGGTCAACAGCTTCCGCAACATCTACGGCAGCGGCGCGGAAGAGCTGATCAAGCCCATGGAGGAGGGCAACCCGATCATCCAGTCCTCGGACACGTACGCCAAGCGTGCCCTGGACAGCGACACCGGTCTGGCCCAGCAGGGCAAGCGCTCCTACCTGGACTGGGTGGACGACAGCTCGACGAAGATCGAGCAGATGAAGAAGATCGAGCACACGCTGCTCGAGGAGATGGAACAGAAGGCCCGCGAGCTGCGCAGCGCCACCGAGCGCGACGCGATCATCTCCGGTGCGCTGATCCTGCTCGTCCTCGGTGTGTCGCTGGTCGGCGCCTTCGTGGTGGCCCGCTCCATGATCCGCTCGCTGCGCCGGCTCCAGGACACCGCGACCAAGGTCGCCCAGGACCGGCTGCCCGAGCTGGTCAAGCAGCTGTCCGAGTCCGACCCGCAGGACGTCGACACGTCCGTGGAGTCGGTCGGTGTGCACTCCCGGGACGAGATCGGCCAGGTGGCCGCGGCCTTCGACGAGGTGCACCGCGAGGCGGTCCGGCTCGCCGCCGAGCAGGCCCTGCTGCGGGGCAACGTCAACGCGATGTTCACCAACCTCTCGCGCCGCTCCCAGGGCCTGATCCAGCGCCAGCTGTCGCTGATCTCCGAACTGGAGTCCCGCGAGGCCGACCCGGACCAGCTCTCCTCGCTGTTCAAGCTCGACCACCTCGCCACCCGTATGCGCCGTAACGGTGAGAACCTCCTCGTCCTCGCGGGTGAGGAGCCCGGCCGCCGCTGGACCCGCCCGGTCCCGCTGGTCGACGTGCTGCGTGCCGCCGCCTCCGAGGTGGAGCAGTACGAGCGCATCGAGCTGGCCTCGGTGCCGACCACCGAGGTCGCCGGCCGCGTCGTCAACGACCTCGTGCACCTGCTCGCCGAGCTGCTGGAGAACGCCACCTCGTTCTCCTCCCCGCAGACCAAGGTCAAGGTCACCGGTCACGCGCTGCCCGACGGCCGGGTGCTGATCGAGATCCACGACACCGGCATCGGCCTCTCCCCCGAGGACCTGGCCGCGATCAACGAGCGGCTCGCCTCGCCGCCCACCGTGGACGTCTCCGTCTCCCGCCGCATGGGCCTGTTCGTGGTCGGCCGCCTCTCGCAGCGGCACGGCATCCGCATCCAGCTGCGGCCCTCCGACTCCGGCGGTACGACGGCCCTCGTCATGCTGCCGGTGGACGTGGCCCAGGGCGGCCGCAAGCCGGTTCCCGGCAAGGCCGGCGGTCCCTCCGCCGGTGGTCCGGCGGCTGCCGCCGCCGCGGCCGGTGCCGCGGCGGCGCGCCGCCAGGGCGGCCAGGGGGGCGGGACCGGCCTGCTCGGCCAGGGGCCCGCTCCGCGCGGCCAGGTCGGCGCCGGCCAGGGCCCGCGGGCCGCGCTGCCCGGCACGGGCGGCCGTCCGGGCGGACCCGGTGGGCCGGGTGCGCCGGGCCAGGGGCGCGGGCCGCAGGGCGCGGGCCGGCCGCAGCAGGACCGTCCGCGGCCGGCGGGCGCCGGTGCCGGTTTCGGCGGACAGGCCCCGGGCGCGCCCCAGGGCCTGCAGGCCGCGAACCCGGCGGCCGGACAGGGCTTCGGCGAGGGCCGGCGCGGCGGCAACGGGCAGGACGCCTTCGGCGGCGCCCGCGGTGGCGCCCCGCAGAACCCGGTGGCCCCCCAGGGCCAGAGTCAGGGCCAGGGCTTCGGCGGCCGCCCGGGCGGCGATGCGCAGCAGGACGCCTTCGGCGGCGGCCGCGGCGCGCTGCCGCCGCGCCGGCAGCGCGGCGAGGGACAGGGCGGCCAGCCGCAGCTGCCCTCGCGCGGCGCTCCGCGCGCGGAGCTGCCCGGCGGCAACCCGCAGCCGAGGACGCCGAGCTGGGGCAGCGAGAACGCGCACGGCCCCGCCGCCCTCGACGCCCCGCGCGGGCACGACGAGGCGGAGCACGCGCAGGCCCCCCGCGGCCCGCGCGCCCAGGACCACCAGGGTCCGGGTGCCACGGCCGAGATGCCGGTGCTGCGGCCGGACGACCGGCAGGGCCCGGGCGCCGCGCAGGGCTTCGGCGACGGCCGGCAGGGCGGTGGCCAGGACACCGGCCGCCTCCCGGCTCCCGGCGCGGGCACCGCGCAGAACACCGGCGCGTTCGTCCGCTCGGACATCTTCGGCCCGGCGGCGCACACCACCCCGCAGCACACCGAGCGCGATCAGCAGCCGGGGAACCCCGCGGACACCGGCCAGTTCACGGCCCCGCAGGGCTACGACAACGGCTCCACCGGCCAGTTCGCCGCACCGCAGGCGTACGACAACGGCTCCACGGGCCAGTTCGCGGCCCCGCAGGGCTACGACAACGGCTCCACCGGGCAGTTCGCCGCGCCGCAGGGCTACGACAACGGCTCCACGGGCCAGTTCGCGCAGCCCGGCCACGAGGCCGGGTCCGCGGGCGGGCACCTGCTGCCGGGCCGTCAGGACCCGTCGGCCACCGGCCAGTTCGAGCGGCCGCAGCCCGTCGCCCCCGACGGCTTCGGCGCCCCGCGCCCGCAGGCCCCGCAGCCGCAGCAGCGGCCCGACGAGGGCCGCGGCGACGGATGGGCGCTGCCGCCGGCCGCGGGCCCCGGTGACGGCCGTACGCCGCTGTACGACACCCTGGAGACCAACTGGTTCCACGGTGAACGCGGTGAGCGCGGTGGGCAGCAGCAGGCGGAGAGCCCGCAGCCGGCCCCCCAGCAGGAACCGCAGCAGCAGCCGCAGGCGCCCGGCGCGCCCGCGGTCCCCCAGCGATCCGCCTCCGCGTGGCGCAGCTCGCCGAACGACGAACTCGTACGGCAGGCCGAGCGCGTACGGCAGCCGGCCGCGGGCGGGGTCACCACCTCCGGCCTGCCGCGCCGGGTGCCCCGGGCGAACCTCGTCCCGGGCACGGCTCAGCAGCAACAGCACCAGAACGGTCCGCAGGTCTCGCGTGCGCCCGATGACGTACGCGGCCGGCTGACCAATCTCCGTCGGGGCATCGCCCAGGGTCGTCAGGCCGGCACAGGCCAGACGGGCAGCTTCCCGAGCCCCACTCACCAGCAGGAGCGTTAGTTGAGCCCGATGAGCCAGGCGGCACAGAACCTGAACTGGTTGATCACCAACTTCGTGGACAACACCCCCGGGGTGTCCCACACCGTCGTGGTCTCCGCCGACGGACTCCTTCTGGCGATGTCCGAAGGCTTCCCGCGCGACCGCGCCGACCAACTGGCGGCCGTCGCCTCCGGCCTGACCTCGCTGACCGCCGGGGCGTCCCGGATCTTCGAGGGCGGCAATGTGGCGCAGACGGTCGTCGAGATGGAGCGCGGCTTCCTCTTCCTGATGTCCGTCTCGGACGGGTCGTCCCTCGCGGTCCTGGCCCACCCGGAGTGCGACATCGGCCTCGTCGGCTACGAGATGGCGCTGCTCGTCGACCGTGCGGGCGCGGTGCTCACACCGGACCTGCGCGCCGAACTACAGGGCAGTCTGCTTCACTGACCGGCCCCGGCACCACCCCTGTCACCACATCACCGTCCGGCCGCCACAATCCCCCCACCGGCCCCGTCCGACGGCTCGCCCGATCGACTTGCTGTCCCGCCCGGAGGATCCATGACCCCGCCCACCGCCCATCATGATCCGTACGCCGAGCCGTACGGGGACGAGGGCGACCAGCCGCTGGTCCGTCCGTACGCGATGACCGGCGGCCGGACCCGGCCGCGCTATCAGCTCGCCATCGAGGCGCTGATCAGCACCACGGCCGACCCGGCAGCACTGATGGGACTGCTGCCGGAGCACCAGCGGATCTGCCATCTGTGCCGCGAGGTGAAGTCGGTCGCCGAGGTCTCGGCACTGCTGGCCATGCCGCTGGGCGTGGCCCGGATCCTCGTCGCGGACCTGGCCGAGGCCGGCCTGGTGGCCATCCACCAGCCGGGCGGCGACGAGAACAACGGCGGCGCTCCGGATGTGACGCTGCTCGAAAGGGTGCTCAGTGGACTTCGCAAGCTCTGACACGGGCCGGGCCACCACCTCCGCGAAGATCGTGGTGGCGGGTGGCTTCGGCGTGGGCAAGACCACGTTCGTGGGTGCCGTATCGGAGATCAACCCGCTGCGTACCGAGGCCGTCATGACGTCCGCCTCGGCCGGCATCGACGATCTGACCCACACCGGGGACAAGACCACCACCACGGTGGCCATGGACTTCGGCCGCATCACGCTCGACCAGGACCTGATCCTGTACCTGTTCGGCACGCCCGGCCAGGACCGTTTCTGGTTCATGTGGGACGACCTGGTGCGCGGTGCCATCGGCGCGGTGGTGCTCGTGGACACCCGTCGCCTGGCCGACTGCTTCCCGGCCGTCGACTACTTCGAGAACAGCGGGCTGCCGTTCGTCATCGCCCTCAACGGCTTCGACGGCCACCAGCCGTACACCCCCGACGAGGTGCGCGAGGCGCTGCAGATCGGGCCGGACGCGCCGATCATCACCACCGACGCCCGGCACCGCGCGGACGCCAAGTCCGCCCTGATCACGCTGGTGGAGCACGCGCTGATGGCCCGGTTGAGGTGACGGCCAGGACACGTTGTACATAGCACCCAAGTCGGTAAGGCCGTACGGCAGTTGCCGTAGACCCATCGGAGCCGGCTGTGTCCTTGGACACGGCCGGCCCTGGTGTTCATAACGTTTCGGCAGAGGAATCGGGCCATATCGCCACGCGCAGCGCACAACTGGTCTCGCTGCGCGCACGACGGTCCCGCTTTTTGGTGTCGCTCGCTCTGTTTGACCGTTTTATCTGGGACTTACATCACTTCGAATCAGTGGATTCCACTGTTTGGAAGAGCACATGTCGGCGTGCTGGAATGCCTGAACTGCCCCATGGTCGCGGACGTACTCACCAGTACTGACGTCTACTGACGTCGCCCGCGACGCGTCGGGCTCTGAGACACTGCGGCACGAGGTCAGGTGCCGGCCGCCGAGAGGTTGTTGGTCGAGTGAGGCGAAGCAAGAACGGTCCTGAGCCGTCGGCCCGGGGCAACTTCACCCCGCCGCCGCGCGGCGCGGCCCCCGCACACGTGCCCGGATCGGAGCCGTCGGCCGCACCCGCTCCCAGCGGCGGCCGCTTCTCCCCGCGCAACTGGCGGGTGCCCACCCGGCTGAACGCGATCCTGCTCATACCCGTGCTGGTCGGCCTCGTCATGGGCGGCTTCCAGGTCAAGAACTCGATCGACACCTGGCAGGACGCCCAGGACGCCGAGCACACCGCCCGCCTGGTGCGGGCCTCGCTGATCTACGCCAACGCCCTCTACAACGAGCGCGACACCACGGCCGCCCCCCTGCTGGAGGGCAAGGGCCAGAACAACGCGACCGTCGTGCAGGCCCGCCGCCAGACCGACCAGGCCGCCGACGCCTTCGACCAGGCCGCCGGGAACATGCCGCACAAGGCCGGCCTGGAGCGCCGGCTCAAGCTGTTCCGGGAGACCGAGCCGCAGCTCCAGTCGCTGCGCCTGGCCGCGTACACCTCCAAGCTGAACGGTGTGCAGACCGAGGAGGGCTACATCCAGGTCGCGCACCCGCTGATGGAGTTCGCCAACGAGCTGGGCCTGGGCACCGGCAACATCACCTCCTACGGCCGTACGGTCTACGCCATCTCGCTGACCAAGGCCGCGCTGTCGCTGGAGCGCTCGATCGGCATGCACCTGCTGATCAAGCCCGGCCCGGACAGCGGCAACCTGGCCAGCCAGCGCATCTCGCTCTCCTCCTACGCCTACCTGGAGAACATCGCCATCGAGGAGTACCTCGGCGGCGGCACCCAGGCCGACGCGGACAAGCTGGACGCCGAGAAGAAGGACATCCAGACCCGGGCCGCGGCCATGGCCGAGGACGCCAAGGCGAAGGACCCGGACTACGTGGCCCCGCCCACCGACCCGCAGAAGATGGTCACGGCGCTCGCCACGCTGAAGGGCACCGACTCCGCCGAGCGCCAGGATCTGGTCGCCAAGGGCATCACCGCGCAGAACTGGTGGGCCGTCAACACCCTCAAGTTCGACGCCTACGGCAAGATCGAGTCGGACATGGCCGACACCGCCGTGAACGAGGCGGCCGGTATCGCCGACGACGCCAAGCAGTCGGCGTTCATCACCGGTGCCGTGGTCGTGATCGCCCTGCTGGCCGCGTTCATCCTGGCCGGCCTGGTGGCCCGCCAGATGAGCCGCTCCATGCGCCGGCTGCGCAGCGCCGCCTTCGACGTCGCCGAACAGCGCCTGCCGATGCTGGTCGACCAGCTCTCGCGCACCGACCCGGGCCGGGTCGACACCCGGGTCGCGCCGATCCCGATCACCTCGACCGACGAGATCGGCGAGGTGGCCCGCGCCTTCGACCAGGTGCACCGCGAGGCCGTCCGGCTCGCCGCCGAGCAGGCCCTGCTGCGGGGCAACATCAACGCGATCTTCACCAACCTCTCGCGCCGCAACCAGTCGCTGATCGAGGGCCAGCTGACCCTGATCACCGACCTGGAGAACAACGAGGCCGACCCGGACCAGCTGGAGAACCTCTTCCGCCTGGACCACCTGGCGACCCGTATGCGCCGCAACGGCGAGAACCTGCTGGTCCTCGCCGGCGAGGAGCCCGGCCGCCGCTGGGACCAGCCGGTCCCGCTGGTCGACGTGCTGCGCGCCGCCTCCTCCGAGGTGGAGCAGTACGAGCGCATCGAGCTGTCCGGCGTCCCGGAGGCCGAGATCCACGGCCGCGCCGTCACCGACCTCGTGCACCTGCTGGCCGAGCTGCTGGAGAACGCCACCACGTTCTCCTCGCCGCAGACCAAGGTCAAGGTCACCGCGACCCGGCTGCCGGACGGCCGGATCATGATCGAGATCCACGACAAGGGCATCGGCCTGACCGCCGAGGACTTCGCCGACATCAACCACAAGCTGGCCAACCCGCCCACCGTGGACGTGGCGATCTCCCAGCGCATGGGCCTGTTCGTGGTCGGCCGCCTCGCCGACCGGCACGGCGTCCGGGTCCAGCTGCGCCCCTCCGGCGAGCAGGCCGGCACCACCTCGCTGGTCATGCTGCCGGACGTCATCACCCACGGCGGCGGCGGCGAGCAGGCCGCGGGCCGCGGCGACTTCTCGGTCCCGCAGATCATCCCGGAGCAGCAGTTCCCGGAGCCGGACGCCGGCCGGCTGCCGCCGCCGCGCACGGCCGCCGAACTCGGCTTCGACGACAGCCGCTACACCGAGGTCCCGGACGACATCCGGGAGCTGGACCCGGTGGGCCGCTCGCTCCAGCGCGAGGAGCGCCGCCCCTCCCCGGAGGACCGGACCGACGCCCCGCAGGCGCCCGCGCCCGCCGCGTACACCGACGAGCCCACCGGGCAGCAGCAGGCGTACGGCTCCGGGCAGGCGGCCTACCCGGAGCAGCCGGGCGGCTACGACCGGCACCCGCAGACGGCGTACCAGGACCAGCGGCAGACGGCGTACGACCAGCAGGGCCCGCCGTCCTACGACCAGGCGTACTACGCGCCGGACGGACAACTGCCGCACCACGGCTACCCGGCGGGCGCCGGCTACCCGGGCGCCACCGGCTACGCGGAGTCCGCCCCGCAGGGACACACCGACGGGCAGGCCGCCGTCGCGGACCCGTACGCCGGTTACCAGGAGCAGCCGTACCAGGACGACTGGCCGCAGCCGGACGCCTATCACAACGGCTACGCCGCCCCGTACGCTCCGCAGGCGGAATCCGCGCAGGCCGCTGACGTGAACGAGGCCCACCGCGTAGGCTTCGACCGGCCGGAGCCGGACTCCCCCACCGCCCACGGGACGACCGACGCCGGGCTGCCCCGCCGCGGTTCCCCCGGGAGCGGCGCGAACGGCACCCGGTCCGCGCACCGGGAGACGCCGGAGCCCGCCCCCCAGGGCAAGGGCGCAAGCGGCTGGCGTTCGGCCAACGACGAGCGGTGGCAGCAGGCGTCGGCGCTCAAGAAGCCCAAGGCGGGCGGGGTCACCTCCTCCGGCCTGCCGCGGCGCGTGCCCAAGGCCAATCTGGTTGAGGGCACCGCGGAATCGACTCCGCAGGGCGGCCCACAGGTCTCCCGCGCCCCCGAGGACGTCCGGGGCAGGCTGAGCAACCTGCGCCAGGGCGTCCAGCGGGGACGCACCGCGGGAAGTGAAAAGAACGGTCAGGCCACAAGGAATGAACACAGCAGTGGCTCTGACAGCACCTACAACCAGGAGCGTTAGTGTGAGCCCGATGAGCCAGGCGGCACAGAACCTGAACTGGTTGATCACCAACTTCGTGGACAACACCCCCGGGGTGTCCCACACCGTGGTGGTCTCCGCCGACGGACTCCTTCTGGCGATGTCCGAAGGCTTTCCCCGCGACCGCGCCGACCAGCTCGCGGCCGTCGCCTCCGGTCTGACCTCGCTGACCGCCGGTGCCTCGCGCATCTTCGAGGGCGGCAGCGTGAACCAGACGGTTGTGGAGATGGAGCGGGGATTCCTGTTCATCATGTCCATTTCCGACGGTTCGTCACTCGCGGTGCTCGCCCACCCGGAAGCGGACATCGGTCTCATCGGGTACGAAATGGCCCTTCTGGTGGACCGGACGGGCACGGTCCTCACCCCGGACCTCCGCGCGGAGCTCCAGGGCAGCCTGCTCAACTGAAGGACGGACAGTGCGTTCTGCCGTCCCGGGGCCGTAAGGTTTCGGGACGCGGCTTCCACATGGCTGGGTGCCCGGCGCGGTCGGAGGAGGAGAGAGAGTGGCAACACCCCCAGGCGGTTCGTCTTCGGGAAACTGGTCCTACGGCCCGGCCCGGGGTCATGGCGACGGTTCCATGAACCCGTACGCCTACCCCTCCACCCCGCACCACCAGCAGCCGTACGCGCCGCAGGGCCCCGGCCCTTCGCCGTACGACCAGCCGTCGGCGCCGCGCATCCAGCCGGTGCAGCCGCAGCGACGCGCCCCCGAGCCGACGCCCGCCGCGGCGTCGAACCCGCTGGTCCGCCCGTACGCCATGACGGGCGGCCGCACCAGGCCGCGGTACCAGCTCGCCATCGAGGCCCTGGTGCACACCACCGCGCAACCGCACCAGATGCAGGGCCAGTTGCCCGAACATCAGCGGATCTGCCATCTGTGCCGCGAGATCAAGTCGGTGGCCGAGATCTCGGCCCTGCTGACGATTCCTCTCGGCGTGGCCAGGATCCTCGTCGCCGACTTGGCGGAGGCGGGCCTGGTCGCCATCCATCAGCCCGGCGGCGACGAGAACGCCGGCGGCCAGCCAGACGTGACACTGCTCGAAAGGGTGCTCAGTGGACTTCGCAAGCTCTAGCGGAGGGCCGGTTCCTCAGAGTCGCTCCACCACCTCCGCGAAGATCGTGGTGGCGGGCGGCTTCGGCGTGGGCAAGACCACGTTCGTCGGCGCCGTCTCGGAGATCAACCCGCTGCGCACGGAGGCCGTCATGACGTCTGCTTCGGCGGGCATCGACGACCTCACCCACACCGGGGACAAGACCACCACCACGGTGGCCATGGACTTCGGCCGTATCACCCTCGACCAGGACCTCATCCTCTACCTGTTCGGCACGCCCGGCCAGGACCGCTTCTGGTTCATGTGGGACGACCTGGTGCGCGGCGCCATCGGCGCGGTCGTGCTGGTCGACACGAGGAGGCTCGCCGACTGCTTCCCCGCCGTCGACTACTTCGAGAACAGCGGACTGCCGTTCGTCATCGCCCTCAACGGCTTCGACGGCAACCAGCCCTACAACCCGGACGAGGTCCGCGAGGCGCTCCAGATCGGCCCCGACACCCCGATCATCACCACCGACGCCCGCCACCGCGCCGACGCCAAGTCGACACTGATCACCCTGGTGGAGCACGCGCTGATGGCGCGGCTGCGGTAGTCACCGGGCACACCGGTCGGCCGGACACGAAGAAGGGCCCCTCCGCGCGGAGGGGCCCTTCTTCGTGTCTTCTCCTCGTGCGCTGTCCGCGGCCGTGACGCGGTGTGCACGGCCCTGCGGGGTGGCTCTAGCCGTGCCAGCTGCGCGGGGTGCGAAAGCCGTTCTCGCGCTCCAGGCGGCGCCAGCCGGCCTTGGGCCGGCCGCGGTGGGCCGGGGCGGTGTCGGCGGGGCGGGCCGCGGCGCGGGCGAGGAGCAGCGCCGTCAGGGCGGCGACCTCCTCGGGCTCGGCGTGACCCTTCTCGACGCGGATGTCAGGGATGTCCATGGGTGTCAGTCTCCGTGGCTGAGAGGTCCGCGGGATGACCGCGGTGCGTCCACTGGGTTACTGCGGCGGGTTGCCGTGCTTGCGGGAGGGCAGGTCGGCGTGCTTGGAGTGCAGCATCGCCAGCGACCTGACGAGGACCTCGCGGGTCTGGGACGGGTCGATGACGTCGTCCACCAGGCCGCGCTCGGCCGCGTAGTACGGGTGCATCAGTTCGGCCTTGTACTCCTTGACCATGCGGGCGCGCATGGCCTCCGGGTCGGCGGCCTCGGCGATCTGGCGGCGGAAGATGACGTTGGCCGCGCCCTCCGCGCCCATCACGGCGATCTCGTTGGTCGGCCACGCGTACGTGAGGTCGGCGCCGATCGACTGGGAGTCCATGACGATGTACGCGCCTCCGTACGCCTTGCGCAGGATCAGCGAGATCCTGGGCACGGTCGCGTTGCAGTAGGCGTACAGCAGCTTCGCGCCGTGCCGGATGATCCCGCCGTGCTCCTGGTCGACGCCGGGCAGGAAGCCGGGGACGTCCAGGAAGGTGACGATCGGAATATTGAAAGCGTCACACATCTGGACGAAACGCGCAGCTTTTTCGCTGGCCTCGATGTCCAGGACACCGGCCAGTACCTGGGGCTGGTTGGCGATGATGCCGACGACCTCGCCGTCCATCCGGGCGAGCGCGCAGATGATGTTCCGCGCCCAGCGCTCGTGGACCTCCAGGTACTCGCCGTCGTCGACGATCTCCTCGATGACCTTCGTCATGTCGTACGGCCGGTTGCCGTCGGCGGGGACGAGGTCGAGGAGCGCGTCGGAGCGGCGGTCGACGGGGTCGCCGCCCTCCGCGCGGGGCGGGTTCTCCCGGTTGTTCTGCGGCAGCAGGGAGAGGAGGTAGCGCACCTCGGCGATGCAGGTCTCCTCGTCGTCGTAGGCGAAGTGGCACACGCCCGACGTCTCGGCGTGCACATCGGCGCCGCCCAGTCCGTTCTGCGTGATCTCCTCGCCGGTGACGGCCTTGACCACGTCCGGACCGGTGATGAACATCTGCGAGGTCTCGCGGACCATGAACACGAAGTCGGTGAGGGCGGGGCTGTAGGCCGCGCCGCCCGCGCACGGGCCGAGCATCACGCTGATCTGCGGGATGACACCGGACGCCTTGGTGTTGCGCTGGAAGATGCCGCCGTACCCGGCGAGCGCGGAGACGCCCTCCTGGATGCGGGCGCCCGCGCCGTCGTTGAGGGAGACCAGCGGGGCCCCGGCCGCGATGGCCATGTCCATGATCTTGTGGATCTTGGTGGCGTGGGCCTCGCCGAGGGCGCCGCCGAAGATCCGGAAGTCATGGGCGTAGACGAAGACCGTGCGGCCCTCCACCGTGCCCCAGCCGGTGATGACACCGTCGGTGTACGGCTTCTTGGCCTCCAGGCCGAAACCGGTCGCCCGGTGCCGGCGCAGTTGCTCGACCTCCTGGAAGGACCCCGGGTCCACGAGCAGCTCGATCCGCTCGCGCGCGGTCAGCTTGCCCTTGGCGTGCTGGGCCACGGTCGCCTTCTCGCTGGGCCCCGCCACCGCCTGCGCACGCAGCCCGTGCAGTTCGGCGACCCGCCCGCGCGCGTCCGTCGGCTCGCCGGTCGGCTCACCCGTCGTCTCTTCCAAAACGGTCATGTAGCGACTCTACGAAGGACACCGAGGAATGCGAGCCGTCGACTCCGTACAGTCTCCGGCCCGTTTTCCTGGTACCCCTGAACAGAACCTCAGCGTCTTGCAGCCATTCCGACTGCTCAGAGGGGATCCGCGTTGTAGAGGTCGCACAAAGTCAGCGGGCGAGAGCCACCTCACATTCGTGGGTGGCACATGCCTTCCCCGGAGTGACGCGCAGACCCAGATGGGGGCCTCGGCGGACCACCTCGACACTGTCGTCGGCGCGCAGCACCCGGCGTACGGGGTGCTCCCGGGTGTCCCAGGCGATCTCCAGCTCCTCGCCGGTGCGCGCCGGCTCGCTCACACAGAGGGTAGCGGTACGGCCCCGCCGGCGGACGAGCACGCTCGCGCCGGCGGAGGCGGTCAGCGGGCCCGCCGTGCCGGCCCGCCAGAAAGTGGCGGCGAGCAGGCCGAGCGAGGGCACGGCGACCGCCTGGCGGCCGGCGTCGTTGGCCAGGACCGTCATCCAGTGCCGGTCGGCGGCGCGGGCGGCGACGGCGCGGCGGGTGGCGCCGGGCAGGAGGACGTAGGCGTAGGCGGCGCCGGCCGGGTCGGTGCCGTGGTCGAGCCAGAGGGTCTGCCAGCGGCGGGTGCGGCGCTCGGGCGAGCCGCCGGTGTTGATGTCGGCCCAGGCGCCGGTGCGGTCCTCACGCAGGGTGCGCAGCTCCTGGTGGCCGGAAATCACCCATCCGCCGTGGCCCTCCAGGTGTGCCCAGCCGTGCCCCCGTACGAACGCCTGCCCGCCGTTCTCGCCCAGGTTGCGGTTGTCGACGACCGTCTCGACGGGCACGCCGTCGGCGCAGGTGATCCCGGCGCCCAGGCAGATGACGGCGTCGTCGGCGCAGAACCAGGACTTGCGGGCATCGAGGGTGGAGCCGAGCCCCTTGAGGTGCTGGCCGATCGCCGCGTACGTGCCGTCCGTGGTGCCGCCGACCCAGGCCGCATCGGGCCGGGCGGCGCCCCACTCGCCGCCCGCGCCGTCGGCGAGGCGCTTGGTGGACACGGTGGTGCCGGGCAGCCGGTACCAGTCGACGGTCGGCCAGAACCAGTCCGTGTACTGGTCGGTGGGCCGCCCCGCCGCCCACCACAGGACCATGCCGGCGCCCGTGTGCCAGCCGCGCGGGTTCTCGCCGTTGCCGCACTCGTAGTAGGCGATGCGGTCGCTGCACAGGGCGAGGTTGGCGGTGAAGCGGGGGCGGCGGTGGACCGCGCGGTCCATGGCCGGAAAGAGACGGTGGCCGAGCGGTTCGGGCGCGGCGGGGACCGGGGCGGCGGCGACCGCGTGCAGCCGGGCGAGGTCCGCGATGTCGAACTGGGGTGCGGTCAGGGCGGGGGTGACGGTGTCCCGTGCGATCCAGCCCTTCACCCGCGCCTGCCAGCGCTCGCGCTCGGCCGGGCTCGCGGCCTGTGCGAGCAGCGCCACGGCGGCGATCAGGGCCTGGCCGTGGAAGTGGTCGGAGCGCAGGACGTGCGAGTCGTCGCCGGTCTGGTAACCCCGGCTGATGGCACGGCCGTTGACGCTGTCCATCACGAGCCCGTCGTGGATGAGCGGGGCGTAGGCGCGCTCGACGCTGTCGAGGACGTTCTGCCGGGCCGGGTCGGTGACCTCCCAGGGCGATCCGGCGAGCAGCGCGAGGAGCCGGCCGAGCCCGTCCAGCATGACCTGCCCGTACGTCCCCGAGTAGGCGATGTCGGTGTGCTGGACGAACGAGCCGTCGGCGTAGAGCCCGTCGCCGGTGGTGACGTACGCGAAGACCGGCGAGAGCGCGTCCCGGGCGAGCGCGATCTTCTCCGGGGTCCGGCCGAGCACGCCGCGCAGGGCGACGCCGCGGCACAGGTCGACGCGGTTGGCGCCGGTGGAGGTGCCCGAGTAGTCGCGCAGTACCGCGTCCGGGACGAAGTGGTCGACGGCGGCGCAGGCGGCGGCGAGTCGCGCGTCGGTGAGGTGGTCGTGGAGGGCGGCCGCGATGTCCATCAGCGGGCGCGGGCTGCCGATCTGCCACTCCCACCAGTTGCCGTAGGGGGTGGTGGCGGGGTGGTAGACGGTGGCGGAGAGGTGGTCGAGGCCGCGCAGGACACCGGCGAGGAGGTCGGGGTCACCGGTGCTGCCGGTGCCGGGGCGGACGTAGGCCAGGGTCATCGCCCACAGGCGCAGGTAGCTCGCCGTGATGCCGGAGGGCGGGTCGAAGGGCAGTTTTGGCCACAGGGAGGCGGGGGCCGGGGCCATGGTGTCCCGGTAGCCGCGCGCGAGCCGCCCGGTCGCGGCGAGCCGGGAGGCGTAGGGCTCGGCGGCCGGGTCGTACCCGGTGCCGAGGGCGAGGGTGAGCCAGCGGGCGCGGAGGGTGTCGTAGGGGTCGTCGGACGCGGCGGGGGCGGGGGCGGCCGTGGCGGGGGTGGGGGCGGCCGTGGCGGGGGTGGGGGCGGTGGCCGCGAGGAGGGCGGCGCTGAGGAGGACCGCGCGGCGGGTGGGCCGTACGAAGGCTCGGGGGTCGGGTTTCCCTTGCTGATGCTTCGTCATGGGGACTGGCTAGCGGCGGAGGGGCGGCACGTCAACGGGGCGGCCTGGTGGTCACTGGGTGTGACCAAGAGAAAACACAGCGGATAATGTTGAAAGTCGAACAGAATGGGTCTACGGTCGTGGACATCAGAACTGGTTGAACCTTCAACTTCAATCGGGAACTCTCGCCCCAAGGAGCATGTGATGGGCATCTTCGGCCGCAAGAACGACACCGGGACCACGGCGACCGCCGCCACGACCGCACCGACCCCGGCCCCGGCCCCGGCCGCGGTGAACCCGCAGCTCGCCGCGCTGACCGGCGCGTACACCATCGACCCGGCCCACTCCACGCTCGGTTTCGTGGTGCGGCACGCCATGGTCACCAACGTCAAGGGCAAGTTCACCGACTTCACCGGCACCCTGCACCTGGACGGCGGCGACCCGGCGAAGTCCACCGCCTCGCTCGACGTCGTGACGGCCGGCATCGACACCGGCTCCGCGGACCGCGACGGTCACCTGAAGAGCGCGGACTTCTTCAAGACGGAGGAGTTCCCGGCGATGACCTTCCGCTCCACCGGCGCGCAGGCACTGGGCGGCGACGACTACCGCGTCACCGGCGACCTGACCCTCCTCGGCGTCACCAAACCCCTCACCATCGACCTGGAGTTCAACGGCGCCGCCAAGGACCCCTTCGGCAACGAGCGCGTCGGCTTCGAGGGCAAGGCGGAGATCCTGCGCTCCGAGTGGGGCCTGACCTGGAACGCGGCGCTGGAGACGGGCGGCGTCCTGATCTCCGACAAGGTCAAGCTGAACTTCGACATCTCGGCGATCCGGCAGGGCTGAGCCCTCTCGGGCACCGCACGGAGAACTTTCTCGCGGGGAACTGTTATTCGACCCCCCTCCCTTGGTCTCCCAGGCATCGGACATCATCGACCGACGTCAAGGGACGGGGAAGTTCTCCTATGAGCACACAGCACTCGGTGGACCCGGCGGCACTGGTGACCGCTGCCCGCGCGGGGGATCCGGCGGCTCAGGACGCGCTGGTCAGCGCATATCTGCCGCTGGTCTACAACATCGTGGGCCGGGCGCTGAACGGTTCCGTGGACGTGGACGACGTGGTGCAGGACACCATGTTGCGCGCCCTGGACGGGCTGGGCGGGCTGCGTGACCCGGAGAGCTTCCGGTCCTGGCTGGTGGCGATCGCGATGAACCGGGTCCGGGCCCACTGGCAGGACCGGCGGGCCGCGCCGGACGCCGTGGAGGAGGCGGGGGACGTCGCCGACCCCGGCGGTGACTTCGTCGACCTCACCATGGTCCGGCTGCAACTGTCCGGCCAGCGGCAGGAGACCGCGCGTGCCACCCGCTGGCTGGAGCCGGACGACCGCGCGCTGCTGTCCCTGTGGTGGCTGGAGTGCGCCGGTGAGCTGACCCGGGCGGAGGTCGCGGACGCGCTGAAGCTGAGCCCGCAGCACACGGCGGTGCGCGTCCAGCGGATGAAGGCGCAGTTGGAGGCCGCGCGGGTGGTCGTACGGGCCCTCGACGCGCGCCCCCGCTGCACCGAACTGCACGGCCTGCTGGCGGGCTGGGACGGCCGACCCTCCGCGCTGTGGCGCAAGCGAATAGCCCGGCACGCGCGCGAGTGCGTGCGCTGCGCGGGGCTGTGGAGCGGGCTGATGCCCGCCGAGGGGCTGCTGGCCGGGCTGGCGCTGGTGGCGGCGCCGGTCGCGCTGCTGGCGCGGCTGCGGCCCGGCATGTCCGCCGCGTCCGCCGCATCCCCCGCGTCTCCCGGGGGGTTCGACGGGGTGCCCGTCGCCTCCGCTTCACCGGCGGCCGAGGGCGGTGGCCGGGGTGCGGCGCGGCACCGTTCGCGCGGCGGGCAGGGCGGGGGCCGGGGCACCGCCCGGGACGCCGCGCGCCGTCGCCGTCGCACCCGGCGGCGCGTCGTGGGCGCGGCCGTCGTGGCCGCCTGCCTGGCGGGCGGCGGCCTGTGGCTCTTCGGCGACGGCCCGGGCTCGGGTACGGGTACGGATACGGACGAGGGCGCCACGGCGGCGGACCGGGCACCCGTCACCCCCGTCACCGGCCTCGCCGCCCCCGGCACCCGCACGGACGGCTCCCCCTCGCCCACACCGTCGGTCTCACCCTCCGCCACCCCCTCGAAGAGCCCGAGCGCCTCCAAGAGCCCCAGCACACGGGCGAGTACGCCCCCGCGTGCCCCCAAGGAGCGGCCACGCCCGCCGCACACCGCCGCTCCCCCGGCGCAGCCGGCCCCGGCGGGCACGGTCGCGCAGGTGCTCGCCCTGGTCAACAAGGAGCGCGCGAACGCCGGTTGCGGCCCGCTCACCGAGGACCCCGAGCTGGAGGCCGCCGCCCAGGGCCACTCCGACGACATGGCCGCCCGCGACTTCTTCGACCACACCAACCCCGACGGCAAGGACCCCGGCCAGCGCATCACCGCGGCGGGCTACACCTGGTCCACCTACGGCGAGAACATCGCCCGCGGCCAGCAGACCCCGGCGTCCGTCATGGACTCCTGGATGCACAGCCCCGGCCACCGCGCCAACATCCTCAACTGCTCCTTCAAGAACCTCGGCGTGGGCGTCCACAAGGGCTCCGGGGGGCCGTGGTGGACGCAGGACTTCGGGGCGCGGATGTAGTCCCCTGCCGTGCTCCGACTCCGCCGGCGCCTCCGGCTCGCGGACCTCGCCGCACCCGCTCTCGTGCACCTCGACCCGGTGCTTTCGCCCACGCGGCCCGGCCTCATCGCCGGCTGAACGGAAGCAGGCCCGAAGCCCCTCCACCCTTACAGGAAGGGGGCTTTGGGCCTTCCTGCTCGTCGTACGCTGGGATGCGGAGGGTGGTGACGCATGTCGGACGAACTCGCACACAACGTACGACGCTACCGACGGGCGAAGGGGCTCAGCCAAGAACAGCTCGCGCAGCGCTCCGGCCTTTCGGTCGGGCCGGTCCGAAGGATCGAGCAGGGCGACGACAACGTCCGCATGGAGACCCTTCACTGCATCGCGCGAGGGCTTGGCGTGCAGACCTCGGACCTGATGGCGGCCGGCCCGCCCGAGCCGGTCAGGCACGACGACCCGAACAGTCAGAACCTGCGTGAGCTGCGTATCGCCCTCACTCCCGTGCTCAGCCTCGGCCCGGCCGGCGCCCCGGCCGGCGAGGAACCCGACCTGCGCCGCCTGCGCCGCATGACGTACGACAACTCCGTCCTCTACTTCAACGACACGTACCAGAGCGTCGCTGCGGATCTGCCCACGCTCATCAGGGCGGCGAACGACGCGGTGGCCTACTACGACTCCGGTGACCAGCGTGCGAACGCCCTGGTCGAGCGCTCCAGGGCGCTGAACCTGGCGGGACGGTACTTGACGCAGATCAGGCAGTTCGATCTCGCTCACGCGGCGGCCAGGGGGGCCATCGAGGACGCCAAGGCGGCGGGGAACAACCTCGTCGCGGCGTCCGCTGTCGGCGGGATGTGCTGGCTGCTCGTACGGACTGAGCGGTTCGACGAGGCGGAGGACATCGCGGTCGCGACGATGGACATCGTCGAGCCGAAGATCATGGGTGCTGCCCCGGACGAGTACGCGACGTGGGGCGGCCTGGCGATGGAGGCCGCGGCCGCGGCCGCGCGGAACAACCGCCCGAAGGAGGCCGAAGCCCTGCGCAAGGCGGCCGGCACTGCCGCGAAGGCTGTGGGCAGGACGCACAGGAACCTGCTGCGCCACTGGTCGATGTTCGGCCCCGTCACAGCCGCCATGAAGGAGCTTGAGGACTTCATGATCGCGGGCGATGCCCGGACCGTGGTCCGCAAGTCCAAGGAGGAACCGACCCTCCAGGCGAAGCACTGGGAACAGCTCGGCGGCCCGAGCACCAACGACGGCAACCGCTACCGGCTCGACCTCGCTCGCGCCCACGTGCGAACCGGTGACGCGACCCTCGCGATGGAGGAGCTGTCGCACCTCGATGAGACAGCGCCCGAGTGGTTTCGTCACCAGGCGTCCGCCGCGATCACCTTTGAGGAGATCACCAAGAAGCGCAGGACTCTCACGACGGACATGCGCGAGGTGGGCACTCACCTGGGTGTTTTCGCGTAACTACACTGCTTCCGTGCAGTTCTGACGTCCCGTTCGACAAAGTGCACCGGCACGCGCCTGGTGGCCTGCCGTCGCTGACCGTAACTTCGTGGTCATGGAAGGTCACGATGAGCGCGGCAAGCCGGGTGCTGCGGGGACTCGGGCGGTGAGCGGGCCGGCCTCGCCCGGGAGCTTCGTTCCCCCCGCGGCCTGAGCGGGACCGTTCCTTCGTCAGCACGCACCGTTCCCTCTCGCATGAGGAGTATCCGTGACGACTTCCACCGAGCGGCTCACCGGCGGCCGCCCCTGGGCCGCCGGCCGTCTCGCGCCCTACCCGACCATCATCCGGCGCCCGCACGCCACGGTCACCGTCGACCCGGTGACCCAGCTCGGCGTGTTCCGCGACCGCGACGGACTGGTGGTCGAGATGGGCAAGCACGGCACCAGCTCGGGCACCGAGACCTCGACGACCACCAACTCCGACTCGGCCAACGACCAGGGCCACGACCAGGACAGCAACCAGGACTGATGGCCATGACCGAGAAGAGGCCGGTGTTGGTGATCACCGAAGCGGACGACATCACCGCGGACATGGTGATCACCGAACTCAACCGGCGAAAGGTGCCGGTGGTTCGCTTCGACCCCGCCGACATCGGCGCGGGCCTCACGGTCTCGGCTCGGTTGGGCACCCACCCGGTCCGGGTGGCCGGGCAGGTGCGCACCCCGTCGAGGTCCGCGCGCCTGGACGACATCCGGTCCGTGTACTGGCGCCGCCCCCGCTGGCCCGGCTTCACCCATCTCGGCGACGACGACGCACGGTTCGCCGCCGCGCAGGTCCGGCACGGCCTGGGCGGCATCCTGTACTCGCTCGACGGCCCGCTGTGGGTGAACCACCCCCTCCGCAACGCGGCGGCCGACTACAAGCCCGCTCAGCTCGCCGTCGCCCAGCAGCTCGGGCTCGTGATCCCGCCGACGCTCGTCACCAACGACCCGGACGAGGCCCGGAGTTTCCTCGTCGAGCACGAGCACGTGGTCTTCAAGACGCTGCGCTGGACGCCGTACCGGCGTGACGGCGTACCGGTGACCGGATGGGCCGAGCCCGTCACGCCGGCCGAGATCGACCAGAGCGTTCGCGTCACGCCCCACCTCTTCCAGGCGCGCGTGCCGAAGGTGGCCGACGTGCGGGTCCTCGTGGTCGGCCGGCGCCTGTTCGCGGTCCGGATCGACTCCGGCCTGCTGGACTGGCGCAGGGACTACTCCGCCGCCCGCTACAGCGTGGTCGACCTGCCCGGCCAGGTGAGCAAGGCCCTCCTCGGCTGCCTGGACCACTACGAGCTGGTGTCCGGCAGCTTCGACCTCGCCCTCGACGAGTACGGGGCCTACTGGTGGCTGGAGCTGAACCCCAACGGACAGTGGGGATGGCTGGAGGAGAACACCGGGCTGGAGATGTCCGCCGCCTTCGCCGACCTGCTCACAGAAGGACACGCCGCATGACCGAATCCGCCGAGGAGCGACGCCGCCTCGCCGCCCTGCTGACCCGGGACGGGGTTCTCACGACCCCATGGCTGCGCGCGGCCGTCGAAGCCGTCCCGCGCGACCTGTTCCTGCACCCTGGCGTCTTCCTCCCGGAGGGCGGGGGCAAGTGGCGGCCGGTCACCGCGGTGGGGTCGGACCCGGACGAGTGGGTGAGACTCGCCCACAGCAACCAGACCTTGACCACCCAGCTCGACGGCCACGTGACCGCCGACCGGGTCAGCGAGCCCGTGACCGGTGTGCCCACGTCGTCGTCGACCATCCCGACCACCGTCGTCGACATGATCGAGAAGCTCGGCATCGAAGACGGGCATCGGGTGCTGGAGATCGGCACGGGTACCGGATACTCCACGGCCCTGATGTGCCACCGCCTCGGCGAGGACAACGTCACGACGGTCGAGGTCGACCCCGAGGTGGCGTCGCGGGCGGACGCCGCGCTGGAAAAGGCCGGCATCTCGACGTGGACCGCGACCGGTGACGGCCTCCTCGGTCACCCGCGCAACGCGCCGTATGACCGGGTGATCGCCACCTGCGCCGTCCGTCGCGTCCCGTACACCTGGGTCCGCCAGACCAAGCCCGGCGGCATCATCCTCAGCACCGTGGGTTCCTGGCCGTACGGCACCGGCCTCGCCAAGGTCACCGTGGACGAGGAAGGCAACGCTCACGGCGGCGTCATCGGCCGGTCCTCGTTCATGCAGGCGCGGGCGCAGGCCGTGGTGCCCGTGTCCGGTGACCTGTCCGCCCGGACCTGCTACGCGGACAGCGAGCGGGAGGCGAAGGTCCCGGTGCGCCTGCTGGACGAGTGGATGCCGGCCTTCCTCGTCCAGCTCGCGGCGCCGGGGGCGCACCTCGTGCGCGCCACCGCGCACGATGGCCGGCCGCTGCTGTACCTGTTCGACCCCGACCGCGAGTCGTTCGCGGAGTTCATCGCCGGCGATGGCACCTGGACGGTTCGCCAGGGCGGCCCCGTCCCCCTGTGGGACCGCGTGGAGGAAGCGCTGCTCGCCTGGCGGGCGGCCGGGTGTCCGGGCATCGAGACGGTGCGGCTCACCATCACCAAGGAGTCGCACTCCTACTGGATCGACACGGATCTGCACTGGGAACACCGCCTCGACTGAGCAGTGAGGTCGTAGTTCCTGAGAGCAAAAAGGTGGGGATGCGTAGAGGTCCCGTCCTCACCTCCTCCCCCACCACCTGGAGTGAGTTGCTTGACCGGGTCGCCGGCTGAGCGGGAGCTGCATCTCTACCGCCGGTACTTCGATCTCGTCGCCTCGGGGGCCAAGACAGTCGAGGTGCGTGTCAAGTACCCGCGCCTCGCCGACCTCGCCGCCGGGGACATCCTCCGCTTCCGGATCAGGGGCACGGAGGAGATCTGCGAGGTGAAGGTCAAGCGAGTCACCGGGTATCCCTACTTCGAGGCCCTGCTCGACGGCGAGGGAGCGGCCGACGTGAACCCGACCGCCACCCGCGACGAGCAGCTCGCCGGCATCCGGGCCATCTACCCGCCCGAGAAAGAAGCGCTCGGCGCGCTCGCCATCGAGGTGGAGCGGACGCGGGAGCACGGCTGACGCCGGACGGCCCGTATCGTCGAGGCGGCCATGCGCGTCAGGCGGGGCGCCGGCAGCCGAACTCGCACCACACGATCTTGCCGGGGGACCGCCCCTCCACGCCCCACTTGTCGGCCAGCGCGGTGACCAGCAGCAGTCCCCTGCCGTGCTCCGACTCCGCCGACGGCTCCGGCACCCGGACCTCGCCGCCCCCGCTGTCGTGCACCTCGACCCGCAGGAAGGGGCCCTCGTGCAGAGCGAGCAGCACGGCGAAGCCGCGTCCGGGCGGTACGCCGTGCAGCAGCGCGTTGGTGGCCAGTTCGCTCACGCAGAGCAGTACGTCGTCCCGGCGTGCGGTCAGCGACCAGTCGGCCAGCGCGGTGCGTACGAACTCGCGTGCGGTCCGTACCGACCTGCGGTCCTTCCGGAAGAACGCCACACGTTTCGGGGGGTGTTGGACTTCCACGTTCATAAGGCGAGTGTCACCGTGCGTCACTACTGTGGACCACGGAGTGAGGTCGTAGTTCGTTTCGCTACGACTCCATTCGTGCCACTTCACGCGCGCACGGGGGAAAGGACCGGCCATGAACTCGGGGAAGAAGAGCAAAAAGGTGGGGACCTGGCAGGCCGTGGGATCACTGGTCGCCCACTACCGCAGGCGGGCCGGTCTCACCCAGGAGCGGTTCGCGGAACTGGCCCACATCCACGTCGACACGGTGGGGTCGATCGAGCAGGGCCGGTTGGCTCTCCAGCCGGACCGGGCCGCGCAGTTCGACGAACTCCTGAACACGGGCGGGGCGTTGGCGGTCCTGGTCGCCTGTCTGCCGGTGCGGGACCGGGTGGTGCAGTTCGCACAGGGACTGGTCGAGCACGAGCAGGAGGCGGTGAGCATCCTGTCGTACCAGAGCCTGGCAGTGCCGGGACTCCTGCAGACCAGGGACTACTGCCGGGCCGTCTTCGACTACCGCTATCCGGCGATCGAGAGCGAGACGGCCGAGCAATGGGTGAACACCCGCATGGAGCGGCAGTTGATCTGGCAGCGCGACCGCCCCCCGGTGGGGCACTTCGTTCTGGAGGAGAGTGTCCTGAAGCGGCAGGTGGGTGGCCCGGAGGTGATGCGCGAGCAGTACCGCCAGATTCTGGAATACGCAGAACCGACCAACATGAGCTTCCAGATCGTGCCCGAGGAGCAGACTCCGCACGCAAGCTTGGACGGCCCCATGGTGCTGCTGGAGACTCCCGAGCACGAGCGTCTCGTCTATCTGGAAGTACAGCGCGCCAGCTTCCTCGTCGATGACCCGGAGGAGGTCAGCGATTACCACCACAAATATGCGATGCTGCGGTCACAGGCGCTCTCGCCCGACAAGAGTGCGCGCCTCTTGCACGGACTGCTAGGAGAGTCATGAAGACCGCGTGGTTCAAGTCCAGCTACAGCGGCAGCGAGGGCGGAGACTGCCTCGAAGTCCGCTACGACTGGCGCAAGTCCAGCTACAGCGGCAGCGAGGGCGGCAACTGCGTAGAAGTCGCCACCCACCCCACCGCCGTCCACATCCGTGACTCCAAAGCCGCCCCCATCGGCCCGATCCTCACCGTCTCCCCCCACACCTGGAGTGAGTTCCTCGGCCGAGTCGCCGACTGACCGGGCCTAGGAGAGTCCATGAAGACCGCGTGGTTCAAGTCCAGCTACAGCGGCAGTCAGGGCGGAGACTGCCTCGAAGTCCGCTACGACTGGCGCAAGTCCAGCTACAGCAGCCCCGAGGGCGGCAACTGCGTAGAAGTCGCCGCCCACCCCGCCGCCGTCCACATCCGTGACTCCAAAGCCGCCCCCATCGGCCCCCTCCTCACCGTCTCCCCCGCCACCTGGAGTGAGTTCCTCGATCGACTCGCCGGCTGAGCGGAGCCGGGCTGACGTCCGGCGTGTGACTCAGAAGCCGCCCCCGAAGTCCCCGCCCCCTCCGCCGCCACCGCCGAAGTCCCCGCCTCCGCCGAAGTCCCCGCCGCCGTCGAAGCCACCGCTGAAGTCGCCGGGGTCGAAGTCCGCGCCGGAGACGTCGCCGCCGTCGTAGCCGCCCCCGCCGAAGTCGCCGTAGCCGGTGCCGTAGTCGGCGGCGTAGGACGGGGTGGACATCATGCCGCCCAGGACGGTGCCGACCAGGAGGCCGGGGAGGATGCCGCCGCCGAAGTAGCCGCCCGCCCAGGGGCCGTAGGCCGGGCCCGCGTCCCAGTAGGGGCGGCGGCCGTGCTCGGTGTCGACCTCGCGGACCTGCGGGTCGCGGCCGTCGGCCAGGCGGACCTGATCGGCGGCGCAGACCGGGACCTCGCGGGCCGCGCCGCCGGGCGGGGTCCAGGTGGCGTCGGTGACCGAGGGGCCGTGCCGGGGGTCGAAGAAGCAGGGCGGGCGGCGCTCGGGCAGCGGGCGGCCCTCGCGGCGGGCGGCGAGCTGGGCCAGGGAGAAGCGGCCGTCCTCCAGGGCCTGGGTGACCGCCCGCACCTCCTCCGGCCGCCGCGCGTCCGCCATGTACTGCTTCGCCTGCTCGTAGGCGTCCAGGGCGCGTTCGTAGTCGGCGCGCATCGCGTCGTCCGCGCCGGGCTCGGCCGGGTGGAAGTCGAGGCGGTCCAGTTCCTCCCCGAAGGCCGTGATGTCCTCGTCCACGACCACCCGCAGCCGCTCCAGCGCGGCCCGCTGCTCCGCCTCCCGGCGGCTGCGGCCGCGCCGGACCAGGGCGTACGCGCCCGCGCCGCCCGCCACCAGGACCACGCCCGCCGTGATCAGCGCGGTGCCCGACACCCCGCTGCCGTGCCCGGCGGCGCCCCAGCCGGAGGGGGCCGAGCCGCGCAGGGTGGGCAGCGCCCGGTCGGTGAAGTCGTTCAGCTGGGTCCTGGCGTCCTCGCCCTGGACGCTGGTGACCAGATTGCGCACGGCGTTCTGCGACAGCACCGTGTGGTCGGCGCGGGCGTCGAAGCGGTCACCGAGACGGACGGCGTACGCGCCGGTGACGCCGGTGGCGGTACGCAGGTCGGTGAACAGGTTCTTGGTGGGGTAACCGGCCGGCAGGACGGCGACGAACAGCGGCTTGTCCGCGTCCTTGATCTTGCGGGCCAGCGCGTCGGCGTCGGCGGACGACAACTGGGCGGAGGCGGCCGGATCGACGTAGACGGGACTCTTGCGCAGCGCCTGCGCGATGGCCGACACGCCGGTGGCCGCCTCGGCACGCGGGGCACCGGTGGACAGCACGGCCAGGACAGCCACCGCGAGGGCGATCAGCAGGTGCAGCGGGGCCCGGGACAGGGCGACGGCCTTCATGGTTCGACGCTACCTGAGATGCGCTGGTGGGGCTGTCCGCGGGGCGGGCGGCCAGGGCCACCGGCCCGTGGCCGGCCAGGGGCACCGGCCCGTCGCCCGGCGGCGCGCCCGGGTCCGCGCGGGGACGTATCGTCGGCGGTGTGGCCGCTCCGACCGTCGACCGGGAGGCAGGTGTGCGGACATGTCCACGGCACGGGATCTGCTGATCGTCACCCTGGACGTGCCGGGCAGCCGCCCGGTCGAGCAGGGGGACCTGTCGCTGGCCCTGGCGGGGGCCGAGCTGGCCGACCTGCTCGCCGCCGGGTACGCGGGCGTCGCGGACGACCGGATCGTCCCGGGCCCGCCGCCGGGCACCGGCGACCGGCTCCTGGACGAGGCGGGGGCCGCGCTGGTGCGGCAGGCACCGTACGAGAGCGTCGAGGACTGGCTGTGGCGCCGGGGCCGCGGGCTGGCCGCCGCCTACGTCGCGGAGCTGGAGGCGCGGGGGGAGCCGGCCGGGCGGCGGCGCCGGTGGCTGCCCGCGCGCGAGGACCGGCCGGTACCGGCCGACGACACCGCGGCCCGGCGCGCGGCGGGCGACCGCTGGGCCTTCCACGAACCCGTCCTGGCCGCGCTGGCCGCCGCCCTCGGCATCCGCCCCGAGGCCGCCGGGGAGATCGCCGCCCCCGAGGACGAGGCGGTGGTGGCGGTGGTCGCCGCCGTCGACGGCGCGGTGACCGAGCTGGAGGCCGTACGGCAGCGGCGGCGCGTCGAGGACGCGGCCTTCGACAACATCTGGCGCTCGCCCTGAGCCGCCGGGTGGCCGCCGGTCAGGTCAGGGTGTGGGCTGGCCGATGCCGATGAGGTTGCCCTCGCTGTCGCGGAACCAGGCGGCGCGTTCCCCGCGGGCGCCCTTGCTCGGGTAGTTGCCCTCGATCTCGGCGATGCCGTCGTGCGTGCGGAAGCCGGGTGTGTCGACGTCCTCGAACACCACGCCGCGCTCGCGCAGCTGCGCCACGACCGCGGGCAGGTCCTCGACCTCCCAGCCCATCTGGGTGAAGGTGCCGGACGAGGCGCCGGTGGAGCGGAACACCACGAAGTCGGTGCCGCCGCACCGGTACAGCAGTCCGCCGGGGCGTTCGTCGACGGGCCGCAGGCCGAGCCGGTCGGCGTAGAAACGCCGGGCCCGGTCGAGGTCCTGTGCGGGCAGCCGGGTCGCCACGCGTCCCCGGCTCAGCAGACTTCCCTGCTCGGCGTCCATGGCTTCCACTGTGCCGTGCGCGGGGACGCGGCGGGCCGGGGACACGCCCGCGCGGGCCACGCCGGGCCGCGCCGGGCTACGCCGCCGGGGCCACTCCGGCGCGCAGCAGCCCGTAGGCGTACGCGTCCTCCAGGGCCTGCCAGGAGGCGGCGATGACGTTGTCGGCGACGCCGACCGTGGACCACTCGCCCTTGCCGTCCGAGGTGGAGATGAGGACGCGGGTGGTGGAGGAGGTGCCGTGCCGGCCCTCCAGGATGCGGACCTTGTAGTCGACCAGCTCCAGGGCGCCCAGCTGGGGGTAGATCTTCTCCAGGGCGACGCGCAGGGCGCGGTCGAGGGCGTTGACCGGGCCGTTGCCCTCGGCGGTGGCGACGATCCGCTCGCTCTTGGCCCACAGCTTGACGGTGGCCTCGTTGGCGTGGGTGCCGTCGGGGCGGTCCTCGACGATGGCCCGCCAGGACTCCACGTCGAAGTACTTCAGCGGGCGGCCCTCGACCTCGGCGCGCAGCAGCAGTTCGAAGCTGGCGTCGGCGGCCTCGTAGGTGTAGCCCTTGAGTTCGCGTTCCTTGACGCGCTCGACGACCCGGCCGACCAGCTCGCGGTCGCCGCCGAGGTCGATGCCGAGTTCCTTGCCCTTCAGCTCGATCGAGGCGCGCCCGGCCATGTCGGAGACCAGCATGCGCATGGTGTTGCCGACCTGCTCGGGGTCGATGTGCTGGTAGAGGTCGGGGTCGACCTTGATGGCGGAGGCGTGCAGGCCGGCCTTGTGGGCGAAGGCGGACAGGCCGACGTAGGGCTGGTGGGTGGAGGGGGTGAGGTTGACGACCTCGGCGATGGCGTGCGAGATGCGGGTCGTCTCGCGCAGCCGGCCCTCGGGCAGCACCTGCTTGCCGTACTTGAGTTCCAGGGCGGCGACGACCGGGAAGAGGTTGGCGTTGCCGACGCGCTCGCCGTAGCCGTTGGCGGTGCACTGCACGTGGGTGGCGCCCGCGTCGACGGCGGCCAGCGTGTTGGCGACGGCGCAGCCGGTGTCGTCCTGGGCGTGGATGCCGAGGCGGGCGCCGGTGTCGGCGCGGACGGTGGAGACGACCGCCTGGATCTGGGCGGGCAGCATGCCGCCGTTGGTGTCGCACAGGACGACGACGTCCGCGCCCGCCCCGGCGGCGGCCCGGACGACGGACTTGGCGTACTCGGGGTTCGCGCGGTAGCCGTCGAAGAAGTGTTCGCAGTCGACGAAGACGCGGCGGCCCTGGGAGCGCAGGTGGGAGACGGTGTCCCGGATCATCTCCAGGTTCTCGTCCAGGGTGGTGCGCAGCGCCAGCTCCACGTGCCGGTCGTGCGACTTGGCGACCAGGGTGATCACGTCGGCGCCGGATGCCAGCAGTGCCTGGACCTGGGGGTCGTCCGCGGCCTTCGCGCCGGGGCGGCGGGTGGCGCCGAAGGCGACGAGCTGGGCGTGGCGGAAGTCGATCTCGGCCTTGGCGCGGGCGAAGAACTCGGTGTCCCGCGGGTTCGCGCCGGGCCAGCCGCCCTCGATGAAGCCCACGCCGAAGTCGTCCAGGTGCCGGGCGATGGCCAGCTTGTCGGCCACCGTGAGGTTGATGCCCTCGCGCTGGGCGCCGTCGCGCAGGGTGGTGTCGAAGACGTGGAACGAATCGTCCAGCCGGCTGGTTTCGGACATGTCTCAAGGCTCCTGAACTGGGATCTCGGTCGTACCGGAATGACCGGCTCCACCGTCCCCCCAATACTCCCTCGCGCCCGTCCCCCGGCTGAAGGTGGGCCGGGAAAACGAAAAACCCCTCGCGGGTGCGAGAGGTCTGCGCGCGGGTCGAGGACGACGGTGGCCGCCCGTACCTGGTCGTACGTGGCGGTCACTGCGGACCGGCGCGCCTGCTGCCAATAATCATGGCGAACGAGAGCACGGGGGCAGTCTGGCACAGTCCCGCTCCCGCACTCACCGCCGTCTCAGGATGCGGTCGTGGTGCTGGACACCCGCGGCGCGCCCCCGGCGCTCCCCCGGCGCGCGGCTACCGGTTCAGGGACTCGTCCAGGAACTCCCGTACGTGGCCGAGGATCTGCTCGCGGCCGGTGCCGCGCAGGCCGATCGCCACGTGGATGGAGAAACCGTCGAGCAGGGCGCGCAGGCGTGCGGCGAACCGGTCGGCGTCCACCGGCCGGAACTCGCCGCGCGAGACGCCCTCGGCGACCAGGGCGGCCAGGTCGCGGTGCCAGGCGCCCTCGATGGCGGCCTGCCGGTCGCGGGCGCCGTCGGCGGCGTTCAGCGAGCGGTTCCAGACCTCCAGCCACAGCGTCCAGTGCGGGTCGCGGTGGCCGTCGGGGACGTACAGGTCGACATAGGCGTCCAGGCGCTCGCGGGCGGAGGCGGTACGGGTCAGCAGCCGCCCGCGTTCGGCCCCGAGCCGGCTCTCGCTCCACTCCAGGGTGCGCAGCAGCAGCTCGTCCTTGGAGCCGAAGTAGTACAGCAGGTGCCCGCTGCTCATGCCGACCTCGCGGCCGAGCGCCGCCATGGTGAGCTTCTCCAGGCCGCGTTCGGCGATCATCTCCATGGCGGCGGCGAGGACCTCCTCGCGGGGCGGGGCGGGGGTACGTCTGCGGGTCATCGCCCCGCCCGCGCCGGCGGCCGGACGGCGTCCGGGAGGGGGCGGGTGTCGTGACCGCCGGCACCGTGCCGGACGCGGGTGCCGCGGGGCACACCGTCCGGGCCGGGCGATCCGTCCCAGCCCGGGAACGGGGACGGGAACGGGAACTCGGGCATCTCGTCGAGGAGCCGGACCGGCTCGGTCAGTCGGCGGCCGCGGGCGGCGCAGAGCAGTACATCCACCCGTACGTTCTACCTGACCGCCGGCGGGGGCGGATCTCCGGCTGCGGCAGCTCGCCCTTCTGTCAGTGCAGCGCCTCGATCGCCCGCAGGATCAGGGAACGGGCTTCGGCGCCGTAGACGGCCATGCCGCGCAACTGCTCGAAGGCTCGTAGGTACAGCGCGATCTCCGCTGGCTGCGTGATCCTCACCCGGGCGGAGACCAATTCGACGGAGACCAAGCGGTCGTCGTAGATGTGGAAGGTCTCGCGCGGCCACTGCTGCCTGGCGGGCACGGACATCGGGACGATGCCAAGGGATACCTGCGGCAGGGCACCGGCGGTGAGGAGGTAGCCGAGCTGCGCGGCCATGGCATCCGCGTCGCACATCTGATGGCGCAGCGCGGACTCCTCGACGACGGCCACGAGCCGGTGCCCAGGCTCGTGGATGATCCGGCTTCGCTCGACCCGGGCCTGGGCTGCGGCCACGCTGTCATCGACTGGTACATCTCGGAAGCGGGCGCTGATCCCGAGGACCCCCGCGGCATAGCCTTCGGTTTGGAGCAGGCCCGGGACGAGGGACGACGAGTAGATGCGGAAGAGCGCGGTGTCCTGGAACAGTCGGGGCTCGCTGCCCTGGAGTGCTCGGAGACCCGCACGCACCTGCGTGCGCCACTCGGTGTACATGGACTCGGCATGGAGCGCCTGGGCGACCAAGTCCTCGATCTCGTCTGTGGCATCGCATGCCCGGCACCACAGGCGAATGTCCGTGATGGTGGGAGCGGTGCGTGCGTTCTCGATGCGGGACGTCTTGGCGTGGTGCCAACCGCAGCGACTGGCCAGCTCAGTGACCGTCAGCCCTGCGCTCTTTCGGAGGTCGCGCAACCGATGAGCGACTACCTCGCGGGCGGCCTGGGCCGATGAGGACGGGGAGGAGGGCATGAGCTGGCCTGTCCGACGGCTGTCAGTGAATCTCGTAGTGGTCGTGCGGGGTGGCACGTTCCCAGACAGATGCAAATGCCTCTGCGCACAGCTTGGCGGCCGCCGGGTCCTCGTCGACTTCCCCTCCGGCCGAGGCGCCCTCGCCGGTGAAGTGGTTCCAGTAGACGGTGTGGTCGTCGAAGAGCCAGAAGTCGTTGCCCGGCAGAGCGAGGGAGGACGCCTTCCGGCGGGGAAGCCAGCGCACCTGTTCGCCGGCGACCACGTTGGTGAAGGTGAAGCTGTGCAGGAAGCGGGTGTACTCGCTGACCGGCTCGGACACGATGCGCGCGCGACGCATGACGACTCCGCGTGCGGCCGTCTCCTGGACAAGGTCCAGCCAGGGCCGCCACCACGAGTCGCGATCCGATCGGTCAGGACGAACTCCGCGTCGCCAGTCGGCGAACGGTCCTGACTCGTAGTCGACACCGTAGGCGTCGCGCATCTCAAGGTGTACTGCGGACCGTGTTGCGCCGGCGAGAAGGTCAGTGAACGCCGGCGGCACGTTCGAGGGCATCGCACGCCTCCCTGATCATCGACACCATCCTCGCCGGGATACGGATCACTGCCTCGTTCTCGGGAATGCCCACCGCGTGTCCAGGCATCTCGAACGCCGCGCACTCGGCCCGGGTCTCCTCATCCGGCTTCCATCCCTGCAGGACCAGTTCGCTCCTGCTCTCGTCCACCCACACCGTAGGACTTTCGTGATCGCCGGTGTTCGGGTCGATGCCGATGAACGTTAACCGCACGGCTGCCTCCTTCGCTGGTATGTGCAGGACTGTGCACCACGCTCACCGGCATGGACGAGCCGGTCAAGTGCCTGTTCAGGCCATGCCCACCCAAGAGTGAGTATGTGCACACATCTGCACATCGCTGGCTGTGCCCCACACCACACTCCTAGCGTCACCGGAAACGACAGAGCCCCGGCGAGGCGGACGCCTCCCGAGGCTGGGGCCGACGGCCGAGGAGTGATGACGATTGCCCGATCCCCCGCAAGGCGCCGCACTCGCCTCCGTCGCGGTGCGCGCCGCGGCGAGCTGGTTCCTGGATCAGCGCACCCTGCCGCGCCACGGCACCGTGAAGGCCTTCGAGGCGGACTTCCGCGCGACGCTGGCCGAGCTGATCCCGCGCATCGAGGAGCTGGCCGCCGGCCTGCCCGGCGATGAACCGCCCGCGAAGGCGGCCCTGGCCGCGCTGGCCGAGGCGCGCTCCCGGCTCCGGGCCGTCGAGGCGGCGGGGCTCCGCGGTGAGGCGACCCGGGTGCGGCAGATCGCCGCGTCGGTCCTCGCCGCCTGCGACCACCACGACACCCTGACCGGCCTCCGCACCTGACTGCTCCGCGAGAGGCCCGTCACGCCGGACGACCCGGCGGAGCCGTACACGACGGCCCTCCGACCGACCGTCCCGCGGCAGGCCCGCAACCACGGACTCCCGTCCCGCCGACGAGCCCTGTGCCGCCGGCCGGCGGAGGACCGGCCGTCTTCCCACCCGGGCCGGCGGCCCGCACGATGAACACTCCGAAGGAGAATCATGATGAAGGTGATGGACAAGCTCACTTGGCGGACGGCCGGAGGCGGCGGCGGAGGCGAGGGCGGCGACGGCCTGCCCGGCGAGCCGTGGCCCGGCCCGCAGGAACCGCCGTCCCCCGACGGTGGCCCGAGGTGCGTCGGCTGACATGACACTCCGTCGAGTGGAGGGGGAGCGGTCCGCGCCGGGCCGCTCCCTGCTCGAACACAAGCACCTCACGCCGGAGTGGCTACCCGCCTTCGAGGCGGTGCCCCGGTCCGCGTTCCTGCCGACGGTGATCTGGCCGTACGACATGGAGGCCGGCGCCACGGTGTCCGTGGACCTCCGCGACGAACCGGACCTGTGGTCCTCGTACGCCGACGCCGACGTGCCGATCGTCACCCAGTGGGACGACGGCACCACCCGGGGCCGCGGCATCGTCCCGACGTCGTCCGCGTCCATGCCGTCCGTCGTCTTCCGCATGCTCGCCGCCCTCGACGCCGAACCCGGTCACCGCGTGCTGGAGATCGGCACCGGGACCGGCTGGAACGCCGCGCTCCTGGCCCACCGGCTCGGCGCGGACCACGTGGTGAGCATCGAGATCGACCCGAAGGTGGCCGACGCGGCGCGCGGCCGCCTGGCGGCCGCGGAGCTGCTGTGCACGGTCGTCACCCGGGACGGCGCGGACGGCGACGAGGCCGGGGGCCCGTACGACCGGATCATCGCCACCGCCGGCGTCCGGCGGATCCCGTGGGCGTGGCTTCGCGACGCCGCTCCCGGCGGCCGCGTCCTCGCGCCCTGGGGGACGCACTTCGGCAACGAGGACGCCCTCGTACGGCTCGACGTGGCCGAGGACGGGGGGAGTGCCTCGGGACGCTTCCTGGGGCCCGTGGAGTTCATGAAGCTGCGCTCGCAGCGGTCCCCGTTCGCCGGGCACGACACGTACGTGCCCAACGGCGTGGGCGGCGCCGACCGCGGCACCACGACCGTCACCGAGGAGCAGCTGCTCGGGGAGGGGCGGTTCGCCGTCGAGCGGTTCGCCGTGGGGCTGAGGGTGCGCGACTGCCACCACCAGGCCGCGGCCGCCCGGAACGGCACCCGGCCCGTCTGGTTCTACGGCCTGACGGACCGGTCGTGGGCGTGCGTCATGTTCACGGACGGCCGGGCCGGAGCACGGGTCTGGCAGTCCGGGCCGCGCAGGCTGTGGGACGAGGTGTCGGACGCCCTCGCGTGGTGGCGGGCGGCCGGTGAACCGGGCTACGAGCGGTTCGGGCTCACCGTCACGGCGCACGGGCAGCGTGCCTGGCTCGACCGTCCGTCGGAGTACTGGGACCTGTGAGACCGGCCCCCGGCGCTCGTGACGCCGGGGGCCGGTCTCCTCTCCTGTCGCAGGTTCAGCTCACTGACCTGCGCGCTTCGGCTGCTGCTGGGTGATGCAGTGGATGCCGCCGCCGCCCGCGAAGATCGTGCGGGCGTCCACCAGGGTCACCGTGCGCTCCGGGAAGAGGCGGCGGAAGATCCCGGCGGCGATCTCGTCGCGGGGGTCGTCGAAACCGCACAGGACGACGCCGCCGTTGCAGAGGTAGTGGTTGATGTAGGAGTAGTCGGCCCAGTGGCCGTCGGCCTCCAGGACGGTGGGCGCGGGGACCTCGACGACCTCCAGGGGGCGGCCGTGGGCGTCGGTGGCCGCGCGCAGGAGGCCGATGACCTCCTTGGTGACCTCGTGGTCGGGGTGGGCGGGGTCGGGCTGGTGGTGGGCGACGACGACGCCGGGGCGGGCGAAGGCGGCGACGATGTCGACGTGGCCGAGGGTGCCGAAGCCGTGCGGCGGGTAGTCGCCGGTCAGGCCGCGCGGCAGCCAGATCGCCTTGCGGGTGCCGAGGTGGGCGTGGATCTCCGCCTCGACCTGCTCCCTGGTCCAGTGCGGGTTGCGCTCCGGGCCGAGCTGGACCGTCTCGGTGAGCAGGACGGTGCCCTCGCCGTCGACGTGGATCGCGCCGCCCTCGTTGACCAGGTCCGAGGCGTACGTCTTCGCGCCGGCCAGATCGCAGACGTACGCGCCGATCTTCGCGTCGTGCTCCCAGCGGGCCCAGTCCTGGGCGCCCCAGCCGTTGAACGTCCAGTCCACGGCGGCCAGTTCACCGGCACCGTTGGTGAGGAAGGTGGGGCCGATGTCCCGCATCCAGGCGTCGTCGAGGTCGCGTTCGACGGTCTCGATCCCGTCGCCGAGCAGCGCGCGGGCCTCGGCCGACTGGCCGGGGCCGCAGACCACGGTGACCGGCTCGAAGCGGCGGACCGCGCGGGCCACCGACGCCCAGGCGGCCCGGGAGGCGGCGAGGTCCTCGGCGGTGTCGAAGGTCGGGTTGGCGCCCGGCCAGGCCATCCAGGTGCGCTCGTGCGGCGCCCACTCGGCGGGCATGCGGAAGCCGTCTGCGGCGGGGGTGGTCATGAGTGTCGGGTCCTTAGAGGAAGTACAGCCGGTTGAGGGAGACGGAGTCGGCGGGCTCGGAGCGCAGCGGGTCGCCGTCGAGGGTGACCAGGCCGGTGCGCTGGTCGACGTCGACCGCTCCGGTACGGGAGTTCAGGCGCAGGTCGGCGGGGCCGATGCCGCGGGTGCCCCGGACGGCGACCCGGCGCCTGCGGGTCGGCATGATGTCGTTGCCCTGGTCGAGGGCGGCCTGCGCGACGAAGGCGACGGAGATGTCGGCGGGGGTGGAGCCGTGCGCGCCGAACTGCGGTCCCAGGACGAGGGGTTCGCAGGTGTCGGTGGCCGCGTTGGGGTCGCCGACGACGCCGTAGGCGGGGAAGCCGGACTTCAGGACGAGCTGCGGCTTGGCGCCGAAGTACTCCGGGCGCCACAGCACGATGTCGGCGAGCTTGCCCACCTCCAGGGAGCCGACCTCGTGGGCCAGGCCGTGCGCGATCGCCGGGTTGACGGTCAGCTTGGCGATGTAGCGCAGCACGCGGGCGTTGTCGTCGCCGGGGCCGTCCCCGTCGACCGGGCCCAGCTCGGCCTTCATCTTCCCGGCCATGGCGAAGGTGCGCCGCACGGTCTCCCCGGCGCGGCCCATGCCCTGCGCGTCGGAGGAGGTGATGCCGATCGCGCCCAGGTCGTGCAGCACGTCCTCGGCGCCCATGGTGCCGGCCCGGATGCGGTCGCGGGCCATGGCGGCGTCGCCGGGCAGGTCGGTCTTCAGGTCGTGGACGGAGACGATCATGCCGTAGTGCTCGGCGACCGCGTCCCGGCCGAAGGGCAGGGTGGGGTTGGTGGAGGAGCCGATGACATTGGGCACGCCGGCCATCTTGAGCACGTTGGGTACGTGCCCGCCGCCGCAGCCCTCGATGTGGAAGGCGTGGATGGTGCGCCCCTCCAGGACGCGCAGGGTGTCCTCCACCGACAGGCACTCGTTGAGGCCGTCGCTGTGCAGGGCGACCTGCACGTCGTGCTCCTCGGCCACGCGCAGCGCGGTGTCCAGGGCGCGGGTGTGGGCGCCCATGTCCTCGTGCACCTTGAAGCCGGACGCGCCGCCCTCGGCCAGCGCCTCGATCAGCGGGGCGTCGTGCGAGGACGAACCCCGGCCCAGGAAGCCGATGTTGACCGGCCAGGCGTCGAAGGCGTTGAAGGCGTGCCTGAGCGCCCAGGGCGAGTTGACGCCGACGCCCCACACCGGCCCGAACTCCTGGCCGATGATGGTGGTCACGCCGGAGGCGAGCGAGGCCTCCATGACGCGCGGTGACAGCAGGTGGACGTGGGTGTCCACGGCGCCGGCGGTGGCGATCATGCCCTCGCCGGAGACGATGGTGGTGCCGGTGCCGACCACGACGTCCACGCCGTCGAGGGTGTCGGGGTTGCCGGCCCGGCCGACCGCGCAGATGCGTCCCTCGCGGATGCCGATGGACACCTTGCGGATGCCCTGCGCCGCGTCGATCACGACGACGTTGCTGATCACCACGTCGCAGGTGTCGCGGACGGCGGCCGCCTTCAGGTGCAGGCCGTCGCGGGCGGTCTTGCCGAAGCCGGCGAGGAACTCGTCGCCGTACTGCTGCGCGTCGGACTCCACGCGGATGACGAGTCCCGAGTCGCCGAGGCGGACCCGATCGCCGGCGCGGGGGCCGTGGGTGGCGGCGTAGGCGTGCGGGTCGACGTGGATCGCCCGGCTGACCTCGCGTCCCTTGGAGCGGCTCATCGGTCGCCTCCTTCCGGTGTGATGCCCAGATATCCGCAGGCGGCGGCCCGGCGCAGGGCCTCCTGCTTGGCGCCGGGCGCGTCCAGCGGCCCGTCGACCAGCCCGGCGAAGCCGATGGCGACGCGCGCGCCGCCGATCGGCACGAGCCCGACCTCGGCGCTCTCGCCCGGCCCGAACCGCACCGAGGACCCGGCGGGCACGGCCAGCCGCATGCCGTAGGCGGCGGCGCGGTCGAAGTCCAGGCGCGGGTTGGCCTCGAAGAAGTGGAAGTGGGAGGTGACGGAGACCGGGACGGCGGCGGTGTTGGTGACCGTCAGGCACACGGCCGGCTCGGGGTCGGCGTGCTGCGGCGCGGGCAGCAGCGCGCCCGGCGCGTCCTCGCCCAGGCTGCCGCCGGCGAGCGGCTCGGTGACGATCGCGAGGCGGGATCCGTCGTCGAAGACGGCCTCCACATGGACCTCGGTGACCACGTCGGCCACGCCCGGCAGGACGTCGTCCAGGCCGAGCACGGTACGGGCGCGCTCGATCGCCTCGGTGAGCCGGGCGCCGTCGCGGGCGGCCTCGCACACCGTGTCGGCGATCAGGGCGGTGGCCTCCGGCACATTCAGCCGCAGGCCGCGGGCCCGGCGGGCGCGGGCCAGCTCGGCGGCCCCGAAGAGCAGCAGCCGGTCACGTTCGGTGGGGGTCAGTCTCACGCCTCGGCACCTCCTTGCCTCTCACACTTTAGAACACCACTCTAAACGTGGAATTCATAGAAACGAAAGGTTGACTGCACCACAAACCTCCGGTCACATTGAACGTCGCTCTAACCCGTACGCCCAACCCGTACGCCAACCCGTACGCCCAACCCCGTACGCCCGACCCTCCCCCAACCCGCTCCCCCATGCAGGCCCAGCAGGCGGCAGTCGAAGGAGACCCGGCCATGCCGATCGAACAGCGCGGTGTCGACACCATCCCGGACCACGAACGCACCAGTGGCCCGCGCGATCTGGTGTCGATCCTGCTCGGATCCAATCTGTGTCTCGGCGTGATCATCTTCGGCTGGCTGCCGCCCTCGTTCGGGCTCGGCTGGTGGGCCTCGGTCAGCGCGGTGGCCGCCGGGACCGTGGTCGGCACCCTGTTCACCGCCCCGCTGGCACTGGTCTCGCTGCGCACCGCCACCAACCTGTCCACCTCCTCCGGCGCCCAGTTCGGCGTACGCGGACGGCTGGTCGGCTCGGTGGTCGGGCTGCTGCTCGCCCTCGGCTACACCGCGCTGACCGTGTGGATCGGCGGTGACGTGATGGTGAGCGTGCTGCACCGGCTGTTCGGCCTCACGGCCGGCTCGGTGTCGTACGCCGTCGTCTACACGCTGCTCGCCGCGGCCACCGTCACGGGCGCGGTCTACGGCTACCGGGTGCTGCTCACCATGTCCCGCGTGCTGTCGATCGGCATGACGGCCCTGCTGGTCCTCGGCGTGTTCGCCTACGCCCCGCACTTCACCACCGCCGCGCTGCCGGAGGCCGGCGGCTATCTGCTCGGCGGGTTCTGGCCGACGTGGTTCCTGGCCGCCGTGGCCGCCGGGCTGTCCGGCCCGATCGCCTTCATCACCCTGCTCGGCGACTACACCCGCTACATGTCCCCGCGCCGCCACTCCCCCCGCCGGGTGCTGCACGCCACCTGGCTCGGGCTGGTCCTCGGCCTGCTGGTCCCGCAGCTGTTCGGCACCTTCACGGCGTACGGCGCCCGGGCCGCCCTGGAGTACGCCGGGCCGCTGGTGGCCGCCTCCCCCGCCTGGTACCTGATCCCGCTGCTGCTCGCCGCCTCCGCCGGATCGGTCGGCAACGCGGGCCTGATGCTGTACTCGATGGGCCTGGACCTGGACGCGATCCTGCCGCGCGCCTCCCGCGCCCGCGCCACCTTCACGGTCGCCGTGGTCGCCACGGTGTGCGTCTTCATCGGGCACTACGCCTGGAACGCGCAGTCCGCGATGACCTCCTTCGTGCTGCTGCTCACCGCGATCGGCACCCCCTGGGCGGTCATCACGCTGATCGGCTTCGTCCGCTGCCGCGGTGTCTACGACGCCGACGCCCTCCAGGTCTTCAACCGCCGCTCGCACGGCGGCGTCTACTGGTACCGGGCCGGCTGGAACGTCCAGGCCACCCTCTCCTGGGCCGTCGGCGCCGGCGTCGGCCTGCTGGCGGTCTCCCTGCCCTCCTACCAGGGCCCGCTGCTGCACCTGACCGGCGGGGTGGACTGCAGCTTCCTGCTGTCGGGCGCGGCGGGCGGCGTGGTGTACCTGCTGCTGACGGCGCGCCGCCGGGAAGGCGCCAGGGCCGCCGTGGACGAGGAGTCCACGGCGGCCCTGGTGACGAGCGGGGAGCTGTAGCCCCTGCCGGGCCGCACTGCCCCGGCCTGTACTGCCTAGCCGATGCGGTGCATCCAGCCGTGCTGGTCGGCCACGACACCGCGCTGGACGCCGAGCAGGGCCTCGCGCAGGCGCAGGGTGACCGGTCCGGGCGTGCCGTCGCCGTGCGTCCAGGCGCCCGACTTGGTCTTGACGTGGCCGATCGGGGTGACCACGGCGGCGGTGCCGCAGGCGAAGACCTCGGTGAGCGCGCCGGAGGCGGCGTCCGCCCGCCACTGCTCCAGGGTGACCACGCCCTCCTCGGCGGTCAGGCCGAGGTCGCGGGCGACCTGGAGCAGCGAGTCGCGGGTGATGCCCTCCAGGATGGAGCCGCTCAGCTCCGGGGTGACGATCCGGTCGCCGTAGACGAAGGCGACGTTCATGCTGCCGCTCTCCTCGACCTTGGTGCGGGTCACCGCGTCGAGGTAGACGACCTGGTCGCAGCCGTGCGCGGCGGCCTCGGCCTGGGGCAGCAGGGAGGCCGCGTAGTTGCCGCCGGTCTTGGCGTCGCCGGTGCCGCCGGGGACCGCGCGGACGTGGTCCTCGGCCACCCAGATGGTGACCGGCTTCAGCCCGCCGGAGAAGTAGGCGCCGGAGGGCGAGGCGATCAGCATGAACAGGTACTCGTTGGCGGGGTGCACGCCGAGCCCGGTCTCCGAGGCGAACATGAACGGGCGCAGGTAGAGCGACTCCTCGCCGCCGTGCGGCGGCACCCAGGCGGCGTCCTGGGCGAGCAGCGCGTCCAGGGCCGCGATGAACAGCTCCTCCGGCAGCTCGGCCATCGCCATGCGGCGGGCGGAGTTGCGGAAGCGGCGGGCGTTGGCCTCCGGGCGGAAGACCGCGACCGAGCCGTCCGGCTGGCGGTACGCCTTGAGCCCCTCGAAGATCTCCTGGCCGTAGTGCAGGACGTGGCAGGAGGGGTCCAGGGAGATGGGTCCGTACGGGACGAGCTGCGCGTCGTGCCAGCCGCGGCCCTCCGTCCACCGGATGGTCACCATGTTGTCGGTGAAGTGGCGGCCGAATCCGGGATTGGCCAGCATCGCTTCCCGCTCGGTGGCGGAGAGCGGGGTGGCGGAGGGCTTGAGCTCGATCGTGGGCGTCGTCATGAGTGGATGTCCTTCACCGGTTGTCGTGACGGGCCGCATTCACGCCCGCACGGCCGGGTGTCCGGCCAGTGGTTGGACGTCCGAGCATTCCCTCATACCGCGGCTCCGCGTTCGATTATCGCGCGGGGTCCGCGGTGGACGGAATCGGGGTGAGAGGCGGCCCCGGGATTGATGGTGGCACCCGGCGGCGGACACAGGAAAGCCGCCGGGCGCTGATGCGACCCGACGGCTTCGATGTGTTCGAGGAGCGCGGCGGGTCAGCCGGCTACTCGTACGGAGAGCGCGTCGCCGATCTCGGAGGTGCTGCGCGCGGGCAGCGTGCCGCGCTCCGCGAGGTCGGCGGAGACGGCGTCCTCGACGCGGGCCGCCTCGGCCTCGTAGCCGAGGTGGCGCAGGAGCAGGGCGACGGAGAGCACCGTGGCGGTGGGGTCCGCCTTGCCCTGGCCGGCGATGTCCGGGGCCGAGCCGTGCACCGGCTCGAACATGGACGGGAAGGCACCGCCCGGGTTGATGTTCCCGGAGGCGGCGACGCCGATGCCGCCGGAGACGGCCGCGGCGAGGTCGGTGATGATGTCGCCGAAGAGGTTGTCGGTGACGATCACGTCGAACCGCTCGGGCTGGGTGACCAGGTAGATGGTCGCCGCGTCGACGTGGATGTACTCGGTGGTGACCTCGGGGAACTCCTCGGCCACCCGGTGGAAGATGTTCGTCCACAGGTGACCGGCGAAGGTCAGCACGTTGTTCTTGTGGACCAGGGTGAGCTTCTTGCGCGGGCGGGCCTGGGCGCGGGCGAAGGCGTCGCGGACCACGCGCTCGACGCCGTAGGCCGTGTTGACGGAGACCTCGGTGGCGACCTCGTGCTCGGTGCCCTTGCGGATGGTGCCGCCGTTGCCGGTGTAGGGGCCCTCGGTGCCCTCGCGGACCACCACGAAGTCGATCCGCGGGTCGCCCGCGAGCGGGGTGGCCACACCGGGCAGGAGCTTGCTCGGGCGCAGGTTGACGTGGTGGTCGAAGGCGAAGCGGAGCTTGAGCAGGAAGCCGCGCTCCAGCACGCCGGAGGGCACCGACGGGTCACCGATCGCGCCGAGCAGGATGGCGTCGTGTCCCTTGAGGGCGTCGAGGTCGGCGTCGGTGAGGGTCTCACCGGTGGCGTGGTAGCGCCGGGCGCCGAAGTCGTACTCCTTGGTCTCCAGCTTCACGTCCTGCGGGAGGACGGCGGTGAGGACCTTGAGTCCCTCGGCCACGACTTCCTGGCCGATGCCGTCACCGGGGATCACTGCGAGATCGATGCTGCGAGACATGCCGGAACCCTACTCCTCGTCCCGAGAGCTGACACGGACTGTCCGCCATGTGGACGAGGGCGACGACGGACGGGCGGCGGACGGATGCCGGGCGGGCGGCGGACGCGGGCGGGACGGCTCAGTGGCCGGTCCGCCCAGTGGCCGGTCCGCCCAGTGGCCGGTCCGCTCAGTGGCCGGTCCGCTCAGTGGCCGGTCTCGCCGCCGTTGTCGCGGCGGTCGAGGGCGCGCTGCAGGGCGGCGGCGGCGTTCTTGCGGTCGGACTCGCCGGTGCGGGAGGCGTGGCGGACGCGGCGGCGGACGGTCGTCTCGGCCATGAGGGATCGACTCCTTCGAGAAGACACAGCGGGGTGCCTGGGCAGAGGGGGGTTGCAAGACGCCGGAAGGGCGGGGAGCGAGGGCCGCAGGGGTGACCTGCGCGGGGCCCGGCTCACGACCGCCGTTCGCTGGATGGAGCGAATCGTTCGGCTCTCCTCCCAAGCTAAGGGAGGTCCGCGCGCCTGTCTGCACCATTACTCGGACTTCCTACTATCTGAGACGGCGGCCCCGGCCGTCCGCCGACGGCACCGCCCTGACCTGCGCGGATCTCAGAGCACATCGCCGTCCCGCCAGTCGAAGAGCAGTTCGTCCCCCAGATCCCCGGCGTCGGCGGACCCGGGCCACACATAGGTGGTCCCCTCCTCCCCGGCCAGCCGCACCACCCCGTCCGGGCCGAGCGCGCACAGCCGTCCGCCCCACACCCGCCAGCCCCGCCCCCGGTACAGCCCGGCGCCGTCCTCGCTCGCGGACAGGGCGCCGAACGCGTACGCCCGCGCGACGACCTCCTCCAGGGCGCCCATGATCCGGCCGCCGGTCCCGGCGCGCCGTACGTCCGCGCGGACCGCGACCCCCTCGACGTACCCGACCCGCAGCCACCGCCCGCGGCAGCGCGCCCGCCGCATGACGACGGCCCCGTGCCCGGCGATCCCGCGCCCGTCCTCCACCAGCACGTGCACACCGCCCAGCGTGTGGTCCCAGTCGTCGTCACCGAAGTCGCCGTCGAAGGCGCCGTCCAGCAGGCCGCGGACGGCCCGCAGGTCGCGGGGGGTGAGCTGGGCCGTGTGGGCGGTGCGGAGCCTGGCGGTCATCGGGCCAGTATCGCGGGGGCGCCGGCCGGTCCGCACGGGCCCGCACGGCGGCCCCCGCCTCGCCCACCCGGCTGATCCTCGGCCCGGCGGGCGGCATCGGCGGGCGGCCGGGGAACGGTTGAGGTCATGGACGACACGGACAGGGCATGCCTGGAGGGCGGCCCGCGGGACCTGCCCGAACGGATCGTCGCGCGCCCGGCACCGGGCGAGGACGTGAAGGTCGAGCTGCGCGGCGGCTACGAGCACTTCCGGGCGACCTCGCGGCACACGGAGACGGACGAGGGCAGGCTGCCCGTGTACGAGTGGTGGGAGCGCACGGAGATGCCCGGCTAAGGTCCGGTCGCGGCGTACGACCCCGGACGCGTACGACCCCGGACGCGTACGGGCACGCGGACGGGCCGGTCCGTTTCCGGAACCGGCCCGTCGGGTGCGCCCGGGGCGTCAGCCCATGTGCGGGTAGCCGTAGTCGGTCGGCGGGACCAGGGTCTCCTTGATGGCGCGGGTCAGCGTCCAGCGCATCAGGTTCTGCGGGGCGCCGGCCTTGTCGTTGGTGCCGGAGGCGCGGCCGCCGCCGAAGGGCTGCTGGCCGACGACGGCACCGGTCGACTTGTCGTTGATGTAGAAGTTGCCGGCCGCGTAGCGCAGCTTCTCCATCGTGTACGCCGCCGCCGCGCGGTCGTTCGCGACGACCGAGCCGGTGAGGGCGTAGTCGGAGACCGACTCCATCTGGGTCAGCATCTCGTCGTACTTGTCGTCCTCGTAGACGTGCACGGCGAGGACCGGGCCGAAGTACTCGGTGGTGAAGACCTCGTTCTCCGGGTCGGTGCACTCGATGACGGTCGGGCGGACGAAGTAGCCGACCGAGTCGTCGTAGCTGCCGCCCGCCACGATCGTGCAGGCCGGGTCCTGCTCGGCCCGGTCGATGGCGGCCTTGTTCTTGGCGAAGGACCGCTCGTCGATGACCGCGCCGATGAAGTTCGACAGGTCGGTGACGTCACCCATGGTGAGGTAGTCGACCTCGGCGGCGAACTCCTCCTTGAAACCGGAGTTCCACACGGAGGCCGGGATGTACGCCCGCGAGGTGGCCGAGCACTTCTGGCCCTGGTACTCGAAGGCGCCGCGGGTCAGGGCGGTCTTGAGGATCGCGCGGTCGGCGCTCGGGTGGGCGACCACGAAGTCCTTGCCGCCGGTCTCGCCGACCAGGCGCGGGTAGGTGCGGTACTTCTCGATGTTGTTGCCGACCGTCTTCCACAGGTGCTGGAAGGTCTTGGTGGAGCCGGTGAAGTGGATGCCGGCCAGGTCGCGGTGGTTCAGGGCGACCTCGGAGACCTCGATGCCGTCGCCGGTGAGCAGGTTGATGACGCCCTTGGGCAGGCCCGCCTCCTCAAGCAGCTTCATCAGCAGCACGGCGGCGTGGGTCTGGGTCGGGGACGGCTTCCAGATCACCACGTTGCCCATCAGCGCGGGCGCGGTGGGCAGGTTGGCGGCGATCGCCGAGAAGTTGAACGGCGTGATCGCGTAGACGAAGCCCTCCAGCGGGCGGTGGTCCATGCGGTTCCACACGCCCGGGGAGTTGGCCGGGGGCTGCTCGGCCAGGAGCTGACGGGCGTAGTGCACGTTGAAGCGCCAGAAGTCGACCAGCTCGCAGGGGCTGTCGATCTCCGCCTGCTGGGCGGTCTTGGACTGGCCGAGCATGGTGGAGGCGGCGATGGTCTCGCGCCAGGGGCCGGCCAGCAGCTCGGCGGCGCGCAGGATGATCGCCGCGCGGTCGTCGAAGGACATCGCGCGCCAGGCGGGGGCCGCGGCGAGCGCCGCGTCGATGGCGTCCTGCGCGTCCTGCTTCGTGGCGTGGCGGCCGGTGCCGAGGACGGCCTTGTGCCGGTGCGGCTGCACGACCTCGAAGGACTCGCCGCCGCCCAGGCGCTTCTCGCCGCCGATGGTGCAGGGCAGGTCGACCGGGTTCTCGGCCAGCTCCTTGAGCTTGGCCTCCAGCCGGACCCGCTCGGGCGAGCCGGGGGCGTAGCCGTGCACCGGCTCGTTGACGGGCGTGGGGACCTGGGTCACAGCGTCCATGGGTTCCGTAACTCCTTGACTTGAGCGGGGTGGCGGGCGGGCGGTGCGGGCTCAGCCCTTGCTGACCATCGAGCGGAGGAAGAAGCGCAGGTTGGCCGGCTTCTCCGCCAGACGGCGCATGAAGTAGCCGTACCAGTCGGTGCCGTAGGCGGTGTAGACGCGCATGCGGTGACCCTCGGCGGCCAGCCGCAGGTGCTCGTCGCCGCGGATGCCGTACAGCATCTGGAACTCGTACTCGTCCAGCTTGCGGCCGGCCGTGCGGGCCAGCTCCTGCGCGATGGTGATCAGGCGGGGGTCGTGGGACCCGACCATCGGATACCCCTCGCCCTCCATCAGGACGCGCAGGACACGGACGTACGCCTTGTCGATCTCGTGCTTGTTCTGGTAGGCGACCTCGGCGGGCTCCTTGTAGGCGCCCTTCACCAACCGTACGCGGCTGCCGGCGGCGGCGAGGCGGCGCGCGTCGGCCTCGGTGCGGAAGAGGTAGGCCTGGATGACGCAGCCGGTCTGCGGGAAGTCCTTCCGCAGCTCCTCGTGGATGGCGAACATCGAGTCGAGGGTGGTGTGGTCCTCCGCGTCCAGGGTGACCGTGGTGCCGATCGCGGCGGCGGCCTCGACGACCGGGCGGACATTGGCGAGGGCCAGCTCGTGGCCGCCGTCCAGCGCCTGGCCGAACATCGAGAGCTTGACCGACATCTCGACCTTCTCGCCCAGCTCCAGGTCCTTGATCCGGTCGATCAGCGCCAGATAGGCGTCCCGGGCGGCGCCGGCCTGCTCGGGGGTGGTGATGTCCTCGCCGACCACGTCCATGGTCAGCTCCAGGCCGCGCGCGGTCAGGTCCTCGATGATGGGGACGATGTCGTCCACGCCCTCGCCGGGTATGAAACGGTCCACGACCTGCTTGGTCACCGGGGCCGCCGAGATCAGGCGGCGCATCCGGTCGCTGCGCGACGCGGCAAGAATCACGGGACCCAGCACGGGGCACCTCCACAGGTGAGCAAGGAGACCGAAACCCGACCGTTCGGGAACGGCACGGAGAACCACCGTGAAAGGTAGGGAACGCTCCGATCGTCTGCCATCGACAGCTGTCACGCATCCGTGCCGCCGATCTCAGACAGATGTATGAAAGCCCCGGGAGAATGGGAGAGAATGCCCGGGTGATGGCCGATTACAGGGGTGACTACCAGGAGCTGGTCGACGAGATCTCGGAGCTGCTCGGCGCGCCGGCCACCCTGGAGAACCGCGACTTCGAGCTGCTCGCGTTCGGCGCCTACGACAGCGAGGGCGACCTGGACCCCTCGGCCCTGGACCCGGTGCGCACCCGCTCGATCCTCACCCGCCGCTCCACCGCGGCCGTCCGCCGCTGGTTCGAGGGCTTCGGCATCACCCGCGCCACCGGCCCGGTCCGCATCCCGCCCACCCCCGAGGCGGGCGTCTACCGGGGGCGGATCTGCCTGCCGGTACGCCATCGGGGTGTCGTCCTCGGCTACGTCTGGCTGCTGGTCGACGATCCCGGGCCCACCGAGCAGCAGCTGACGGCGGCCATGCGGGTGACCGGGCGGATCGGCGCGCTGCTCGCGGACGAGGCCCAGCACGGCGCCGACCTCACCCGGGAGCTGCGGGCGGTGCTGGCCGCCGAGGAGGGCTGGCCCCGGGACATGGCGGTGGCCGAACTGCGGACGGCGCTGGGCGCGCGCGCCGACGGGCCGCACACGGTGGTGTGCGTGGCGCCGTGGCCCTCGGCCGACCCGGACGACGCCCCCTCGGTCCGTACGCTGCCGGGCGCGACGGCCCTGTGCACGCTGCCCTGGGGCACGGCCGCCCAGTGCCTGGCCCTGCTGGTGCGGCTGCGTTCCACGGACACGCCGGCCCCGGCGGTGTCGGTGGCGACCCGGCTGCTGGAGCGGGCGGGCGGCGCGGCCGCCGGCGGGATCGCCGCCGCCCGCACGGGGCTGGCCGAGCTGGGCACGGCCTGGACGCAGGCGTCGGCGGCGGCGCGGGCCGCGCTGGCCGAACCACGGCTGGGGCCCGTCGCCCAGTGGGCGTCGATCGGGCCGTTCCGGCTGCTGACGGCGCTGCCGCCGCAGGCCGCGTACGACCCGGCCGTGCACGCCCTGCGCTCCCCCGCCCACCAGGAGCTGGCCCGCACCGCCGAGGTCTACCTCGACTGCGCGGGCCAGGCCGGCCGCACCGCCGCCGAGCTGGGCATCCACCGCCAGACCCTGTACTACCGCCTGTCCCGGGTGGAGCAGCTCACCGGTCTCGACCTGGACGACGGCGAGGACCGGCTGCTGCTGCACATGGCGCTGAAGGCGGCGCGGCTCTGACGCTTGAGGCGGGTCGGCTCTGACGCTTGAGGCGGGGTCGCCCTGCCGCTTGAGGCGGGGTCGCCCTGCCGCTTGAGGCGGGGTCGCCCTGCCGCTTGAGGCGGGGTCGCCCTGCCGCTTGAGGCGGGGTCGCCCTGCCGCTTGAGGCGGGTCGCCCTAACGGCCCTGTGCGGCGCCCGCGAGCACCCGGCGCAGGCCCTCCGTGAGCTGGTCGGCGCCGGTGGCGGTGTCCGGGTCGAAGAGCCACTGCACCATGAGCCCCTGCAACAGGGTCTGGTAGAGGCGGCCCTCGGTGTCGACGGTCGCCGCGTCGAGGTCGGCCTCGGGAACGTCGTTGAACAGCGGGACGATGCCCGAACGGCCCTCCTCCTGCGCCCGCGCGAGCAGCTTGCGCACCTCCGGCACGCGGTCGCCCTGGAAGATCAGCTCGAAGCTCAGCAGCCAGATCGCGCGCGACTCGGGCACCGAGCGGATGACGCTCGCCCACACCTCATGGAAGCGCTCCAGCGACCCGGGGGCCGAGCGCGTCGCGCCGTCCGCCCCCCAGCCGGGCCCGTAGCTGTCCCCCGCCTCCTGGATCAACGCCACGTACGCCTCCACCAGCAGCGCGTCCTTCGAGCCGTAGTGGTAGCCGATCGAGGCCAGGTTGGCCCCGGACTCCTTGACGAGGTCGCGCGCGGTGGTGCGCAGGAAGCCCTTGGCCAGCAGGCAGCGCTTCGCGCCCGCCAGCAGATCCTCACGATGTCCCATGCGCTCCACCCTACCCACGATCCATACAAGCGTCCTAGACGCATGACTTATACAAGTGTTCTAGACACCCGTATAAGACGTCTGTACATTCCTCGGCATGACGAACTCGACGAGCACCACGAGCACCACCCCGGCCGGGACGGGCCGCGCCGGCCGCCGTGAATGGACCGCCCTCGGCGTGCTGATGCTGCCGCTGCTGCTGGTCTCGATGGACGTCTCGGTCCTCTACTTCGCCATCCCGGCGATCAGCGCGGACCTGGAGCCGAGCGGCACCCAGCAGCTGTGGATCTTCGACATCTACGCGTTCGTGCTGGCCGGCCTGCTGATGACGATGGGCTCGCTCGGCGACCGCGTCGGCCGCCGCAGGCTGCTGCTGATCGGGGCCGCCGCCTTCGGCGCCGCCTCCCTGGTGGCCGCGTACGCGAACAGCGCCGAGACACTGATCGCCGCCCGCGCGGTGCTCGGCATCGGCGGTGCGACCCTGATGCCCTCGACGATGGCGATCGTGCGCACCCTGTTCACCGACCCCGGCCAGCGGGCGAAGGCGATCGGCATCTGGACCGGCGTGATGACCGCAGGCATCGCGCTCGGCTCGGTGCTCAGCGGCGTCCTGGTGGAGTTCTTCTGGTGGGGCTCGGTCTTCCTGGTCAACCTGCCCGCGATGGCGCTGCTGCTGGTGCTCGGCCCGGTCCTGCTGCCCGAGTCGAAGAACCCCGCGCCCGGCCGCTTCGACCTGATCAGCGTGCCTCTGTCGATGGCCGCGGTGCTGCCCGTGGTCTACGGCCTCAAGGAGATCCCCTCCGAGGGCGCGCACCCGCTCTACGTCGTCTCGATCACCGTCGGCCTGCTCTTCGCGGTCCTCTTCGTGCGCCGCCAGCGCACCGCGGCCTCCCCGATGATCTCGCCGGCCCTGTTCCGCGGCCGGGGCTTCGCCCCCGCGGTGGCCCTGAACCTCGTCTCCGCGTTCGCGATGATGGGCTCGGCGTACTTCACCACGCAGTACCTGCAGTCGGTGCTCGGCAGGAGCGCGCTGGAGGCCGCCCTGTGGGCGCTGCTGCCCTCGGTGCCGATCGGGATGGCCGCCCCGCTGGCGACCTCGCTGGTCCAGAGGGGTGTCGACCGGGCGTACGTCGTCACCGCGGGCTTCGCGATCGGCGCGGCCGGTTACGCGCTGCTGGCCCTGGCCGGGACGGACTCCCTGTGGCTGGTCCTGGCGGCGTGCGGCGTGCTCTCCTCCGGCGCCGTGATGGTCATCTCCCAGCTGACCGACCTGGCGCTGGGCGCGGCCCCGCCGGAGCAGGCGGGCGCGGCCTCCTCGCTGCTGGAGACCGGCTCGGAGTTCGGCGGCGCGCTGGGCATGGCGGTGCTCGGCTCCATCGGCACTGCGGTCTACCGCCACGAGATGCCGGCCTCGGCCCCCGCCGCCGCCCACGAGACCCTCGGCGGCGCGCTCGCCGTCGCCGCCCACCTGCCGGGCCGCACCGGCCAGACCCTGACGGCGGCGGCCCGCGAGGCGTTCACCAGCGGGATGCAGGGCGCGGCCATCGCGGGTACGGCGATCCTGGCCCTGGCCGCCCTCGGGGCGGCGACGACACTGCGCCGGGTGCGCGGCGGGGAGACGGCACCGGAGGGGGCGGCGGAGACGGTGGAGGCACTGGTCTGAGCGGGGCCCGCAGACGAAGGACGCCGGACGGGCTGGTTCTCACCAGCCCGTCCGGCGTTTGAGGACGAGGCCGTTCAGGCCGAAGCGGGGGCCTGGGGGCGGCAGCCCCCGGGGACGTGCGGCGAAGTCAGACCAGGTTCACCGAACGCGCCGACGTCGCCCCGATCTCCGCCGACACCTCCGTGAGGACCCCCGCCGGCACCGTGTCGTCCACGGTCAGCACGGCCAGCGCCTCGCCGCCCACCGCCGCGCGGGCGACCTGCATGCCGGCGATGTTGATACCGGCCTCGCCGACGATCCGGCCGACCGTGCCGACGACGCCGGGACGGTCCTCGTAGCGCAGGACGACCATGTGGTCGGCGAGCGCGAGGTCCACGTCGTACTCACCGACGGCGACGAGCTTCTGCAGGTGCTTGGGGCCAGCCAGGGTGCCGGAGACCGAGACCTCCTCGCCGTCGGCCAGGGTGCCGCGCACGGTGACCACATTGCGGTGGTCGGTGGACTCGCTGCTCGTGGTCAGGCGCACCTCCACGCCGCGCTCCTGCGCGAACAGCGGCGCGTTGACGTAGGAGACGGTCTCGTCGACGACGTCCTCGAAGACGCCCTTGAGCGCGGACAGCTCAAGCACCTTGACGTCGTGCTGGGTGATCTCGCCGTACACCTCGACGTCGAGGCGGACGGCGACCTCGCCCGCGAGCGCGGTGAAGATACGGCCGAGGCGCTCGGCGAGCGGCAGGCCCGGCTTGACGTCCTGGGCGATGACCCCGCCCTGGACGTTGACCGCGTCGGGCACCAGCTCGCCGGCGAGCGCGAGGCGCACCGACTTGGCGACGGCGATGCCCGCCTTCTCCTGGGCCTCGTCGGTGGAGGCGCCCAGGTGCGGGGTGCACACGACCTGGTCGAACTCGAACAGCGGGGAGTCGGTGCAGGGCTCCTTGGCGTACACGTCGAGGCCGGCGCCGGCCACCCGGCCCTCCTTGAGCGCCGAGTACAGCGCCGCCTCGTCGACGATGCCGCCGCGCGCGGCGTTGACGATGCGCACGCTGGGCTTGACCTTGCGCAGCGCCTCGTCACCGATGAGGCCGAGGGTCTCGGGGGTCTTGGGGAGGTGCACGGTGATGAAGTCGGAGACTTCGAGCAGCTCGTCCAGGGTCAGCACCTTGACGCCCATCTGCGCGGCGCGCGCGGGCTGCACATAGGGGTCGTAGGCGACGACCTTCATGCCGAAGGCGGACATGCGCTGGGCGACCAGGGCGCCGATGCGGCCGAGGCCGACGACACCGAGGGTCTTCTCGGCCAGCTCGACACCGGTGTACTTGCTGCGCTTCCACTCGCCGTTCTTCAGCGCGCCGTTGGCCTGCGGGATGTTGCGGGCGGTGGCGAGGAGCAGGCCGCAGGCCAGCTCTGCGGCGGTGACGATGTTGGAGGTCGGGGCGTTGACGACCATGACGCCGGCCTTGGTGGCGGCGGAGACGTCGACGTTGTCCAGGCCGACCCCGGCGCGGGCGACGACCTTGAGCTTCTTCGCGGCGGCGATCGCCTCGGCGTCGACCTTGGTGGCCGAGCGGATCAGGATCGCGTCCACGTCGGCGATGGCGGGGAGCAGTTCGGCACGGTCGGCGCCGTTGCAGTGCCGGATCTCGAAGTCCGGGCCGAGCGCGTCGACGGTGGCGGGCGACAGCTCTTCAGCGATGAGTACGACAGGTTTCGAGCTCACGTGAGTCCTCACAAGTCCAATGCGGACGGCCGTCCCGACGGCCGCAGGCGGTGGAGGGGCATGCCGCGTGGAAGACGCACGACGCTGTGGGCCTGACGCGTTGTTGTGCAGCAGTCTAGTGGCGCTGCGCGGTGCTGATTGCGCCTCTGCGGCAGGATCACCCGGAAGTGGCTGGACACGGCGGCCAAACGAAAAACAGCCCCTCCGGCGCTGGAGGAGCGGGGTTCAGGACAGAGCCCCGCGACGGTGCCCGCAGCAGGCGGCACCGTCGCGGGGCGCTCCGCTCAGGCCTCTTCGTTCACCCAGCTCATGAGCTTGCGCAGCTCCTTGCCGGTGGTCTCCAGGAGGTGCTCGGAGTCCTGCTGCTTGTACTCGTTGTACTTCTTCAGGCCGCCGTGGTACTCCTCCATCCAGTTCCGGGCGAACGTCCCGTCCTGGATCTCCGCGAGGACCTTCTTCATCTCCGCCTTGGTGGCGTCCGTGATGATGCGCGGGCCGGTGACGTAGTCACCCCACTCGGCGGTCTCCGAGATCGACCAGCGCATCTTCTCCAGGCCGCCCTCGTACATGAGGTCGACGATCAGCTTCAGCTCGTGCAGGCACTCGAAGTAGGCGATCTCCGGCTGGTAACCCGCCTCGACCAGCGTCTCGAAACCGGCCTTCACCAGCGCCGCCGTCCCACCGCACAGCACGGCCTGCTCACCGAACAGATCGGTCTCGGTCTCCTCGGTGAACGTCGTCCTGATGACGCCGGCCCGGGTGCCGCCGATGCCCTTGGCGTACGACAGCGCCAGCGCGAACCCGCCACCCGAGGCGTCCTGCTCGACCGCCACGATGCACGGGACACCGCGGCCCTCCTCGTACTGACGGCGCACCAGATGACCCGGCCCCTTCGGGGCGACCATGCACACGTCCACGCCGGCCGGCGGCTTGATGAAGCCGTAGCGGATGTTCAGGCCGTGGCCGAAGAACAGCGCGTCGCCGTCCTTCAGGTTCGGCGCGATGTGCTCCTCGTAGACCTGGCCCTGGATCGGGTCCGGCACCAGGATCATGATGACGTCGGCCTCGGCGGCGGCCTCGGACGGGCTCACCACGCGCAGGCCCTGCTCCTCGGCCTTCGCCTTGGACCGGGAGCCCTCGTGCAGGCCGACGCGCACGTCGACACCCGAGTCGCGCAGCGACAGCGCGTGGGCGTGACCCTGGCTGCCGTAGCCGATGACCGCGACCTTGCGGCCCTGGATGATGGACAGGTCGGCGTCAGCGTCGTAGAACAGCTCGGCCACTTTGGGTTCTCTCCTTGGTGTGCAGGTTGTGCGTCCCACCGTATGCCGGTGAGGTGACGGGAAGTCTCGGGGTCTCGGTATCCGGGCGGCCGGTGTCGCCCGGCCGCCCGAACGTGTCGTTACGCCGAACGGTCCAGGGCGCGCAGCGACCGGTCCGTGATCGAACGGGCGCCGCGGCCGATCGCGATCGTGCCGGACTGGACCAGTTCCTTGATGCCGTACTGCTCCAGCATCTTGAGCATGGCGGTCAGCTTGTCGCTGGACCCGGTGGCCTCGATGGTCACCGCCTCCGGGGAGACGTCGACGGTCTTGGCGCGGAAGAGCTGGACGATCTCGGTGATCTGGGAGCGCGTCTCGTTGTCGGCGCGCACCTTCACCAGGACGAGTTCGCGCTGCACGGCCGAACCGGGTTCCAGTTCGACGATCTTGAGCACGTTGACGAGCTTGTTGAGCTGCTTGGTCACCTGCTCAAGCGGCAGGTCCTCGACGCTGACCACGATGGTGATCCGGGAGATGTCGGCGTGCTCGGTGACACCCACCGCGAGCGAGTCGATGTTGAAGCCGCGGCGGGAGAACAGGGCGGCGATCCGGGCGAGGATGCCGGGGGTGTTCTCGACCAGGACCGAGAGCGTGTGCTTGGTGGACATGACGGTCGTACCTTCCTGAAGTCCTCGGGCGGGCTCTCAGTCGTCGTCGTTGTCGCCGAAGTCGGGTCGGACGTCCCGGGCGGCCATGATCTCGTCGTTGGAGGTGCCGGCGGCGACCATCGGCCAGACCATGGCGTCCTCGTGGACGATGAAGTCGATCACGACCGGGCGGTCGTTGACCGCGTTCGCCTCCTCGATGGCCTTGTCCAGGTCCTCGGGGCGCTCGCAGCGGATCGCGTGGCAGCCCATGGCCTCGGACAGCTTGACGAAGTCGGGGACGCGGGTGCCCCGGGCCTCCGGGTTGACGTCGTCCGGGCCGGAGTGCAGGACCGTGTTGGAGTAGCGCTGGTTGTAGAAGAGGGTCTGCCACTGGCGGACCATCCCGAGGGCGCCGTTGTTGATGACGGCGACCTTGATCGGGATGTTGTTCAGGGCGCAGGTGGTCAGTTCCTGGTTGGTCATCTGGAAGCAGCCGTCGCCGTCGATCGCCCAGACCGCGCGCTCGGGCCGCCCGGCCTTGGCGCCCATGGCGGCCGGGACCGCGTAGCCCATGGTCCCGGCGCCGCCGGAGTTCAGCCAGGTGGCGGGCTGCTCGTACGTGACGAAGTGCGCCGCCCACATCTGGTGCTGGCCCACACCCGCCGCGAAGATCGTGCCCTCGGGGGCGAGCTGACCGATCCGCTCGATGACCTGCTGCGGCGACAGGGAACCGTCCGCGGGCTGGTCGTAGCCGAGCGGGTAGGTGTCGCGCCAGCGGCTGAGGTCCTTCCACCAGGCGCTGTAGTCGCCCCGGTGGCCCTCGGCGTGCTCCTTCTGCACGGCCTGGACCAGATCGGCGATGACCTCGCGGGCGTCACCGACGATCGGCACGTCGGCCTCGCGGTTCTTGCCGATCTCGGCGGGGTCGATGTCGGCGTGGACGATCTTGGCGTACGGGGCGAAGCTGTCCAGCTTGCCGGTGACGCGGTCGTCGAAGCGGGCGCCGAGGGCGACGATCAGGTCGGCCTTCTGCAGCGCGGTGACGGCGGTGACCGCACCGTGCATGCCCGGCATTCCCACGTGCAGCGGGTGGCTGTCGGGGAACGCGCCGAGCGCCATCAGGGTGGTGGTGACGGGCGCTCCGGTGAGTTCGGCCAGCACCTTCAGCTCGGCGGTGGCGTTGGCCTTCAGGACGCCGCCGCCGACGTAGAGGACCGGCCGCTTGGCGGCGGTGATGAGCTTGGCGGCCTCGCGGATCTGCTTGGCGTGCGGCTTGGTGACGGGCCGGTAGCCGGGCAGGTCCATGACGGGCGGCCAGGTGAAGACGGTCCTGGCCTGGAGGGCGTCCTTGGCGATGTCCACCAGGACCGGACCGGGACGGCCGGTGGAGGCGATGTGGAACGCCTCCGCGATCGTCCGCGGGATGTCCTCCGCCTTGGTCACCAGGAAGTTGTGCTTGGTGATCGGCATGGTGATGCCGACGATGTCCGCCTCCTGGAAGGCGTCCGTACCGATCGCCTTGGAGGCGACCTGGCCCGTGATCGCCACCAGCGGCACCGAGTCCATGTGCGCGTCCGCGATCGGCGTGACCAGATTCGTCGCACCGGGACCGGACGTCGCCATGCAGACACCGACCCTGCCCGTGGCCTGCGCGTACCCGGTCGCCGCGTGCCCCGCGCCCTGCTCGTGCCGGACCAGGACATGGCGCACCCGGGTCGAGTCCATCAGCGGGTCGTAGGCGGGCAGGATCGCCCCGCCCGGGATGCCGAACACGGTGTCGGCGCCGACCTCCTCAAGCGAGCGGATGAGGGACTGCGCACCCGTGACATGCTCGGGCGCGGACTGGTGTCCTCCGGATCGGGGCCGCGGCTGCGGATGGTGGGCCCCGGTGGCCTGCTCGGTCATCGGCATTCTCTTCTCGATGCTGAGGTTCTACGAAGCTTCTGGTGTCGGCTTTCGCCGGGTTCGCACGGTGTGCGGCCGGGGTGCGGCCGGTGCCCGTGCAACAAAAAACCCCTCGTGCCGTGAGGCAAGCGAGGGGAGCGCGCCGGTGAGGGTCGCTGGGGATTCCGGATCTCCTCCGGTGGGTCCCAGCTCAGCCGACGCGCTGTCCAAGTACGAGAATTCGGGTGCGCATGGCACTGACCCTCCCCCCGGCACGCACTCACTGTCAAGTGGGTGGGACGGGCGTCTCATTATGTGGGCGCAGTGCCGTCCCGCCACGGAAGACGGCCGGCGACGGCCCGCCGTACCCGCCCGCGCCGCCCCGCACGGCGAACGCCGGTTCGGCCGGTGAGTGCGGCACCGGGCAGCGGCCGGAGGCGAGCGCCCGGCGCAGCCGGTACTCGTCCAGCGGGCCGGCGAACGCCATGCCCTGCCCGTGGGTGCAGCCCATCGCGCGCAGGGCCACGACCTGCTCGGGCAGGTCGACGCCGTCGGCCACCGACTGGAGTCCGAGATCGCCGGCGATCCGCAGCAGCCCGCTGGTGATCTTGTACAGGCGGGCCGACTCGACCACCCCCTCGACCAGGCCGCGGTCGAGTTTCAGTACGTCGACGGGGAGCCTGCGGAGCGCGGTGACCGCCCCGTGGCCGCTGCCGAAACCGTCCAGGGCGATGCGCACACCGAGCCGCCTCAGGGCGGACAGGCGCCGCTCCAGCTCGTCCAGCGGCACCCGCGGGTCGGTGTCGGCCAGCTCGACGACGAGGGCGCCGGAGGGCAGCCCGTGCCGGGTCAGCAGCGTCTCCACCGAGCCGGGCGGCAGGGAGCGGTCGACCAGGCGGCGGGCGCCGGTGCGGACCACCACGGGCACGGGCAGGCCGGTCCGGGCGCGCTCGGCGGCCTGTTCGACGGCCTCCTCCAGCAGCCAGCGGTTCAGCTCGGCGGTCTTGTCGCTGTCCTCGGAGACCCGGAGGAACTCGGCGGGCGTGAAGAGCACCCCCTGGGAGGAGCGCCAGCGCGCCTGGGCGGCGACCGATGTGATCCGGCCGTCCGAGAGGCGGACCACCGGCTGGTGCAGCAGGGTGAACTCGCCGTCGCTCAGCGCGGACCTGAGCCGGCCGGCCAGCTCCGCCTTGCGGACCACGTCCTGCTGCATCTGCGGCTTGTACAGCTCGACGCGGCCCTTGCCGGCCGCCTTGGCCCGGTACATCGCCAGGTCGGCGTTGCGCAGCAGCTCGCCCGCGCCGAGGCCGGTCTCGGCGAAGGCGACGCCGATGGAGGCGGCGACCCGGACATCGTTGCCGTCGATGAGATAGGGCTGCGAGAGGGTCACTCTGAGCCGGTCGGCCAGCTCCAGGATGTGGCCCTCGCGGGCGGCGCGGTCGCGGGTGCCGTCGCCGAGGATCAGGGCCGCGAACTCGTCGCCGCCGAGCCGGGAGGCGGTGTCCCCGTGCCGGACCGACTCGTGGAGTCTGCGGGCGGCCTGCACGAGCAGCGCGTCCCCGGCCTGGTGCCCGATGGTGTCGTTGACGCCCTTGAAGCCGTCCAGGTCGATGAAGAGCACGGCGGTGCCGTGGTCGGTCGAGCGGCGGCCGGACAGGGCCTGCTGCACGCGCCGGGTGAACAGCGCGCGGTTGGGCAGGTCGGTGAGCGGGTCGTGCTCGGCGTTGTGCTGGAGCTGTGCCTGCAGGCGCACCCGCTCGGTGACGTCCCGGCTGTTGAAGATCAGGCCGCCGTGATGGCGGTTGATGGTCGACTCGACGTTGAGCCAGCCGCCGTCGCCCGAGCGGAACCGGCACTCGATGCGGGCGGTGGGTTCCTCCAGCGGCCCGGCGGTGAGGAACCGGCGCACCTCGTGCACCACGCAGCCCAGGTCCTCGGGGTGGATCAGGCCGGCCAGCTCGGTGCCCACCAGTTCCTCGGCGGGCCGCCCGTACACCCCGGCGGCGGCCGGCGAGACGTAGCGGAGGATGCCGTTGGGCGCGGCGATCATGATGACGTCGCTGGAGCCCTGCACCAGGGAGCGGAAGTGGTTCTCCTTCTGGGCCAGTTCCTGGGTGAGGGCGATGTTGTCGAGCAGCATGATGCCCTGGCGGACGACGAGGGCGAGCACCACGGCGCCGGCGGTGATCAGCACCACCCGGTCGACGCTGTGGCCGTTGAGCACGTTGTAGAGGACTCCCAGCGTGCACACGCCGGCGGCGAGGTAGGGCGTGAGGGCGGCGAGCGAGCCGGCGATGGGCCGGCCGGCCGGATAGCGGTCGTGATCGGGTGCGGGCACGGGCGGCCGGGCGTGCTCGCCGGGCGGTGCCGTGCGCTGTCCGGGCACGTGCTCGTGCGCCCCGTCCGCGGGGCCGCCGGGTGCGGGCCCGCGTCCGTCGGCCACGCGCGTGTGGCCGCCGTCGCCCGTCCCGGGCGCGTGCCCGGCGTACGCCGGGGCGCGGGGCGGGAGGGTCTCGTGCGGGACGGTCTCGTGCGGGCGGGCCTCGTAGGGACGGGTGGCGTACGGGTGGGTCGCGTGCGGGTGGCCGTCGGCCGTGGCGCGGGGCCCGCGGCGGGGACCGGTCCCCTGGTGGTGGGCGGCGGGGCCGCTCGCGGGCCGTCCGGCGCGGAGGTGATCGGCGGGCCCGGTGTGTCCGTCCGGGGCGCGGCGGTCCTCGGCCGGCTCGCCGCCGTACCGGGCGGCGACCCAGGGGGCGTACGCCAGGAGCAGTGAGCCGGCGAACCAGCCCGCGTCCAGGAGCTGTCCCGAGCGGTAGTTGCTGTGCAGCAGCGGCGAGGTGAACAGGGCGTCGCTGAGCACGGTCAGGGCCAGGCCGCCGATCGCGGTGTTGACGGCGGTGCGGTTGAGCGGCGAGCGCCGGAAGTGCAGCGCGAGCACCATGCTGACCAGGGCGATGTCCAGCAGCGGATAGGCCAGGGAGAGCGCGGTGTGCGCGACGCTCGGCCCGTCGAACCGGGCCGCCTGGGCCAGCGCGAGGCTCCACGACAGGGTGAGCAGCGAGCCCCCGATCAGCCAGGCGTCCAGCGCCAGGCAGACCCATCCGGCCCGCGTCACCGGCCGCTTGGCGAGCACCAGCAGGCCGACGATCGCGGGCGGCGCGAAGCACAGGAAGAACAGGTCGGCGTAGCTGGGGCTGGGCACCGGCTCGTCGAGGACGACCTCGTACCACCCCCAGACGCCGTTGCCCAGGGCGCCCATCGCCGAGGAGAGGGAGAACAGCAGCCAGGCGGACCGGAAGCGGACGCGGCGGCCGCGCGCGTACAGGCCGCAGGAGACGGCCGCGGTGCCGGCCGCGGCGCTCAGCCCGAAGTCGCCCATGACCAGGGCGACCGCGTGCGAGCCCCAGTCGCACGCGGAACCCACGGCGTACCCCGCGCACACCAGTGCGAGCAGGAGCTGGGGGCCCAGTCGGCGGGCGCCACCGTCCGCGGCCGGCGGCGAAACCGGCCGCGGGCCGGTCGGGGACAGCGGCCGCGACGCTTCGTCGGGCCTGGTCAGGGCGGGGGTGGGCGGGCTCACCGGATGCTCCCGGTGCCTGCCGCCGGGTCCCGCTGGGCCCGCTGTGCCGGGTGGGTGTGCCTCCTGCGGCCGCCGGGCCCGCGGTGCCCGGGCCCGCTGTGCTCGCCGGGCCGGTGGTGCGGGCCGCTGTGGTGGCCGCGGCAGTGCGCGGCGGCCGGGTGCCCGGGCCGCCGGTGGCGGCCCCGCCGCGTCGGATGGTTCGTCCATAGGCCGTGCATCGCCCGTCGCCCCCCTCGCAGTCCGACATGTTCGTCCCGGCGCCGGGACGGTGCCCGGCGCTACCCCTGTCGGGACGATACACCAGTCTCGTCACTCAGGGACATAGCTTCTCTACGCTCCGTGACGATCACCGAGAGGGCGGGTACGGACCGCGTCCGGGGGGTCGCCGACCGTGCCCGGAGCGGGCCAGGGCCTGTCTGACCATTCCCGTCGTCGCCCGGAGGGCGGCCGCGCGGCGTCAGGTGCGTGCTCTCGGGGTGCCGGGCGGAGAGCCTCGTACTGGGTGTACTCGGCTCTGCGCCCGGTGCGGCGAGAGGGCGTGCATGGCGTCGCGCGGCAGACGGGAATGGTCAGACAGGCCCTAGGCGCCGGTCCCGTCCGTGGTCAGGACCACGTGGGCGAGCGGTTCGCCGTGCGCGTAGCGGCGCAGCTGGGCGGCGAGCAGCCGCTTGGCGCGGGGCAGGTAGGCCGAGGTGGGGCCGCCGACGTGGGGGCTGATCAGCACGCCGGGCGCGTGCCACAGGGGGTGCCCCGGGGGCAGCGGTTCGGGGTCGGTCACGTCGAGTGCGGCGGTGAGGCGGCCGCCCTTCAGCTCGGCCAGCAGTGCCTCGGTGTCGACGACGGGGCCGCGGGCGACGTTCACGAGGAGGGCGCCGTCCTTCATCCGGGCCAGGAACGCGGCGTCGGCCAGGTGGCGGGTGTCCTGTGTCAAGGGCGTGGACAGCACCACGACGTCGGCGTGCGGAAGCAGGCCGGGCAGATCGGTGAGCGGGTGCACCGGACCGCGCGCTGAGGTGCGCGCGGAGCGCGCCACGCGCGCCACCCGCGCGACCTCGAAGGGCGCGAGCCGGTCCTCGATGGCCGAGCCGATGGCCCCGTAGCCGACGATGAGGACGCTCCTGTCGGCGAGCGCGGGATGGAAGCCGCCCTGCCAGTGCTCCTGCTGCTGGGCGCGGACGAAGCCGGGGACGCCGCGCAGCGAGGCGAGGACGAGGGTGAGGGCGAGTTCGGCCGTGCTCGCCTCGTGCACGCCTCGCGCGTTGCACACCTGGACGCCCGGCGGCAGGTCGGACAGGTGCGCCAGGACGTCGTCGACGCCGGCCGTCAGGGTCTGGACGACCCGGAGGGCGCGCATCCGCGGCAAGGGGCGCGCCTTGACCGGGCCGCGCTTCATGTACGGCACGACGTACACGGCGCAGTCGGCCGGGTCCCCGGGGAAGGGCTGCGTACCGTCCTCGCCGCCGTCCCAGAACAGGTACCGCGGGCCTTCGGGGAGCCCCTCGATCTCCTCGGGCGGGATGGGCAGCCACACGTCAGCACTCATGGTCAGGAGGCTATGCCAGGTGCCCGCGGAGGCAGAGGTTAGGTTGGTGGACCGCGAGAGAGGGAGGGTTACGGCGAGGTGGAGCGCAGGACGATCGGCGCGACGGCGCTCGCGGTGGGGGCCGTAGGACTGGGGTGCATGCCGATGAGCTGGGCGTACACCGCCTCCCGGCGGCGGGGCGAGGAGTCGCTCAGGGCGGTGCACCGGGCGCTGGACCTGGGCTCGACGCTGCTGGACACCGCCGACATGTACGGCCCGTTCACCAACGAGCTGCTGGTGGGGCGGGCGTTGAAGGAGCGGCGGGCGGACGCGTTCGTCTCCACGAAGGCCGGGCTGCTGGTGGGCGACCAGCACATCGTGGCCAACGGCCGCCCCGGGTACGTGAAGCGGGCCTGCGACGCCTCGCTGCGGCGGCTGCAGACCGATGTGATCGACCTGTACCAGTTGCACCGCGCCGATCCGGAGGTCCCCGTGGAGGAGACCTGGGGGGCGATGGCGGAGCTGGTGCGGGCCGGGAAGGTGCGGGCGCTCGGGCTGTGCGCCGTGGGGGTGCGCGGCGGACGCCGGTCGGGGGCACGACTGTACGACGGAACGATTCGGCAGCTGGAGCGGGTGCAGCAGGTGTTCCCGGTGAGCGCGGTGCAGGCCGAGCTGTCGGTGTGGGCGCCGGAGGCGCTGGAGTCCCTGCTGCCCTGGTGCGCGGCGCGGGGCGTGGGCCTGCTGGCCGCGATGCCGCTGGGCAACGGCTTCCTGACCGGCACGCTCACCCCCGGCCAGGGCTTCGAACCGGACGACCTGCGCGCCCGCCACCCCCGGTTCACCGCCGAGATGATGGCCGCCAACCAGCCGGTCGTGGCCGGTCTGCGCCGGGTCGCCGCGCGGCACGGCGAGCACGTCACCCCGGCCCAGGTGGCCCTGGCCTGGCTGCTCGCCCAGAGCCCGCTCGTGATACCGGTGCCCGGCAGCAAGCGGGAGCGCTGGGTCGCGGAGAACGCGGGCGCGGTGGCGCTGCGCCTGACGGGGCGGGACCTGGCGGAGCTGGGCCGGCTGCCGGCCGCACGGGGGTCCTGGGACTGAGGCCGGCCGGTCGCGGCGGCGTCGGATCGGGCCGATCGGGAACCTGGAGGGCGCGGGCGGTGTATGAGAGGTGCAGGGGTGCCACCGCCGCGTCGAAGGGACATGATCGTGCGAGGTCGAGCTGTGCCGGGCGTCCTGACCGCCGCCGCGCTGCTGCTGGCGGCCGGCTGCTCCTCCGGGGGCCCGCCGCCCGGCCTGGAGAGTACGGCCCCCGGCTCCACGGCGGCCGCGCCCTCCTCCCCCGGACCTGCGCCCACGCGGAGCGCGCCGCCGGCCAAGGGCTCGGTGACGGTGCTGCGCACGGTCGCGGAGGGCCTGGACAGCCCGTGGAGCCTGGCCGCGCTGCCCGGCGGCGGGCTGCTCGTCTCCTCCCGCGACCGGGCCACCCTCACCCGGATCGACGACAGGACGGGGCGCAAGACCGAGCTGGGCACGGTCTCCGGGGTGGCGCCGCAGGGCGAGGGCGGCCTCCTCGGCATCGCGCTCTCCCCCGATTACGCCACCGATCACCTGATCTACGCCTATTTCACCTCGGCCTCGGACAACCGCATCGTCCGGATGCTGTACGACGAGCGGAAACCGGCCGGGGAGCAGCTCGGCGCGCCGGACACGGTGTTCCGGGGCATCCCCAAGGGGGTCGTCCACAACGGCGGCCGGATCGCCTTCGGCCCGGACGGCATGCTGTACGCGGGTACCGGCGAGAGCGGTGAGCGGGGACTCGCCCAGGACATCAAGTCCCTGGGCGGCAAGATCCTGCGGCTGACCCCGGACGGCGAGCCGGCCCCCGGCAATCCGTTCCCCGGCTCCCCCGTGTACTCCTACGGCCACCGCAATGTGCAGGGCCTGGCCTGGGACACCCGGCAGCGGCTGTTCGCCTCCGAGTTCGGCCAGGACACCTGGGACGAACTGAACGCGATCGCGCCCGGCGGGAACTACGGCTGGCCCGACGCGGAAGGCCGGGCCGGCGAGGCGAAGTACCGCGACCCGGTGGCCCAGTGGCACACCGACCAGGCCTCCCCGAGCGGCATCGCCTGCGTCCAGGGGTCCGTCTGGCTGGCCGGACTGCGCGGTCAGCGCCTGTGGCGGGTCCCGCTGGACGGCACCCGGGCCGCCGCGCCGCCGCAAGCCTTCCTGACCGGCACCTACGGCCGGCTGCGCACCGTGGCACCGGCCGGCGGGAACCGGCTCTGGCTGGTCACCGGCGACACCGACGGCCGCGGCACCCCGAAGAGGGGGGACGACCGGATTCTGGAGCTGGAGGTGCGGTGAGGAGCGCTACTCGTCGATGAGGGACTGATCGAGGTTCGCGACGGACACCAGGATCAGGAACGCCCGGTGCACCATGTGGTCGACGGTCAGCCCCGGAGCGACGGACACGACCCGGATGTCCTCGCCGCTCACCGCCTGGGACACCGGCGTGAACGGGTCCTCGGCAAGCTTGTGGAGGCCGCGCTCCAGGAGCTTGCGCCTGCCCTCGGGCAGCGCGTCCGTTGTCCGGCCGCGCGCTCGGGGAACTCGATCTGGTACAACACGGCTCCTCCGTGGCTGGTTCCCGGGTCACGTTATCCCGCAAGCACCCCCTCCTCGGCCGCCTGCGGGAACAGTTCCAGCCGGTGGGCCACCGCCGCCGCCTCGCCGCGGCCCGAGACGCCGAGCTTGCCGAGGATGTTGGAGACGTGGACGCTGGCGGTCTTGGGCGAGATGAACAGCTCCTCGGCTATCTGGCGGTTGGTGCGGCCCAGCGCGACCAGGCGCAGCACGTCGCGTTCCCGGCTGGTGAGGCCGAGAGCGGCGGCGGGGTCGGCGGGCGCGGGGCGCTGCCCCGGGGCGGGCGTCAGGGACAGGCGGGCGCGCTGGGCGAGCAGGGCCGCGGCCTCGGCGAGCGGGCGGGCCCGCAGGTGCTCGGCGACCGCGTGGGCCAGCCGGAGCAGTTCGGTGGCGCGGTCCCGCTGGTCCTCCTCGCCGGCCAGCAGCAGCGCCTCGGCCAGCCGGCAGCGGACGCGGGCGAGGTCGTAGGGCCGCTCCAGCGTCTCGAACGCGGCGACGATCCCGGTCCAGTCCTCCGGGCGGCCCCGGCCCTCGGCGCGCAGCAGTTCGGCGCGCACCCAGCGTTCGTGGGCCTGCCAGACGGGCACGTTGGTGCTGAGCGACTTGGCGCCCCGGCGGATGCCGTCGAGCGCGCGGGAGCGGCCCGCGTCGGCGGCGGGCAGCCCGGCCGCGCGGGCCTCCACGGTGGCCGCGGCAAGGAGCAGGGGCCAGCCGTAGCGCTGGGTGCCGGGCGGGAAGCCGGTGTCCAGCACGCCGTCGAGTGCGGTGCGGGCGTCCAGCAGCCGGCCCTCGCCGGCCGCCACGCCGATCGCGATGCGGCTCAGCGGCAGGCTGTGCTGCGGCGCGCAGTCGTAGGTGCCGAAGTGGGTGCGGGCCTCGGCCAGATGGGCGGCGGCCTCGGCCGTCTCGCCGCGGGCGAGCGCGAGTTCGGCGCGGATCCGGGCGTGGAAGGCCCGCGGCCGGGCGCTCTGGCCCACCCGCCGGGACCGGGACGCCGCCTCGGCGGCCTCCTCCCAGCGGCCCAGGGTGAACAGCGACTCGGCGAGATTGCCCCACGCCCACGCCTCCTGGTCGAGCAGCCCGAACCGCCGGGTGTAGGCGATGCCCTGCTCCAGGAGGGGCACGGCCTCGCGCGAGCGGCCCACGGACTCCAGCTCGGAGGGCAGGTTGACGTAGGAACGCCCGGCCACGGCGGTGATGCCGTCGGCCACCGTGCGCTCCTGGACCTCGTACATCCCGGCGAGTCCCGCATCGACATGGCCGGCGTCGACCATGAGGCCGGCCAGGGTCAGGCGCGCGTTCATCTCGATCTCGCGGGCGCCGACCATGCGCGCGTACTCGACGGCCTGTTCGGCGGCCGAGAACGCGTCGGGGCCCGGCCGGTGCACCATGGACCAGTTGGCGACGTGGGCGAGCACCTCGGCGTGCACCTCGGACGGCGGCAGGCCGCGCACCAGCTCCTGGGCGCGGGCCAGTTCCTGCCAGCCGTCGCCCTGGGCCTTCGACTGGACCAGGCGGGAGCGCTGGATCCAGAACCAGGCGGCGCGCAGCGGGTCGTGCTCGTCGTCCAGCAGGCGCAGCGCCCGCTTGATGATCTTCATGGCGCGGTCCCGCTCCCCGCAGAAGCGGCCCGCGACGGCGGCCTCGGCCATGAGGTCCAGATAGCGCAGCGGGGTGGTGGCCGGATCGCAGCCGCAGGGCGGGTAGACCTCGGCGTAGTCCACCGGCCGCAGCCGGTCCCGTACGTCCTGGGGGGCGGTGTCCCACAGCTCCATCGCCCGCTCAAGGAGCCGTAGCTGTTCGCTGTAGGCGTGCCGGGAGCGGGCCGTGACGGAGGCGTCCAGGACGGCGGGCAGGGCCTTGGCGGCGTCGTGCGCGTGGTACCAGTAGCTGGCCAGCCGCATGACGCGCTGGTCGGCGGGGACGAGCGCCGGGTCGTCCTCCAAGGCCTCGGCGTAGCGGCGGTTGAGGCGGGAGCGTTCGCCGGGCAGCAGGTCGTCGCTGACGGCCTCGCGGACCAGGGCGTGCCGGAAGCGGTAGCCGTCGCCGGTGGGGGCGGCGGTGAGGATGCTGGCGTGCACGGCGGCCCGCAGCGCCTCGATCAGGTCGTCCTCGGTGAGCCGGGCGACGGCGGCGAGCAGCCGGTGCTCGACGGTGGAGCCGCCCTCGGCGGCGATCCGCACGACCCGCTGGGCGGGCTCCGGCAGTGCCTCGACGCGCACGAGGAGCAGGTCGCGCAGGGAGTCGCTGAGGTCGATGCAGCCCTCGTGGGCGCAGACGGCGAGTTCCTCGACGAAGAAGGCGTTCCCGTCGGAGCGCGCGAAGATCTCGTCGACCTGGGCCGGGTCCGGTTCGGTGGCGAGGATGCCGGCGATCTGGCGGCCGACCTCCTGCCGGGTGAAGCGGGCCAGTTCGATCCGGCGGACCGTGCGCAGCCGGTCGAGTTCGGCGAGCAGGGGGCGCAGCGGGTGGCGGCGGTGGATGTCGTCGGAGCGGTAGGTGGCCAGGACGATCAGGCGGCCGGTGCGCAGGGTGCGGAAGAGGTAGGCGAGCAGGTGCCGGGTGGAGGCGTCGGCCCAGTGCAGGTCCTCCAGGGCGAGGACCACGGTGTGTTCGGCGGCGATGTGCTCCAGGAGGCGGGCGGTCAGCTCGAAGAGGCGGGCCATGCCCTCCTCGTCGTGCCGGCCCGCGCCGCGCGCGGCGCCCTGCTCGCCCAGTTCGGGCAGCAGCCGGGCGAGTTCCTCCTCCTGGCCGGCGGCCGCGGCGGCGAACGCCTCGGGCCGTTCGCGGCGCAGGGCGCGCAGGGCGGTGGAGAACGGCGCGAACGGCAGTCCGTCGGCACCGATCTCCACGCAGCCGCCGAGCGCGACGACCGCGTCCCGGCGGCCGGCGACGGCGGCGAACTCCTCGACCAGCCGCGTCTTGCCGACGCCGGCCTCGCCGGCCAGCAGCAACGCCTGCGGCTCGCCCGCGGCCGCGCCCGCGAGCGCCTCGTGCAGCGTGTCCAACTCGTGTGCGCGGCCCACGAACACCGGACTGACAGACCTGGTCTCCACGGTCCAGAGGATCGCACGCGGGTCTGACAGTGCGGCACCGGTTTTCCGCCGGGCGGCCGGTGTGAGGCGGCGGGCCGGTCCCGGCGCGGGGCCCGGAGGGCGGGGGGCCGGTGCCGGTGGGGAGCCCGGAAGGCGGGGGGCCGGTGCCGGTGGGGAGCCCGGAAGGCGCCCGGCCGTCCCCCCGCGACGGCCGGGCGCGTTCCGGGGGCCGGGGGTCATGCGGCCCGGGTGAACCGGTGCCTGCGGGGGCCGCCGCTATGGCCCTCCGCCTCGCGGGTCTCCTCGGCGGCAGGGCGGTGCTCGGTGCGGCGGGCGAGGACGGCCTCGCGGGCCAAGCGCTCCTGGTCGGCCTGGTGGCGCAGTTCGGCGGAGCGCAGCTGGTAGAGCGTGTACGTGAGGAACATGGGGTCCGGTCTCCCTCTGACGGTGGTGTCCGGCACCGTCGGTCCGGTGCCATGGACCACCTTCGTCGGCCAGGGGGGCCGGCGGCATCGGGAGAGTTCCGCATCTTCGGGGCCGCCGGGGGCCTTAGACGCGCGCGGGGGCCCCGGAGCCGCCGTAAGAGGTACCTACGGCGGTCCCGGGGCCCCTGGGTGTGCGGGCCCGGCGGCCGGTCAGGCGGAGGGCAGGCCGAGCAGGACGTCGGTGTACTTGAGCACGGCCAGCAGCAGGCCGACCACGCCGAGCGCGACACCGGCCCAGGCGACCGACTTGATCCAGGGCGCCTGCACACGGCCCGGCACGCCGAACGCGGGCCGGGCGAGCACCGCGACGCCGGCGATCAGGGCGACCAGCGCGAACACGCCGCCCCATAGGGCGGTGGTGTGCCAGGCGTCGCCGTAGATCTCCTTGACCTGCGTGGCCACGCTCGCCGAGGTCGCGGTCCGGAGCTGGCCGATCAGCTGTTCGCGCGCTCCGGCGACGGTGCCGAGCCAGCTGCCGCTGAGCGAGACGAGGCCCAGCGCGGCGGAGACGACGGCGGCGGCGCCCTGCGCGGGCCCGTTCGGACGGTCCTGCCCGGCCTCCTCGCCGGACGTCACGGCCGCCGCGCCGGCCGCCCCCTCAGCCTCGGCCTCCTCGGCCTCGGCCTCCTCCGTCCCGGCCGCCGCCCCGGTCTTCTCGCCCCCGGTGCCGGCCGCCGGGCCGGGCTCGGTGGTCTCGGCGGTCCTGGGGGTCCCGGGGGCCTGCTGGTCGTGCTCCGCCTCGGGGGCGGTGGTGGCTGCGGTCGTGTCGTCTGCGGTCGTGGTTCCCATGCCGGGCACCGTACGGACGCTCTCTGAGAGGCGTCTTAACGAACCTTGTGCGCGTCATCGGCGCGGGCCGCGCGCCACTCGGGGGCGAGCACCGCCCAGATCTCGGTGTCCTGGCGCATCCCCCGGTAGGGGTAGTTCTCGCGGAGCACGCCCTCACGGGACAGGCCCAGCCGGCGGGCCACGGCGACGCTGGGCCCGTTGGCCGAGGAGACGTGCCACTCCACGCGGTGCATGCCCCGGGCCTCGAACGCCCAGTCGATCAGCACCCGCGCCCCGCGGGTGACCAGGCCCCGGCCGGTCGCGGCCGGCTCCAGCCAGCAGCCGGCCTCGCACATGCCGGTCGCCGCGTCGAAGATCCGGAACAGCACCCCGCCCACCAGCGTGCCGTCCAGCCACAGCCCGTGCAGGGAGCCGCTGTCGGCGGCCCGCTTGTCGGCGTACGCGCGCAGCACCGCGCGCGCGGAGTCCACGTCCGTGGCGTGCGCCCCGAAGGGGACGTGCCGGGTGATGAAGTCGCGCCCTCGGTCGAGGTGCGCGAGGAACTCCTCGGCGTGCCAGGTCTCCAGGGGCCGCAGTTCGGCCCCGTCCTCACCCAGGGATATCGCGTACATCCCGCTGCTGCTCCTTCGCCAGTTCGGCCACGACGTCGCCGAGCCTCTCATGCGCGGCCCGGCATTCGGGCGGCTCGATGCTGATCCGCGGCAGGACGCGGTCCAGGCGGCGCGGCAGCCACCAGTTGGCGCGGCCCAGCAGGTGCATCAGGGCGGGCACCAGCAGGGTGCGCAGCACGAAGGCGTCCAGGGCGACGGCGGCGGCCAGCGCGATGCCGAACATGGCGATCACCCGGTCGCCGCTGAGCACGAAGGCGAGGAAGACGGAGATCATGATGACGGCCGCGGAGTTGATCACCCGGCTGGTCTCGGCGAGGCCGACGCGCACGGCACGCCGGTTGTCGCCGGTCTCCAGCCACTCCTCGTACATCCGGCTGACCAGGAAGACCTGATAGTCCATGGACAGCCCGAACAGCACCGAGACCATGATCACCGGCAGGAACGGCTCGATGGGCCCGGCCCGGCCCAGGCCCAGGAACTCGCTGCCCCAGCCCCACTGGAAGATCGCGACGACCACGCCGAAGGCGGCGGCGACCGCGGCGACGTTCATGACGGCGGCCTTGAGCGGGATGCCGACGGACCGGAAGGCGAGCAGCAGCAGCACGCAGCCCAGGCCGACGACCACGCCGACGAACAGCGGCAGCCGGCCCACGATGACACCGGCGAAGTCGTCGTACCCGGCGGTGACGCCGCCCACGTGCACGTCCAGCGAGGTGCCGGTCTCGGCGCGGGGCAGCACCTGCCCGCGCAGCCGGTCGACGAGGTCGCTGGTGCGCTGGGACTGGGGGGCGGAGTCGGGGACGACGTTCAGGTACGCGGTGGTGGAACCGGTGTCGTAGGTCACCGGGCCGACCGCGGCCACGCCCTCGGTGGCGCGCAGGGTGGTGCCGAGGTTGTCCAGGGCGAGCTTGTCCTCGGCGCCGTGCACCCGGGTCACCAGGGTGAGCGGCCCGTTCATGCCGGGCCCGAAGCCGTCGGCGACGAGGTCGTAGGCCCGCCGGGTGGTCGAGGAGGCGGGGTCGTTGCCCTGGTCGGAGGTGCCGAGGTGGAGGGAGAAGGTGGGCAGGGCCAGGACGGCGACGACGGCCAGGGCGAGCGTGCCGAGCAGCTTGGGGTGGCGTTCCACGAAGGCCGACCAGCGGGCGGCGAATCCGGTGGGCACCTCGGGCTCGGGCCCGTGTGCGGCGAGCCTGCGCCGCTCGCGGCGGCTGAGGGCGCGCGGGCCGATACAGGACAGCAGGGCGGGCAGCAGGGTCACCGCGGCGGCGACGGTGAGCACGACGGTGGAGGCGGCGGCGACGGCCACGCCGTTGAGGAAGCCGAGGCGCAGGATCAGCATGCCGAGCAGGGCGATGCAGACGGTGGCGCCGGCGAAGACGACGGCGCGCCCGGTGGTGGCCACGGCGCTGGTGGCGGCCTCGGTGACGGTGAGGCCGCGTTTGAGGCCGCGGCGGTGCCGGGTGACGATGAACAGGGCGTAGTCGATGCCGACGCCGAGCCCGATGAGCATGCCCAGCATGGGGGCGAAGTCGGCCACCGTCATGGCGTGGCCGAGCAGTCCGATGGCGCCGTAGGCGGTGCCGACGCTGACCAGCGCGGTGGCGATGGGCAGCAGGGACGCGGCGAGCGAGCCGAAGGCCAGCAGCAGCACCACGGCGGCCACCGCCACGCCCAGGATCTCGGCGAGGTGCCCGCCGGAGGGCAGTGTGGAGCCGACGGCGCTGCCGCCCAGTTCCACCTGGAGTCCGTCGCCCTGGGCCGCCTTGGCGGCGCTGACGACGGCGCGTGCCTGCGGGGCGGGGATGTCCTGCGCGGGGTGGGTGAAGGTGACCGTGGCGTAGGCGGTGTGCCCGTCGGGGCTGATCTGGTCGGTGCCCTGGCCCTGGTAGGGGCTGACCACGGAGGCCACCCCGGGCAGGGTCCCGATGCGGTCCAGGGTGCGGGTCATCGTCTGCTCGACGTCGGCGGCGCGGACGGTGCCGGTGCCGGACGCGGTGTGCCAGACGACGGTGTCGCTGTCGCCGCCGAGGCCGGGGAAGCCCTGCTGGAGCAGTTGGGTGGCGCGGCCCGACTGGGTGCCGGGGACCTCGTAGTCGTTGGAGTACGCCGGGCCCGCGACGGCGGCGGCGACGGTGACCCCGCCGAGGGTGAGGAGCCAGAGCAGAACGGTGACGAGGCGGTGCCGGACACACCAGCGCGCGAGGGCTGCCACGAAACGTGCTCCCAGATGACATTTTGTGGATCTTTGACCGGGAACAGTCGTCCATGAACGGAACGACCCGCAAAGAACGCATGAGCAAGGTGTGGACACTCTTGCAGGCGATTGTGATCGTTTACCGGATTCGTGGGCTTACTCACAGGACTGCGACCCGATTCACAGGGCGTTCAGGTGAATTCCTTACGTCCTTCGGGTGGTCGCCGGCTTACCCGATGGACGGCCTTCCCGGTCGGCTCCTCGCCGGGCAGCCGCCGGGTCCGGACGTGCCTGGGGGGACGCATCGTGTGCGATGCGTCCCCCCAGGGGCACTGCCTGCGGTGGCTCAGCCCTCGCTGACGCCCAGCTTCGCCAGGATCAGCTCCTTGACGCGGGCCGCGTCGGCCTGGCCGCGGGTGGCCTTCATGACCGCGCCGACCAGGGCGCCGGCCGCGGCCACCTTGCCGCCGCGGATCTTGTCCGCGACGCCCGGGTTGCCGGCGATGGCCTCCTCGACGGCGGCGGTCAGCGCGCCCTCGTCGGAGACGACCTTCAGACCGCGCCGGTCGACGACCTCGTCCGGGGTGCCCTCGCCCGCGAGGACGCCCTCGATGACCTGGCGGGCCAGCTTGTCGTTCAGGTCGCCGGAGACGACCAGCTCGGTCACCCGCGCCACCTGCCGCGGGGTGATGACCAGCTCGTCCAGGGTCCGGCCGGACTCGTTGGCGCTGCGTGCCAGCTCGCCCATCCACCACTTGCGGGCGGAGGCGGCGTCGGACCCGGCGTCGATGGTGGCGACGATCAGGTCCAGGGCGCCGGCGTTGAGGATGGCCTGCATGTCGGTGGCCGAGATGCCCCACTCCGCCAGGAGACGGGTGCGGCGGGCCAGCGGCATCTCGGGCAGCCCGGCGCGGATCTCCTCGACCCACGCGCGGGCCGGGGCCACCGGCACGAGGTCGGGCTCCGGGAAGTACCGGTAGTCCTCGGCCTCCTCCTTGATCCGGCCCGAGGTGGTGGAGCCGGTGTCCTCGTGGAAGTGGCGGGTCTCCTGGACGATGGTGCCCCCGGAGGAGAGCACGGCGGCGTGCCGCTGGATCTCGAAGCGGGCGGCGCGCTCCACCGAGCGCAGCGAGTTGACGTTCTTCGTCTCGCTGCGGGTGCCGAACTTGTCGGCGCCCTTCGGCATCAGCGACAGGTTGACGTCGCAGCGCATCTGGCCCATCTCCATGCGGGCCTCGGAGACACCGAGCGCCCGGATGAGTTCGCGCAGCTCACGGACGTACGCCTTGGCGACCTCGGGGGCGCGCTCGCCGGCGCCGACGATGGGCTTGGTGACGATCTCGATGAGCGGGATGCCGGCGCGGTTGTAGTCCAGCAGGGAGTGGGACGCGCCGTGGATGCGGCCGGTGGCGCCGCCGACGTGCGTCGACTTGCCGGTGTCCTCCTCCATGTGGGCGCGCTCGATCTCCACCCGGAAGGACTCGCCGTCCTCCAGCTGCACGTCGAGGTAGCCGTCGAAGGCGATCGGCTCGTCGTACTGGGAGGTCTGGAAGTTCTTCGGCATGTCCGGATAGAAGTAGTTCTTCCGGGCGAAGCGGCACCATTCGGCGATCGAGCAGTTCAGCGCGAGGCCGATCTTGATCGCGGACTCCACGCCGGTCGCGTTGACGACCGGGAGCGCGCCGGGCAGGCCGAGGCAGACCGGGCAGGTCTGGGCGTTCGGGTCGGCTCCGAGCGCGGTGGAGCAGCCGCAGAACATCTTGGTGCGGGTGCCGAGTTCGACATGGACCTCAAGGCCCATGACGGGGTCGTACGACGCCAGGGCGTCCTCGTACGACACCAGATCGGTCGTGGTGGTCACGGTGAAAACTTCCCTCTCAGCCCAGCAGGACGTCGTCGTCGCCCAGCCGCTTCAGCTCGCGGTAGAGGATGGCGAGTCCGGTGACGATGGCGACGGCGGACACCGAGGCGTCGATCAGGCGCAGCGTGTCGCTCTCGGCGCGAGCCTTCTTGATCTGCTTGGCGACACCGAGCGCGCCGAAGGCGGTCGTGGCCATGGACAGGTACGTACCGGACTTGGACTTCTTGAAGCCTTTGGCCTTGGACAGTGCGTTGCTCACAGCGACGGAGCCTCCTCAAGCAGCGGGTGACCCCACTTTTCCATGAACGCGGCCTCGACGGCGGCGCCGACCTTGTAGAGCCGGTCGTCCTTCATCACCGGGGCGATGATCTGCAGGCCCACCGGGAGGTTGTCCTCCGGGGCGAGGCCGCAGGGCAGCGACATGGCGGCGTTGCCCGCCAGGTTGGTGGGGATGGTGCACAGGTCGGCCAGGTACATCGCCATCGGGTCGTCGGCGCGCTCGCCGATCGGGAAGGCGGTGGTCGGGGTGGTCGGGGAGACGATCACGTCGACCTGCTCGAACGCCGTGTCGAAGTCCTGCTTGATGAGCGTGCGGACCTTCTGGGCGCTGCCGTAGTACGCGTCGTAGTAGCCGGAGCTGAGCGCGTAGGTGCCGAGCATGATGCGGCGCTTGACCTCGGGGCCGAAGCCCGCCTCACGGGTGAGGGAGGTGACCTCCTCGGCCGAGTGCGTGCCGTCGTCGCCGGTGCGCCGGCCGTAGCGCAGGCCGTCGAAGCGGGCCAGGTTGGAGGAGCACTCGGACGGCGCGATCAGGTAGTAGGCCGAAAGGGCCAGGTCGAAGGACGGGCAGTCCAGCTCGACGATCTCGGCGCCCAGACCGCGGAGCACCTCGACGGCCTCGTCGAAGCGCTGCACGACACCGGCCTGGTAGCCCTCGCCGCGGAACTGCTTGACCACGCCGACGCGCATCCCCGCGACGCTGCCGTTGCGGGCGGCCTCGACGACCGGCGGGACCGGCTCGTCGACGGAGGTGGAGTCCAGCGGGTCGTGGCCGGCGATGACCTCGTGCAGCAGGGCCGCGTCCAGGACCGTACGGGCGCACGGGCCGCCCTGGTCGAGGGAGGAGGAGAAGGCCACCATGCCGTAGCGGGAGACCGCGCCGTAGGTCGGCTTCACGCCGACCGTGCCGGTGACGGCGGCCGGCTGGCGGATGGAGCCGCCGGTGTCGGTGCCGATGGCCAGCGGCGCCTGGAAGGAGGCGAGCGCGGCGGAGGAGCCGCCGCCGGAGCCGCCGGGGATCCGGGTGAGGTCCCAGGGGTTGCCGGTCGGGCCGTAGGCGCTGTTCTCGGTCGAGGACCCCATGGCGAACTCGTCCATGTTGGTCTTGCCGAGGATGACGACGCCGGCGGCCTTGAGCCGCCGGGTGAGCGTCGCGTCGTACGGCGGGATCCAGCCTTCGAGGATCTTGGAGCCGACGGTGGTCGGCACGCCCTCGGTGGTGAAGATGTCCTTGAGCGCGAGCGGGACGCCGGCCAGCGGGCCGAGCTTCTCCCCGCGCTCGCGCTTCTCGTCGACGGCGCGGGCCTGGGCGAGGGCGCCCTCGCGGTCGACGTGCAGGAAGGCGTGCACCTTCTCGTCGACGGCCTCGATCCGGGCCAGGTGCGCCTCGGTGACCTCGACGGCCGTCAGCTCGCCGGAGGCGATCTTCTCGGCGGTCTCGGCGGCGGTGAGCTTGATGATGTCCGTCATGACTGCTTACTCCTCCCCCAGGATCTGCGGCACCTTGAAACGCTGCTGTTCCTGGGCCGGGGCGCCGGAGAGCGCCTGCTCGGGGGTGAGCGACGGACGGACCTCGTCCGCGCGCATGACGTTCGTCAGCGGCAGCGGGTGGGAGGTCGGCGGTACGTCTTGGTCGGCGACCTCACTGACGCGGGCCACCGCGCCGATGATGTCGTCCAGCTGTCCCGCGAAGTGGTCGAGCTCTTCGGGCTTCAGCTCCAGACGCGCCAGCCGGGCGAGGTGGGCGACCTCCTCGCGCGTGATGCCAGGCATGCAGCGTTCCTCTGGGGTGAGTGTGTGTGGTTTGGGGCCAATCCTAGGGGGCGAGGAGGCGTGTCCGTACAACGGTTTCCCCCGCCCGGCTCCCGCTCCGCTCCTGCCCGGTGCGGTCAGCGGGCGAAGAGCAGGCCGGCGCTGGTCAGGACGATGAGCGCGGTGGCGAAGTGGATGCCGTACGCGACCGCCTTCGGCCCGCCGTGGCGCAGGACGATCAGCGTGTCGAGGAGCGGTACGAGCGCCACGCAGGCCATGAACCACGCCTCGGCGCGCGCCCCGGCGAAGGCGAGCAGCGCCAGGCCCACCAGGCCGAGGGCGCCGTCCCGCGACCCCTTGACCGAGAGGTAGGCGCCGGCGTCGCCGGCCGGGTCGGCGGGGACGCCGTAACCGGCCGCGGCGGGGGCGGGCCGGCACAGGAAGCGGTACCCGAGGAACAGGCAGAACAGGTCGAGCGCGGTGGCCAGGGTGTACGCGGTGACGGTCATGTCTCTTCTCCCCGAATTCCCGGATTCATCGCGGTCGTCACGACTCGCTTGCTAGCGGCGCTAGCGCTGAGAGTGAAGCTAGCAGAGCGTCGGCAGATTGGCTAGCGCCGCTATAATCCGGGGTATGACGATCCAGACGCGCCGGGAGCGCGAGCGGGCGGAGCGGGAGCGGCTGATCGTGACGGCCGCGCGGGAGCTGGCGGAGGCGGAGGGCTGGGACGCGGTCACCACCCGCCGGCTGGCCGCCGAGATCGAGTACAGCCAGCCGGTCCTCTACAGCCACTTCAAGGGCAAGGACGCGATCATGGCGGCCGTCGCGGTGCAGGGGTGCGCGGAACTCGCCGTCGGCCTGCGCGCGGCGCGCACGGCGGCCGAGGGCGCGCGCGCGGCGCTCACCGCGGTCGGTGAGGCGTACACCGCCTTCGCCCGGCAGCGGCCCGCGCTCTACGACGCGATCTTCACCCACCGGGTGGACCTGCCGTTCGCGACACCGCAGGCCCCCGCGGCCCTGCACGAGGCGTTCGGTGAACTGCTGGCGGCCGTCGAGCCGATCGCGGCCGAGGGCGACGACCCGGGACTGCTCACGGAGACGTACTGGGCGGCTCTGCACGGCCTGGTGACGCTGACGCGCAGCGGCCGCCTCCCGAAGGACGCCCACGAGCGCCGGCTGGCGCTGCTGACCGGGCACTTCGTGCCGCACGGGACGAGCTGACCGCAGGCCGCCCGGAGCGGGCGCGCCGCGTCAGGGCCGGGGGCGGACGGTCCCGGGGCTCACTCGTCGGTGGCCACCGCGGGCAGCGCCGCGGCCGGGCGCACCCAGCCCCGGGCGCCGCGCGCCCGCAGCCAGGCCGTGGTCTCCTCGGGCGGCATCGCGGCGGCGACCAGCCAGCCCTGTACGGCGTCGCAGCCCAGGTCCCGCAGGCGTTCCCAGGTCTCGTCGTCCTCCACGCCCTCCGCGACGACCAGCAGGCCGAGGGAGTGGGCGAGGTCGACGGTGCAGCGCACGATCTCGGCGTCCTCGGTGTCCACCGCGAGCCGGGCCACGAACGAGCGGTCGATCTTCAGTTCGCTCACCGGCAGCCGGCGCAGGTGCACCAGCGAGGAGTAGCCGGTGCCGAAGTCGTCCAGCGACATCTTCACGCCGTGCGCGGTGAGCCCGGCCAGGGTGTCGGCGGCCCGCTGCGGGTCCTCCAGGAGCACATGCTCGGTGATCTCCAGCTGGAGCGAGCCCGCGGGGACGCCGTGCCGGGCCAGCCGGGCGGCCACCGAACCGGCGAACCCGGGGGTGTGCACATCGCGCGGCGAGACATTGACCGCGACCGGCACGAACAGCCCCTGGGCGCGCCACGCGGCGACCTGCCCGAGGGCGGTCTCCAGCACGTACTCCGTCAGATGGGGCATCAGCCCGGAGGACTCGGCGATCGCGATGAACTCGTCCGGCGGGACCTTGCCGCGCTCGGGGTGCACCCAGCGCACCAGCGCCTCCAGGCCGGCGACCTGGCCGTCGAAGCGGACCTTGGGCTGGTAGTGCAGCTGGACCTCGTGGGCGTCCAGGGCCCGGCGCAGGTCGCCCAGCAGCCCGAGCCGGTCGGGGGTGTTGGAGTCCCGCTTGGACTCGTACACCTCCACGCCCGTGCGGTCCCGCTTGGCCTGGTACATCGCCACGTCCGCGCGGCGCAGCATGCCCTCGGCGTCCAGGGCGTGGTCGGGGAAGACGGCGACGCCGGCGCTGGCCTCCAGGACGAGGGTGAGGCCGTCCAGGTCGAGCGGTGAGCTGAGGGTGGTGACCAGGCCGCGGGCGACGCGGGTCGCGGACGTCGTGGAGTCCGCGACGGGCAGTAACACGGCGAACTCGTCCCCGCCCAGGCGCGCCGCCTCCGCCCCGCGCGGCAGCGCCTGCCGCAGCCGGTCGGCGATCTGCAGCAGCAGCCGGTCCCCGGCGAGATGGCCGAGCGTGTCGTTGACCGAGCGGAAACGGTCCAGGTCGATGAGCATCAGGGCGGCCCGGGCGCCCACGCGTTCGGCCTCGTCGAGGGCGGTCCAGATGCGCTCCTGGAGCCACTGCCGGTTGGGCAGCCCGGTCAGCGGGTCGCGCAATTGCTCCTCGGCGCGGGCGCGCGCCATCCACAGGGTGGAGTCGAGCGCGATGAGCGGGATGGCGAACAGCGGCAGCAGCACCGGTTCGGCGACCGCGACGACGCAGACCAGCGGGGCGATGCCGAGCAGCGCGACGGCGACCAGGCCCTGGCGGACCAGCGCGGTGCGGGCGGCGGTGGGCACCGGCTCGGCGGGCCCCGATTGCAGGTACCACAGCAGGGCGCGGGTGACGGCGAGATGGACGGCGGCGACCAGCACCACCTGCGGGACGGTGTACGCGGTCCAGGTGCCCGGGTCCCAGGGCTGCTCGACGGTCGGCACCCGGCCGAAGGCGCCGAGGACCAGGGCGGCGGCGCCGATGCCGAGGATGTCCACCGCGCCGTGCAGCACACCGGCCCGCCAGCGCTGGTGCCTGGCTATGCCGACCAGGACGACGACGGTGAGGCTGACCATGCCGGCCGGCGCCCAGCCGTAGAGCAGCAGGACGGCGAGGGTCAGGGCGGCGCCGGAACCGGTGCCGCCCCACCAGCGGGCGCGGCCGAGCATGACGAGGTGGCCGACGATGATGCCGGTGAGCACGGCCAGCGACCAGCCGGTCGTGCCGGACGGGAAGAGCGCGTGGCTGCCGGTGAACGCCCGGTAGAAGCCGGCGCCGAGGGCGAGGCCGGCCGCCGCGACGAGCACCGCGGGCAGGGCCGGCCGGGGCGACGGCTGCCGCTCGGGTCCGGCGCCCGGCAGCGCGTGGGGGCGGTCGGCGGCCGGCCGGGCGGCGTGGACGTGCACACGCGGGTGCGGTCCGCCGGCGGGGACCGCGTGCCCGGGGCTGCGCTCCGCGGTCCGTCCCGTGGTGCGCCCGGTGGTCCGTCCCGGGTTCCGTCCTGTGGTCGCGCGCTGCTGCGCGCGCTCCCGGCCCGCGCGCCACGCGCCGGTCATCCGGCGCAGCCGTGAGTGCGGGGCGGCGCTCTCGGTCGGTTCCATTCCCGTCCCTCTCACAGCCGGCGGTGCCCACGCCACGCGGCCCGATGCCCGGCGATCCTTGGGCGGCACCGCGCTGGAAAACCCTTCCACGCGCTCGTCGGAGCGCGGGGATGCCCCGGCCGCAGTCGGGCACGGCGGGCGCATCCCTCAACAGTAGGCCGCGGAGGGCTTCCCCGGGCAGCGGTCGCCGACGGTTGCCCGAATGCGACCCGGCCACCCGTATGCCTCTGGTATGCGCCGAACGGGGGGCCTTCAACCGCTACTCGCCGGTCGGCAGAGCGACTTCGGCCGCCGCTTCCGGCCCTCTGTCCAGCAGCACCCCGAACCCGTCCTCGTCCAGGACCGGCACCTTCAGCTGCATCGCCTTGTCGTATTTCGATCCCGGGTTGTCGCCGGCCACCACGAAAGACGTCTTCTTCGAGACGGCCCCGGTCACCTTCGCCCCGCGGCTCTGCAGCGCCTCCTTGGCGCCGTCGCGGGTGAAGTGTTCGAGGGTGCCGGTGACCACGACCGTCAGGCCCGCCAGCGGACGCGGGCCCTCGTCCTCGCCGGGGCCCTCGTCCTCCAACGGCACCCCGGCCGCCTTCCACTTGCGCACGATCTCGCGGTGCCAGTCCTCGGCGAACCACTCCTTGAGGGCTGCGGCGATGATCGGGCCCACCCCGTCGGTGTTCGCCAGCTCCTCCTCGGTGGCCTGTTCGATCCGGTCCAGGGAACGGAACTCGCGGGCCAGCGCCTGAGCGGCGACCGGGCCGACATGGCGGATGGAGAGCCCGTTCAGGAACCGGGCCAGCGGACGGCCCTTGGCCTCCTCGATGTTCCGCAGCAGCGCCAGGGTGTTCTTCTTCGGCTCGCCCTTCTGGTTGGCGAAGACCGTGACGACCTTCTCCTCGCCCGTCTTCGGGTCCCGCTTGGGCAGGCCGCTGTCCGGGTCGAGGACGTACGCCGTGATGGGCAGCAGCTTGTCCACGGTGAGGTCGAACAGGTCGCCCTCGTCGGCCAGCGGCGGCGTGGCCGGCTCCAGCGGGCGGGTCAGCGCGGCGGCGGCGACCTGGCCGAAATGCTCGATGTCCAGGCACTGGCGGCCCGCCAGATAGGCGACCCGCTCGCGCAACTGGGCCGGGCAGGTGCGGGCGTTGGGGCACCGCAGGTCGATGTCGCCCTCCTTCATGGCCCGCAGCGGCGTACCGCACTCGGGGCACTCGGCGGGCATCACGAACTCCCGTTCGCCGCCGTCGCGCAGGTCGACGACCGGGCCGAGGATCTCCGGGATGACGTCACCGGCCTTGCGCAGCACCACGGTGTCACCGATCAGGACGCCCTTGGCCTTGACCACCTCCTGGTTGTGCAGGGTGGCGAACTCGACCTCGGAGCCGGCCACCGTGACCGGCTCCACCTGGGCGTAGGGCGTGACGCGGCCGGTGCGGCCGACGCCCACCTTGATGTCGATCAGCTTGGTGTTGACCTCCTCGGGCGCGTACTTGTACGCGATCGCCCAGCGCGGGGCGCGGGCCGTGGAGCCGAGCCGGCCCTGGAGGCGGATCTCGTCGAGCTTGACCACCACGCCGTCGATCTCGTGGGCGACCGAGTGCCGGTTCTCGCCGTAGTGGGCGATGAACTCGCGCACGCCCGCCAGGTCGTCGACCATCCTGTTGTACGGGGAGGTGGGCAGGCCCCAGCCGTGCAGCAGCTCGTACGCCTGGGACAGGCGGGCCAGGCCCGTGTAGCCCTCCAGGGCGCCGATGCCGTGGACCACCATGTGCAGCGGGCGGCCGGCGGTGACGCGGGGGTCCTTCTGGCGCAGGGAACCGGCCGCCGCGTTGCGCGGGTTGGCGAAGGGCTTGTCGCCGGCCTCGACCAGACGGGCGTTCAGCTCCTCGAACTTGTCCATCGGGAAGTAGACCTCGCCGCGGATCTCCACGAGGTCCGGGACCCGGTCGCCGCCCAGGCGCTCCGGGATCTCCGCGATGGTGCGGACGTTGGGGGTGATGTCCTCGCCGGTGCGGCCGTCGCCGCGGGTGGCCGCGCGGGTGAGGCGGCCGTGCTCGTAGGTGAGGTTCACGGCGAGGCCGTCGACCTTCAGCTCGCACAGGAAGTGGTAGTCCTGCTCGCCCAGCTCCCGGGCGATGCGGTCGGCCCAGGCCGCGAGGTCCTCGTCGTTGAACGTGTTGTCCAGGGAGAGCATGCGCTCGCGGTGCTCGACCGCGGTGAACTCCGTGGCGTACGAACCGGCGACCTTCTGGGTCGGCGAGTCGGGCGTGCGCAGCTCCGGGTACTCCTCCTCCAGCTCCTCCAGGGAGCGCAGCAGCCGGTCGAAGTCGGCGTCGCTGACGACGGGGGCGTCCTTGACGTAGTACCGGAAGCGGTGCTCCTCGACCTGGTCCGCGAGCCGGGCGTGCCGCTCCCGCGCCTCGGCGGGCACCGCTGTCTCCGCTTGCTGCTTGTCGCCGGCCACCGTGGTGTCCTCCCGTTACTCAGGGTTGTCCGCGAGGGATCTCGCCGCCCGGACGCAGTGGGCGAGCGCACGGCGCGCGTACGCGGGGGAAGCGCCCGCGAGTCCGCACGCCGGGGTGAGGGTGACCGACTGGGCGAGCAGCCCCGGTCGCAGCCCCAGCCTGCGCCACAGCGTTCTGACACCCATGACGCTACCGGCAGGGTCTGACAATGGGCCGTCCGTGGTCGCCACGACACCGGCGAAGAGGTGGGTGCCGCCCTCCACGGCCTCCCCGATCGCCTCGTCGTCACGCTCGGTGAGCAGCGAGAAGTCGAAGGAGATGCCCGTGGCGCCCGCCCGGCGCAGCAGGGCGAACGGCACGTCGGGCGCGCAGGAGTGGACGACGGCGGGGTCCTCGGGGTGGACGCCGAGGACGTCCCGGAGGGTGGCCTCGACGACCTGCCGGTCGGCGGCGCGGTGGGTGCGGTAGCCGCTGGCGGTGCGCACCTGGCCGCGCAGCACGGCGGTGAGGGAGGGCTCGTCGAGCTGGAGGACGAGCCGGGCGCCGGGAACGCGGCGCCGGACCTCCGCGAGGTGCGAGCGCAGTCCCTCGGCGAGCGAGCCGGCCAGGTCACGGCAGGCGCCGGGGTCGGACAGGGCGGCCTCGCCGTTCTTCAGCTCCAGGGCGGCGGCGAGTGTCCAGGGCCCCACCGCCTGCACCTTCAGCACACCCTCATAGCCCTGGGTGAACTCCTCCAGGGCGTCGAGGTCCTCCCCCAGCCAGGACCGTGCCCGCTTGGTGTCCCGGCCGGGCCGGTCGCCGAGCCGCCAGCCGCTGGGCTCCACGCGCGCGTACATCTCGACGAGCATCCCGGCGGTGCGCCCGATCATGTCGGCGCCGGGGCCGCGGGCGGGCAGCTCGGGCAGGAAGGGGAAGTCCTCGAAGGTCCCGGTGACGGTCTTGACGGCCTCCCGGGCGTCCCCGCCGGGCAGCGACCCGACGCCGGTGGCGGCACCGAACCTGGACTGGCTGTTTTCACTCACCGGGTCAGCCTACGGAACACCGGGGCGGCCCAGAAAACCGCCGGGCTCCCCCGGCCCGCGGAACCAACGGGCCTCCCCGGTCCGCGGAACCAACGGGCCTCCCCGGTCTCCCCCTCGCCCCTCCCCCTCGGGTCAGCGTCCCGGGCGCACCGTCAGGTCGTTGACCTCCGCGTCGCGGGGCAGGTCGAGGGCCATCAGGACGGTGGTGGCCACCGACTCGGGGTCGATCCAGCGGGCCGGGTCGTACTCCTTGCCCTCCTGCTGGTGCACCTTGGCCTGCATCGGGCTCGCGGTACGGCCCGGGTAGACGGAGGTGACCCGGACGCCGTGCGCGTGCTCCTCCTGGCGCAGGGCGTCGGCGAGCGCCTTCAGGCCGTGCTTGGAGGCGGCGTACGCGGCCCACTCGGCGTGCGCGTTCAGGCCCGAGCCGGAGTTGACGAAGACGACGTGGCCGCGCGCGGCGCGCAGCTGGGGCAGGAAGTGGCGGGTCAGCTCGGCGGGGGCGACCAGATTGACGTTCAGCTGGTGGTGCCATGCCTTGGGTGTCAGCTCACCGACCGGGCCGAGGTCGACCACGCCCGCGACGTGCAGCAGGGAGTCCACCCGGTCGGGCAGCGACTGGTGGGAGAACGCCCAGCTGAGGCGGTCCGGGTCGGACAGGTCGCCGACCAGGGTCCCGGCGCCGGGGAAGGCGGCCGCCAGTTCCCTCGCGCGGCCCGCGTCGCGCGCGTGCAGCACGATGTCGTCCCCGCGCGCGTGCAGGCGGCGGGCGAGGGCCGCGCCGATGCCGGAACCGGCCCCGGTGATCACATGTGTAGCCATGCCCGCCATGGTCGCACCCGCGGCTCAGCCCCCGTTCAGCGACTCTTCCAGGTGGGCCAGCGCCCCGGCGGGCTCGTCGGCGAAGAACACCAGCTCGGACAGTGGCCGGGGCAGGAAGCCCTCCTCCTCCATGCGGCGGAACTGCTCGCGCAGGCCGTCGTAGAAGCCGGCCGTGTTCAGCAGCACCACGGGCTTGGTGGTGCGGCCGTGCTTCTTCAGCTCCATGATCTCGGTGGCCTCGTCGAGGGTGCCGGTGCCGCCCACCATGACGACCACGGCATCCGCCTTCTCCAGGAGCAGCTTCTTGCGCTCGGCGAGGTCGCCGGCGATGACCATCTCGTCGGCGCCGGGCCGCGCCTTGGCCGAAAGGAAGTCCACCGACACGCCGATCAGCCGGCCGCCCGCCTCCTGCACCCCGTCCGCGACGACCTTCATCAGCCCCGTGTCGGAACCGCCCCACACCAGGGCGTGGCCGGCCTTGCCGAGCAGCCGGGCGAAGTCCCGCGCGGGACGCGTGTAGCGGTCGTCGAGGTCGGCGGCGGAGAGGAAGACACAGATGTTCATGCGCCTCACGGTACGCGGCGGGCACGGGCGGGCGCAGGACGGGAAGAACCGGGGCCGCGTGAGCGCTGTTCCGGTATGACCCAAGGACACACGATCACCATCGAGCGCAGCGACGAGCACGTGCGCGTGGTGCACGGCGGGCAGGTCCTGGCGGAGAGCGAGCGCCCGCTGGTACTGCGCGAGACCGGCTGTCCCCCGCGCTACTACCTGCCCTCCGAGGACGTACGCCTCGACCTGCTGACCCCCTCGGACACGCACACGGAGTGCCCCTTCAAGGGCACGGCCTCGTACTGGTCCCTGCCGGGCGCGGCCGACCTGGTGTGGGCCTATCGGGACCCGAAGCCGGAGGTCGCGCGGATCAAGGACCACCTCTGCTTCTACGACGTCGAAGTGTTGTGACCCGTCGACGTGTTGTGACCCGATGAACCCGGTGAGTCCGGGGTGCCGTGGCAGTCTTGATGGGCATGGACAACAAGACCCTCTCGCGTGACGGCACCCCGATCGCCTACCACCGCACCGGGCGGGGCCCGGTGGTCGTCCTGGTCAGCGGGGCGATGTCGACGGGCGCCACGGTCGCACCGCTGGCCACGGCGCTCTCGGACCGCTTCAGCGCCGTCGTGTACGACCGCCGGGGCCGCGGGGAGAGCGGGGACACCGCGCCGTACGCGGTGGAGCGCGAGGTGGAGGACCTCGCGGCCGTGCTCGACGCGGTGGGCGGCGACGCGGCGCTCTACGGCGTCTCGTCGGGCGGCGCGCTGGCGCTGCGGGCGGCGGCGGGCGGGCTGCCGGCGCGGCGGGTCGCGGTGTACGAGCCGCCGTTCGAGGTGCGCGAGGGGCACGAGCGGGAGCACGCCGCCTACAGCCGGGGCCTGGCCGAAGCGCTCGCCGAGGGCCGGCGCGGGGACGCGGTGGAGCTGTTCCTCGGCGTCACCGGCCTGGCCCCGCAGATGATCGTGAACGCCCGGCAGTCCCCCATGTGGCCCGGCCTGGAGGCGGTCGCGCCCACGCTGGCGTACGACGACGCCGTGATGGGCGACGGCACGGTCCCGCGCGACCTGCTGGCCTCCCTGCGGGTGCCGCTGCTGGCGCTGGCGGGCGGCGCGAGCCCGGAGTGGATGCGGGAGGCGGCCCGGCGGGCGGCGGCGGCCGCGCCCGAGGGGGCGCACCGCGTCCTGGAGGGCCAGACCCACGCGGTGGAGCCGGAGGTGCTGGCGCCGGTGCTGGCGGAGTTCTACGGGGCGTAGGGCCGTCCCCGGCGGCGCGGGGCGGTGGCCTTGGCTACGCCACCCCGGCCGTGGCCCGGACCGTCGTCGCGATGGTCGCCGAACCCACCACGCGGGTGCCGTCGTAGAGCACGATCGCCTGGCCGGGCGCCACGCCCCGGACCGGTTCGGTGAAGGAGACCTCCAAGGTGCCGTCGACGACTTCGGCCCGCACCTCGCTCTCGCCGCCGTGGGCGCGCAGCTGGGCGGTGTAGGTGCCGGGGCCGGTGGGGGCGGTGCCGCACCAGCGGGGCTTGACGGCGGTGAGGGCGCCGACGTCGAGGGCGGCGGCGGGGCCGACCGTGACGGTGTTGGTCACCGGGGAGATGTCCAGGACGTAACGCGGCTTGCCGTCCGGGGCCGGGGTGCCGATGCGCAGGCCCTTGCGCTGGCCGACGGTGAAGCCGTAGGCGCCCTCGTGGGTGCCGACGACCGCGCCGGTCTCGTCGACGATGTCGCCCTCGGCCTTGCCGAGGCGGCGGGCGAGGAAGCCCTGGGTGTCGCCGTCGGCGATGAAGCAGATGTCGTGCGAGTCGGGCTTCTTGGCGACGGCCAGGCCGCGGCGCTCGGCCTCGGCGCGGATCTCGTCCTTGGTGGTGACGGTGTCGCCGAGCGGGAAGAGGGCGTGCGCGAGCTGGCGCTCGTCGAGCACACCGAGGACGTACGACTGGTCCTTGGCCATGTCGGAGGCGCGGTGCAGTTCGCGGCCGCCGTCCTCGCCGACGATCACCTGCGCGTAGTGGCCGGTGCAGACCGCGTCGAAGCCGAGGGCCAGCGCCTTGTCGAGCAGCGCGGCGAACTTGATCTTCTCGTTGCAGCGCAGGCACGGGTTCGGGGTGCGGCCGGCCTCGTACTCGGCGACGAAGTCCTCGACGACGTCCTCGCGGAAGCGGTCGGCGAGGTCCCAGACGTAGAAGGGGATGCCGATGACGTCCGCGGCGCGGCGGGCGTCGCGGGAGTCCTCGATGGTGCAGCAGCCCCGCGCGCCCGTGCGGAACGATTGCGGGTTCGCGGAGAGCGCGAGGTGGACGCCGGTGACGTCGTGCCCGGCTTCGGCGGCGCGGGCCGCGGCGACGGCGGAGTCCACGCCGCCGGACATGGCGGCGAGGACGCGGAGGGGGCGGGGGCGCGGCGAGGTCTCAGTCATAGCCCCTCCAGGGTACGGGTGCGCGCGGTCAGTGGTCGCGGGCGTTCTGATCCCGCGGGTCCGGCGGCACCCGGGCCGCCGTATCGAAGTCGTCGACGGCGGCGAAGGCGGCGAAGATGCGCGGGACGTCCCGCCCGGCGCGCCCGGCAGATGGCGGTTCACCGGGCGGCCGCCCGGTGGGCGCGGCCGGCGGCGGCGTGGGCCTCGGCGGCCGCGCCGAACCCGCCCCGGGCGCCGCGTTCCGCGAGCGCTTCCGCCGCCCTGAGCCGTTCCGCCCGGCGTGCGCACTCGCGCGGGGCCGTGTCGCTCGTGTCCTTCTGCACCGCGATGCCCGCTTCACCGCGATGCCCGTCGATCGGTCCGGGCTACGTCAGCCCCGCCGCCCTGGCCCGTTCCACCGCCGGGCCGATGGCCTTGGCGACCGCTTCGACGTCCGCCGCGGTGGAGGTGTGGCCCAGGGAGAAGCGCAGGGTGCCGCGGGCCAGGTCCGGGGCGGTGCCGGTGGCGAGCAGGACGTGGCTGGGCTGGGCGACGCCCGCGGTGCAGGCGGAGCCGGTGGAGCACTCGATGCCCTGGGCGTCCAGGAGCAGCAGCAGCGAGTCGCCCTCGCAGCCGGGGAAGGTGAAATGGGCGTTGGCCGGAAGGCGCCCCGCGGGGTCGGGGTCGCCGCCGAGGATCGCGTCGGGGACGGCCGCGCGGACCGCCGCGATCAGGTCGTCGCGCAGCGCGCCGATCTCGCGGGCGAACCGCTCGCGCCGCTCGGCGGCGAGCCGGCCGGCCACGGCGAAGGAGGCGATGGCGGGCGCGTCGAGGGTGCCGGAGCGCACGTGGCGTTCCTGGCCGCCGCCGTGCAGGACGGGTACGGGGCTGTGTTCGCGGCCCAGCAGCAGCGCGCCGATGCCGTAGGGCCCGCCGATCTTGTGGCCGGAGACGGTCATCGCGGCCAGCCCGGAGGCCGCGAAGTCGACCGGGAGCTGACCGAACGCCTGGACCGCGTCCGCGTGCAGCGGTACGCCGAACTCGGCGGCGGTCTCGGCCAGTTCGCGGACCGGCAGTACCGTGCCGATCTCGTTGTTGGCCCACATCACGGTGGCCAGGGCCACGGAGCCGGGGTCGCGGGCGACGGCCTCGCGCAGGGCCTCGGGGTGGACGCGGCCGTGGGCGTCGACCGGGAGGTACTCGACGGTGGCGCCCTCGTGCTCACCGAGCCAGTGCACGGCGTCGAGGACGGCGTGGTGCTCGACGGGGCTGGCCAGGACGCGGGTGCGGGCGGGGTCGGCGGCCCGGCGGGACCAGTACAGGCCCTTGACGGCGAGGTTGTCGGCCTCGGTGCCGCCGGAGGTGTAGACGACCTCGCTGGGGCGGGCGCCGAGGGCTTCGGCGAGGGTCTCGCGGGACTCCTCGACCGTGCGGCGGGCCCGGCGGCCGGACGCGTGCAGGGAGGAGGCGTTGCCGGTGACGGCCAGCGCGGCGGTCAGCGCCTCTGCCGCCTCCGGAAGCATCGGGGTGGTCGCGGCGTGGTCGAGGTAAGCCATGGTGGGGCTGATTCTACGGGCGCGGGCGGGCGGCCAGGAGCGCAGGACGGTCCGGCGGGGCAGGCGCCGGGGACGCCGGAGGCCGGCGAGGGGCCGGGGGGCGCCGGAAGCCGGCAGCGCACCGGGGACCCACGGACGCCGGAGTCGCCGAGGACGCCGAGGACGCCGAGGACGCCGAGGACGCCGAAGGCTAGAAGCTCCAGGACACCGTGTGGTCCGCCTGCATGAAAACTGCGAGGACGAGGAGGTCGGCTGCGCCGAGGGCCAGGCCGAGGAAGGCGCGGCCGCGGCGGGTCGTGCCGCGCCACAGCGCGACCGCGGCCAGCGCGAGGGCGATGGGGCCGAGGAACAGGTTCAGGACGAGGAGGCCGAGCAGGCCGAGGATGAAGGACGCGACGGCCATGCCGTCGGCGTCGCGCGTGAGCGTGCGGCGCGTGGTCGCGGTGGGGCGGGTGGCCGGTGCGGTCAGGTGCATGGCGGTTGGCTCCCTGCGGTGGGGCGAGAAGGGCGCGGGCGGGGCGTGCCGGGTCAGTGGGACGTGCCGCGCCGGCGGGCGAGGCGCTCGCGGAGGGCGAAGACGCCGAGCCAGGCGGCGATCACGACGGCGGCGACGGCGGAGAAGCCGAGCGGCGCGTGGGCGACGGTGCCCAGGGTCACGCCGAGGAGCAGCAGTGCGGCGACGAGGAACAGCATGGGATCGGATCCCCCTTCGGCGCTCGCCGGCGTCCGGCCGGCGCACGCTTGCGGTAACAGTTGTTCACTGACTACCGAGTCTAGCGCGCGCACCGCTTGGAAATTACGGAGAACAGTTGTTAACTGTATGGCATGAGTCACACGACCGGCATCCGGCAGGCCCAGAAGCAGCGGACCCGGCAGTCCCTGCTGGACGCGGCCCTCGCCCTGCTGGAGGAGCAGAGCCTGAGCAGCCTGGGCCTGCGCGAGGTCACCCGTGCCGCCGGTGTCGCCCCGACCGCCTTCTACCGGCACTTCCGCTGCACCGCGGACCTCGGCGTGGCCCTGGTCGAGCAGGTGCTGGGCAGCCTGCACCCGATGATCCGGACCACGGTGTCCACGGCCGGTGACAGCGAGGAACGCATCGCGCGCGCCGTCGAGCTGATCGCCCGTCATGTGGCTCAGTACCCGGCCCACGTCCGCTTCATCGCCCGCGAGCGGCACGGCGGGGTCCAGCCGGTGCGCGAGGAGATCCGGGAGCAACTGGCCCGCTTCGCCCGCGAGGTGAAGGACGAACTGGCCAAGGACGCGCCGGCCGAGGGGTGGAGCGACGACGACCTGCTGATGCTCGCGCATCTGTACGTCGACCAGATGCTGATCACCGCCTCGCTGTTCCTGGAGGCGCTGGACGCCCCGGAGGCCGAGCGCGAGCGCGTCACCCGGCTCGCGACCCGGCAGCTGCGGCTGATCAGCATCGGCCGCCGGCACTGGCGGGAGTGAGCCGCACGCACCGGCGGAGTGAGGCTCACGGGCTCACGCCTCCTCCGCCGCACCGCGCCCGTACAGCCCGGTGACGGAGGCGAGCGCGGCCCGCAGTTCCGCGCGTGCCCCGGGCGGCGCCACCACCTCCACCTGGTCGGAGAAGCCGAGCAGTTGGCGCACCGCGCGCACCGAGCCGTACGACAGCCGCGCGGTGATCCACTCGCCCTCCCCGCTGTCGTCGGGGTGCTCGGTCAGCGACGGGCCGTGCATGCGCAGGAACATGTCCAGGCGCGCGCGGCGCACCCGTACGGTGACGTCCAGGCCGCCGGGGCGCGCCTCGACCTGGCGGCGCAGCGCCTCCCACGCGTCGGCCAGTTCGACCCCCGGCCTGCGCCGCACCGGCTCGTCCAGGAGCCGGGCCGAGCGCACCCGGTCGGCCCGGAACAGCCGCGGTGCGCCCCGCCGGTCGGCGACCAGATACCAGTCGCCCGCCTTGGCGACCAGCCCGTACGGGTCGACGGTGTACGTCCGCGGCTCCTGCTCGCCGCTGTGCCGGTAGCGCAGCCGCAGGCGGCGGTCGGCGAACACCGCGTCCTGGAGCACGTCCAGGTCGACGGGCCGGCGCGGGCCGCTCCGCCAGCGGGTGGCGTCCACCAGGATCCGGCGGCCGGCCTCCTCGGCGGCGGGCCGGTGCGGGGCCGGCAGCGCCGCCATCACCTTGCGCAGCGCCGAGCCGAGCGCCGAGTCCAGCCCGAGGGCGGCGTGCGCGCCCCGCGCGGCCAGCACGAACAGCGCGCGGGACTCGTCGGCGGTCAGCCCCGTGACGTCGGTGCGGAACCCGGCGAGCAGGGCGATGCCGCCGTGCCGGCCGCGTTCGGCGTAGACCGGGACACCGGCGGCCGACAGCGCCTCGACATCGCGGTAGATGGTGCGCACCGACACCTCCAGGCGGCCGGCGAGTTCACGCGCGGGCACCCGGCCCCGGGTCTGCAGGAGGAGCAGGATCGACAGCAGGCGGTCGGACTTCACGGCCCCAGGATCGCGCCCCCGGGACACCGGGAGCAAATGTTGACGGGAGCTGTCAGGTTTACGGCCGATGCTTCTCTCAGCGCCGGGCAGCGGGCCCGGTCGCGGAACCGGAAGAGGCAGCACATGAACTCCCCCGACCCCCGTCCCCTGTACACCCGCGCCACCGAGCAGTTCGCCGCGCTGGTCGCGACCGTACGGCCGGAGCAGCTGACCGGGCCGACGCCCTGTGCCGAGTTCGACGTACGGGCGCTGCTGGGGCATGTCGTCGGCGGCAGCCGGCGGATCGCGGTCGTCGGCGAGGGCGGCGACGGGCTCGCCGTCGCCCCGGTCGCGGACGGTGTCGCCGACGACGGCTGGGCGGCCGCCTACGAGGAGGTCCGTACCCGCGTGCTGAGGGCGTGGGCGGGCGACGAGCGGATGGCGGCGACGGTGCGCGTGCCGTGGGGCGAGGTGCCCGGCAGCGCCGCGCTCAGCGGCTATGTGATGGAGCTGGTGACCCACACCTGGGACCTGAACGAGGCGCTGGGCCGGCCGCTGGCGCTCGACGCGGAGCTGGCCGAGTTCTCGCTCGCCAACGCCCGCCGGGTGCTGGCCGAGCCGGAGCGCGACGCGCAGGTCCCCTTCGGCTCGGCCCGGCCGGTGCCCGAGGGCGCCGGCGCCTACGAGCGGCTGGCGGCCTGGCTGGGCCGGCGCCCGCTCAGCCGAGCCTGACGCGCGCGAGCTGCCGGGACTGCGCCACCAGCCGGCCGGCGCCGTCCCAGACCTCGGCGTCCTCCTCCAGGAAGCCGCCGGCCAGGTTGCGGGTGGTGACGGAGATCCGCAGCGGGCCGGGGGCCGGGCGGCAGCGGACGTGCACGGTCAGCTCGACGGTCGGCACCCAGCCCTTGATGCCGAGTTCGAAGGCGGTCGGCGGCAGCGCGTCCACCGCGAGCAGCAGGGAGAGCGGGTCGGCGTCGCGGCCGTCGGCCAGCCCGAACCAGGCCCGCATCTCGCCCTTGCCGGAGGGCGCGCCGAGCGCCCAGCCGAGGGTGGCGGGGTCCAGCTTGATCATCAGGCGGTCGGTGATGGCCGAGCTGCCGGGGACCGGGGCCGGGCCGTCCTCGGGGCCGAGGCACTGGCCGATCGGCGGGATCGCGGGCGGCTCGGCGGTGGTGCGCACGTCCTCGGGCAGGGCGTCCAGGTCGCCGTAGGAGGCCAGGACCCGGATGCGCTCGACCTCCGCGCCGCTCTCGTCGCGCTGGAAGAGGGAGGCCTGGCCGGTGGAGAGGGTGCGGCCGGTGCGGACCACCTCGGTGCGCACCACGGCCGGGCCCGGCTGGGAGGCGGTGAGGTAGTGCGCCGAGACGGTGAACGGGTCCGGGTGGGGCAGGGCGTCGGCGAGCGCGCGCCCGAGGACCGCCAGCAGATAGCCGCCGTTGACGGCGTTGATGATCGTCCAGCCGGCCGAGAGGTCGAGGTCGTAGACGCCCGGGGCGCGGCGGGCGACCGCGGTGTCCCGGTCGAACTCGCTGTCGCCGATCACGGCCCGCGCGGCGGGGGCGGAAGCTGCTTCTGGCATGGCTGAACGGTACAACAGCCAACTACTAAGCGGTAGCTTTTTGTAGACCCCTCCCCCGACTCCCGCGACCCACACCCCCACCCCCCTGTGACTCGCACCACTTACCCGATAGATTTCCGGCAATTTCTCGGTAAGTGTCCGACTCGTCCGTAAACCCGGGGCCGCTGATTCCCCTCTATGGGGACATGAGCCTCACCGGGACTCCGTTCCTGTACACCTCCATCGCGCTGAGCTTGATCGCCCTGGCCCTTCCGTTCGCCGCCTGGACGCGGCTGAGGGGCCCCCGGGCGCTGCGGACCGCGCTCCGGGCGCTGATGCTGCTGTTCGCCCAGGCCACGGCCATCACCCTGGTCTTCGTACTGGTGAACAACGCCAACAACCTGTACGACAACTGGGCCGACCTGCTGGGCACCGGCAACCATGTGCAGCAGGCCGCCGACCTGGGCGCCGACGGCACCGGCGGCGTCGCTTACCGCAAGCTGCCCAAGGTCGAGCAGAAGTTCTCCCCGGCGGACGGCCCCGGTATGGGAGCGGCCGGCGGAGTGAAGGTCACCCAGCTCAAGGGACGCGTCTCGGGTGTGGACGCCGAGGTCTACGTGTGGCTGCCGCCGCAGTACGACGACCCCGCCTACCAGGACAAGAAGTTCCCCGTGGTGGAGCTGCTGTCCGGCTACCCGGGCTCGGCCAAGGCGTGGTTCGGCTCCATGCACGCGCACGAGCAGTTGCTGCCGCTGATGAAGAGCGGCAAGGTCGCCCCGTTCATCCTGGTCTCCCCGCGCACCAATCTGGTCGCCAAGACGGACACGGGCTGCGCCAACATCCCCGGCACGGTCAACGCCGACACCTGGCTGAGCATCGACGTGCCCAAGATGATCACGGACAACTTCCGCGCCGAGTCCGGGCCCGCCGGCTGGGCCACGGCCGGTTACTCGGCCGGCGCCCACTGCGCGGCCAAGCTGGCCGTCGCCCACCCCGACCGCTACCGGGCCGCGGTGAGCCTGTCCGGGTACAACGACCCGATCGGCGAGCCCAACTCGCTGGCCAACCAGAGCATGGAACTGCGCCGGGCCAACAACCCCTTCCTGCTGCTCCAGCAGTCCCCCACGCCGCCGCCCGTCGCGCTCTACCTCTCCGGCGAGCCCGGCGACGGCTACGAGGCGGGCATGGCCCTGCAGAAGGCGGCGAAGGCGCCGACGACGGTGCGCGTGGTCTTCCTGCCGCGCAGCTCGGGCCCGCACGCCATGTCGCTGTGGCGGCCGCAGGTGCCGGCCGTCTTCCGCTGGCTGACCGAGCAGCTGCACGCCGGCGGCCAGGGCGGCGCTACTCCTCCCGGACGGTCGAGCGGCGGTTCCACGCCCGCGGAGCTCGCCAGTGGAAACGCATCGCAAGGAGGCGCAGGGCGAAAGCGGTGACCGCCGCGAGCCCGGTGGTCAGCGGGGTCAGCGCGTCGTAGTGGATGCACAGCACCACCATGGTGGAGCCGACGATCGCCGGGACCGCGTACAGGTCGCGGTCCCAGCGCAGCAGTGAGGGCACCTCGTTGGCGAGCACGTCGCGCAGCACACCGCCGCCGACGGCGGTGGCCAGGCCCATCGTCGCCGACGAGGTGAGGCTCAGCCCGTAGGCGTACGCCTTGGTGGTGCCCGAGACGCAGAACAGGCCGAGGCCGGCCGCGTCGAAGACGTAGACCGCCCGCTGGATGCGCTCCACGTGCGGGTGCAGGAAGAAGACGACGACCGTGGCGAGCAGCGGGGTCAGGAAGTACCCGAGGTCGGTGAAGGCGGCCGGGGGCACGGCTCCGATCACGATGTCGCGGAACAGCCCTCCGCCCAGCGCGGTGACCTCGGCGAGCATGGCGATGCCGAAGACGTCGAAGTTCTTGCGGACGGCCAGCAGCGCGCCGGAGATGGCGAACACGAAGATGCCGATGACGTCCACCGTGTGCTGGACGGAGGGGCTGAACAGTTGCGGAAGCACCCCATATTCTTACGCAGGGTGCGCACCGGGCCGCGCGCCGCGCGGCCCGGCCCCCGCTACAGGGCGGGCTTGCCCGTGGTGTGGAGCCACTTCTGGAACAGGTCGTCCAGGTGCTGCCCGGAGACCTTCTCGGCGAGCCGGACGAAGTCGGCGGTGTTCGCGTTGCCGTAGCGGTGCAGGCTCGTCCAGGCCGGCAGCAGCTTGAAGAACGCCTTGTCGCCGATGCGTTCGCGCAGCGCCTGCAGCGTCATCGCGCCGCGCTCGTAGACGGCGTCGGCGAACATGGTGTCGCGCTGCGGGTCGGCCACCTTCACCTGCCAGAAGGAGTCGTCGGCGCCGAGGGAGTCGTACGCGGCGCGGAAGGCGTCGTGCGCCGAGCGGGTGCCCTTGTGCTCGGCCCACAGCCACTGCGCGTAGGTGGCGAAGCCCTCGTTGAGCCAGATGTCCTTCCAGCGCTCCACCGACACCGAGTCGCCGAACCACTGGTGGGCCAGCTCGTGCACGATGGTCGTCTCGTTGCGCACGGCGGAGTAGGCGGGCTTGCTCTGCACCTCCAGCGAGAACCCGGCCTGCGGCATGTCGTCGACGATGGCGCCGGTCTCCTCGAACGGGTACGGCCCGAACACCTGCGACCAGTAGTCGGTGGCGGCCGCGGTGACCGCGTACACGTCGACCTTGTTGCTGTCCTTCAGCTTGGGGTCGATGGCCACGTACTCCGGGATGCCGCCCGGTGTCCTCCCGGTGCGCACGTCGAACTTGCCGATGGTGGCGGTGGCGAGATAGGTGGCCATGGGGCGGTTCTCGCGCCAGTGCGTGTACGTCGAGCCGCCCTTGTCGTACGTCGACACCAGCCGGCCGTTGGAGACGCCGGTCAGGCCCTTGGGCGCCTTGATGCGGATGTCGTAGGTGGCCTTGTCGGAGGGGTGGTCGCTGGAGGGGAACCACGTGGAGGCGGCGTTGGGCTCGCAGGCCACGAAGACGCCGTCGTCGGTCTTCATCCAGCCGTACTGGGAGCCGAAGACGATGGGGCCGCTCAGCGGCAGGGGTATGCCGCCGTAGGTGACGGTGACCGTGAAGCTGCGGTTCTTGCGCAGGGTCCCGCGCGGGGTGACGCGCAGTTCGTCGCCGGCGCGGGTGAAGCGCGCCGCTCTGCCGTCCACCTCGACCCGGGTGACCTGGAGTTTTTGCAGGTCCAGGTCGAAGGAGGAGAGGTTCTCGGTGGCGTGGGCGGTCAGCGTGGTCCGGCCGTCGAGGCGGCCGGTGCCCGGATCGTAGGCCACGTCGAGGTCGTAGTGGCGGGCGTCGAAGCCGCCGTTGCCAAGCTCCGGGAAGTAGGGGTCGCCGATGCCGGGCGCGCCGTGGACGGGGGCCGAGGAGGCGGCGACGGCCAGGAAGGAGAGCGCCGCGGTGGCGACGGCTCCCAGACGTGCCGAACGGGAGAATGCCATGAGGTCATCCCTTCGCGCGTGATCAGTGGATCGCACGGACAGGGCGACTCTGCACTCTCCCGTTCGGTCATGTGCATGACTTTACGAAGTTGTCATGCCTCAGTCGTCGCTTGACTCCTGACGGCCGGTGTCAGCGGCCTCCGCGGCCTTCTCGGCCTCGACTGCCTTCCCGGCTTTTTCGGCCTTCTCGACTTTTTCGGCCTTCTCGGTATGTCCGACGGCGGGCTCGGCGGGCTCGGCCGGCCCGGCGGGCTGCTCGGAGACCTCCGCGGCGACCGCCGCCGAGACCGCGGCGGACTGGGCCAGCGCCTCCTCGGACACCAGCTCCGCCGCCTCCTTCGCGGCCGACAGCAGCACCGTGTCCTGCGGGGCCTGGTCCGCGAAGTTCTCCGGGTGGTGGCAGGCCACCCGCTGGCCGGGCTTCAGCTCCACCAGCGCCGGTTCGGTGGTGCGGCAGATCTCCGTCGCCTTCCAGCACCGGGTGTGGAAGCGGCAGCCGCTCGGCGGGGAGATCGGCGAGGGCACGTCGCCCTTGAGCAGGATGCGCTCGCTCTTGGCGTTCTTGCGCCGCGGGTCCGGGATCGGCACCGCCGACATGAGCGCTTTGGTGTACGGGTGCATCGGCGCCCGGTACAGCGAGTCGCGGTCCGCCAGCTCCACGATCTTGCCGAGGTACATCACCGCGATCCGGTCCGAGACGTGCCGGACGACCGACAGGTCGTGCGCGATGATCACGTACGTCAGGCCCAGCTCCTGCTGGAGGTCGTCCAGCAGGTTGACGACCTGGGCCTGGATCGACACGTCGAGCGCGGAGACCGGCTCGTCGGCGACGACCAGCTTCGGCTTGAGCGCGAGCGCGCGGGCGATGCCGATGCGCTGGCGCTGGCCGCCGGAGAACTCGTGCGGATAGCGGTTGTAGTGCTCGGGGTTGAGCCCGACCACCGACAGCAGCCGCTGCACCTCCTTCTTGATCCCGCCCTCGGGCTCGACGCCCTGGAGCCGGAAGGGGGCGCCGACGATGGTGCCGATGGTGTGCCGCGGGTTCAGCGACGAGTACGGGTCCTGGAAGATCATCTGCACATCGCGGCGCATCGGGCGCATGCCGCTCACCCCGAGGTGCGTGATGTCCTTGCCCTCGAACTCGACCCGCCCGTCGGTGGGTTCGAGCAGCCGGGTGATCAACCGGCCCATCGTCGACTTGCCGCAGCCGGACTCGCCCACCACCCCCAGGGTCTCGCCCGAGCGCACCTCGAAGTCCAGGCCGTCGACGGCGCGCACGGCTCCGACCTGGCGCTGGAACAGGCCCTTCTTGATGGGGAAGTGCTTCTGCAGCCCGGTCACCTTCAGCAGCACCTCGCCGGGCGCGGCCTCCTTGGTGAGGGTGGCCGTTCCGGCCGTGCGGGTGGCCGGTCCGGCGCCCTCGGCCCCGGTCTCGTCGCCGTCGCTCTGCGCAGGGATGACCACTGCCTCGTCCTTGGCGTTCTCGCTCACAGCTTCGGCGCAATCTCTTCGGTCCAGATCCGCTCCCGCTGCTCCCGCGACATGTGGCAGGCGGCCCAGTGCCCGCCGCTCACCTCGGTCAGCTCGGGGCGCACCGTACGGGTCACGTCGTCCTTGGGGACGTCGGCGTACGGGCAGCGCGGGTTGAAGGCGCACCCGGAGGGGATGTTGATCAGGGAGGGCGGTGAGCCCTTGACCGGGATGAGCCGCTCCTGCTGCTCGCGGTCCAGGCGCGGCATCGAGCCGAGCAGGCCCCAGGTGTAGGGGTGGCGGGGCTCGTAGAACACCTGCTCGGCGGGGCCGCGCTCGACGCACCGGCCGCCGTACATCACCAGGATGTCGTCGGCGAGTTCGGCGACGACGCCCAGGTCGTGGGTGATGACGATGACCGCGGAGCCGAACTCCTTCTGCAGGTCCCGGATGAGGTCGAGGATCTGCGCCTGCACGGTGACGTCCAGGGCCGTGGTCGGCTCGTCCGCGATGAGCAGTTCGGGGTTGTTGACCAGCGACATCGCGATCATCGCGCGCTGGCGCATACCGCCGGAGAACTCGTGCGGGTAGCTGTCCACCCGCTTGTCCGGCTGCGGGATGCCCACCCGGTCGAGCATCTCGACCGCGCGCCTGCGGGCGGTCTTCTTGTCGACGTCGTGGTGGACGCGGTACGCCTCCACGATCTGCTGGCCGATCGTGTAGTACGGGTGCAGCGCGGACAGCGGGTCCTGGAAGATCATCGCCATCTGCCGGCCGCGCAGCCTGCGCACCTGGTCGGGGTCGGCGCCCAGCAGCTCGGTGCCGTCCAGCCAGATCTCGCCGGAGATCCGCGCCTTGCGCTTGCCGTACTGGCCGGCGGTGTGCAGGCCCATGATGCCCAGCGAGGTCACCGACTTGCCGGAGCCGGACTCGCCCACGATGCCGAGGGTCCTGCCCTTCTCCAGCTGGAAGCTGAGCCCGTCGACGGACTTGACCAGGCCGTCGTCGGTCGGGAAGTGGACCTTCAGGTCGCGCACTTCCAGGAAGGCGCTCGGGGCGGGCGAGGCGCCGGTGGGCTCGCCCACCGCGGCCCCGCTCTTGCTGAGGTCGGTCATGCGAGCCTCACTCGGGGGTCGATCACGGCGTACAGGACGTCCACCACGAGGTTGGCGACGAGCACCGCGAGGGAGGTGATCAGGGTGACGCCCAGGATGATGGGCAGGTCCTGGGTCCTGATGCCGTTGAGCACGGCCTGGCCGAGGCCGGGCAGGCTGAACGTGGTCTCGGTGAGGATCGCGCCGCCGATCAGGGCGCCGAGGTCCATGCCGAGCATGGTCAGGATCGGGGTCATGGTGGAGCGCATCGCGTGCTTGCCGATGACGGTCTGCTCGCGCAGGCCCTTGGCGCGGGCGGTGCGGATGTAGTCCTCGCCGAGGACCTCCAGCATGGTGGCCCGGGTGATGCGCGCGTACATCGCCGCGTAGAGGAAGGCCAGGGTGATCCAGGGCAGGATCATGCCGCCGAACCAGCCGGTGAAGCTGTCGCTGAGCGGTACGTACTGGCCCTCGAAGAGTTTCAGCCCGAAGACGAAGATCGCCATGGTGAGCATGCCGGTGAAGTAGATCGGCAGCGAGACGCCGCTGAGGGCGACGACCATGGCGCCGCGGTCCCACAGGCTGCCGCGCTTGAGCGCGGACAGGACACCCGCCGAGAGGCCGAAGACCAGCCACAGCACGGCGGCACCGAGCGCGAGTTCCAGGGTCACCGGGAAGCGGTCGGTGAGCACCGGCCAGATGGCCTGCTCGCTGTGGAAGGAGTAGCCGAAGCAGGGCGCGGAGCAGTGGATGACGTCGCCGCCGCCGGAGTAGGTGCGGCCGGCGAAGATCCCCTTGAAGAACTCCCAGACCTGCGAGTAGATCGGATCGCCCAGGCCCAGCTTCTCCCGGACCCCCTCGACGGCGGCCGGGTCGGCCTGTTTGCCCACGAAGCTCAGGGCGATGTCGACGCCCGCCCACTTGGGGACGAGGAAGAAGATGCTGAAGACCACCACGACGATGACCACCAGCATCACTGCGGCGGCGAACAGCCGCCTGATGAGGTAAGCGAGCACAGCTAACGGCCCGCCGCGGACCGCGGGCCACCGGAGGTCTTCCGGTGGCCCGCGATCACGCCGCGCCGGCCTTCACCTGCCTTTCGAGCCGTTCGGCGGGTGTGCCGGGTTTACTTCGTGGAGGACAGGCCGAGGTTGACGAAGTCGTAGTAACCGCTGTACGCGTTCGTCGTGTACACGTTGGCCAGACGCGAGGAGCGCCAGTTGAGGAACTTCTCGAAGGTGAAGGGCAGGTAGTAACCGCCCTCCATGACCTTGTGGTTGATCTCCGTGGCGATCTGCTTCTTCTTGCCCTCGTCCAGCGTGGTGCTGTACTGGTCGAACAGGCCGTCGATCGACTTGTCCTTGATCAGGGCGAAGTTGTTGTTGCCGCTCTGCAGGATCGAGCGGCTGTCCCACAGCGGCACGCCGTAGCCCTGGACGGTCGGGAAGTCCGGGCCCCAGCCCATGATGATGATGCCGTAGCCCTTCTTCTGGACGTTGCTGGGGCTGCCGATGATGCCGGAGTACTGCGAGCCGTCGTACTGGTAGATGTCGGCGGTGATGCCGATCTTCTTCAGCGACGCCTGCATGGACTGGGCGGTGGCCACCTCGACCGGCTTGTTGTTGCGCACCGCGATGGTGGTCTTGAAGCCGTTCGGCTGGCCGCAGGCCTTCAGCTCTTCCTTGGCCTTGGCGACGTCGCCGTTCTTGCCGGAGCCGGCGATGTTGTACGGGTCGTACTTCTGGCCCTCGGAGCCGGCCACCGACGGCGGGAGCATGTTGGTGCCGATGTCACCACCGGCGATCGGGCCGCCGCGGGCGGTCTGCAGCGACACGTGGTCCGAGCCGTAGATGACGGCCTTGCGGCAGTGCTCGTTGTCGAACGGCTTGACGCTCTGCGGGAAGGCCGCGTACCGGATGAAGCCGGAGAGCGGGTTGTCCAGGTTGCCCTTGTGCTGCTTGAGGGCGATCTGGCGGCCCTGCGGGGACATGCCGGTCTGGCTGATGTCCACGTCGAAGTCGCCGTTGATCAGACGCTGGTCCAGGTCGTTGGCGTTGGTGAACAGCTTGAGCGAGATCTTGTCCGGGTACGCCTTGCGGACCGGGTCCGAGGACGCCTTCCAGTTGGTGTTGCGGGACAGGACCAGGCTCTTGCCCGGGTCGTAGGAGTCGAACTTGTACGGCCCGGAGGAGAACGGGTGCAGGCCGTACTTCGACTTGGTGTCCTTGTCCTGGCGGACCGGCGAGGCCGAGGTCAGCGCCAGCATCTGGATGAAGTCGGAGTTGGCCGTGGGCAGGTGGAAGACGATCGTCTTGTCGTCCGGCGTCTCGATCGCCTTCAGGCCCAGGTGGTCCGCGGAGGTGTCCTTGTACGGGCCCGGGTAGGTGCTCTTGGGGTCCAGCGCGCTCTTCAGGTAGATCGGGCCGCCGGACAGGACGTCCTGCGCCCACACGCGCTCGATGCCGTACTTGATGTCCTTGGAGGTGATCGGCTTGCCGTCCTCCCAGGTGATCCCGTCGCGCAGCGAGAACGTGTACGTCTTGCCGTCCGTGGAGACCTTCGGCATGGCCGTCGCCAGGTCCGGCGTCAGCTCGGCGCCGGCGGCGCCCGGCTCGGTCTTGTAGGTGAGCAGCTGGCGGCTGTAATAGCGCGAGAAGTCCCACATGAAGCCGTAGTAACCGCGGGTGGTGTCCCACGAGTCGGCGTCCTGGGTGCCGCCGTAGCGCAGTTCGCCGCCCTTCTTGACCGCCGAAGCGTTGACGACCTTGTTGTTCGCCGCGTCGAAGCCGGCCGCGCCGCTCTTCGAGTCGCCGTCGCCGCCGCCGCACGCCGCCGTGGTCAGCAGCCCGGCGACCACGGCCGCAGCGGCGAGCGCCTGCTTGCGCCGCTTTGAGGTGCGTTGGGTAGTCACGATCTCGGTTCCTCCGGATTTGATGAGAGACCCCGGGTAAGCGCCACGGGTCGCTTGGTTACGGCGGTTCAGCGGGAGCCCTTGGGGTCCAGCGCGTCGCGTACGCCGTCGCCGAAGAGGTTGAAGGCCAGGACGGTGATGAAGATCGCCACACCCGGGATGATCATGTACATCGGGTCCGAGTCGTAGTAGTCGATCGCGCTGGAGAGCATCTGCCCCCAGGAGGCGGTGGGCGGCTTGACGCCCACGCCCAGGAAGCTGAGGGCCGCCTCGGTGAGGATGTTCGTCGGGATCATCATCGTCGTGTACACGATGATGGGGGCGACCAGATTGGGCAGCAGCTCCTTGAACAGGATGTAGAACCGCCCGGCGCCCAGCGAGCGCGCCGCCTCCACGTACTCGCGCTCCCGCAGGGAGAGCGTCTGGCCGCGCACCACGCGGCCGATGTAGGGCCAGCCGAAGAAGCCGATGACCAGGACCATCACGGCCACGCGCATGCTCGAACCGGTCAGGCCCAGCATGTTGTCGGGCATGACCGAGACCAGGGCGATGATGAACAGCAGCTGCGGGAAGGCCAGCAGGCCGTCCATGACGCGGCTGACGAGCGAGTCCACCCAGCCGCCGAAGAAGCCCGCGAGGATGCCGAGGATCGTGCCCAGCACCACGGCGACCAGGGCGGACAGGAAGCCGACCAGGAGGGAGATCTGCGCGCCGTAGAGGATGCGGGCGAAGATGTCGCGGCCGTTGACCGGCTCGACGCCGAGGAGGTGGTCGCCGCTGATGCCGCCCAGGGATCCGGTGGGCGTGCTGAACAGCGGGTCGATCAGGTTCTCGTGGTAGGCGTCCGGGTCCTGCCCGATCAGCTTGGCGAGCAGCGGCGCGAACACCGCGACCACGATGAGCAGGAGCACGACCACGCCACCCGTCAGGGCCAGCTTGTCCCGCTTGAGGCGCTCCCAGGCGATCCGGCCCAGGGAACGGCCCTGAACGGCCTCGGCGCCCGTGGTGGCGGCCGACGCCTCCTCGGCGGCGCCCGGGGCCGCTTCCGCGGTCGGCTCGTGCAATGGTGCCGTCATTAGGCAGGGACCCCTCTCAACCGGCGGTGGCCGGCCCGCACTTGCCGCTGTGGCGGCGTGATCAGTCCGTCGTACGCAGGGGCGAACGCCCCTTGTTGCGGGAGTCTTCAATGACGGGGTGATCTGTTGCCAGACTTGGCGGTGAAAGGATGCGCAAACGTGATGCGGGCCGGGGGGTTCCGTTATCCGGACAGTGGGTAACGGGGGGCGGACGCGGGCCAGTCGGCGGTTTCCCGGCCAGAACCGGACCTTCCACCCTCATCTACGCGCGAAGAAGGTCACGGAGCGCGATCGCCGTCCACGGCGGCGGGGTGCGCCCGGTCAGAGACCCGCGCCGGCCGGCGGGTAGCCGTAGCCGCCCGCCGGGTGCCCGCCGAAGCCGCCGTGGGCTTCGCGGTCGTAGAAGGGGCGGGCGTGGGCGCGCAGCCACATCGCCACCGGGTCGAACTCGTCGGACATCGCCACGGTCGACACCGGCAGCCCCTCGGGGACGGCCGCCACCGACTGCTGCATCATCGCCCGCACCGAGTCGACGGCCGGCGGCGAGGTGTCGTACACGTCCAGGCCGATGGCGAGGTACGGCGAGCCGAGCGCGGGCTGCACCCAGGCCCGGCGCAGCGAGCGCAGCGCCGGGGTGCGGTGGGCGGCCTGGGTGAGCAGGGCGTAGAACTGCGGTACCTCGACGGCCGGTTCGGAGAGTCTGAGCGGTCCGGCCGGCTGGCGGTCCAGGCCGGTGGCGATGCGCCGCAGGTCCAGCCAGGGGATGCCCACGCCGCCGCCCGGGGCGTGCGGATTCAGCCACAGGCCGTAGTGGTCGGGGTAGAGGGTGCGGGCGACGTCCAGGCCCTCGGCCACCTCGTAGGACCGCATCCAGCCGCTCGCCGACAGCTCCTGGGCGGAGGTGACGCAGGGGGCGTAGCCGTGGCCGCCGACCTCCATGAGGCCGTACCGGGCGTCGGGGGAGCCGGCCTGGCCGTGCCACAGCAGCATCCAGATCTGGCCGGAGGCGGGGGTGGCCAGGGCGCGCAGCAGCGCCTCGTAGGCGTCGTAGCGTCCGGGCCTCACCTGGCGGAGCGTCTGCTCCACATGCCCGGCCGCGGTGTCGCTGGCGCTCACCCTTTTACCGCCCCTCCATGCAACCAAGGTCTCGACCGAGCCGTGGGTCCAGCTTAAAGGCCGCCCGTGTTTCAGTGACCGTACTGGTAGAACGGCCGGACCCGCTCCCGCATCCAGTCGGCGACCGGGTCGTCCGTGATGTCCAGGAGGATCAGGTTGACCGGCCAGGGGGCCGGGGCCTGGGCCAGGGCGCGGCCCAGCGCGTCCAGCGGGAGGGCGCGCAGGTCGCCGTCCCACGGGGAGAGTTCGACGCCGACGAACATCACCGGGTCGGCCGTCTCCACGGCGGCCAGGCAGCGGCGGGCCGTGCGGACCACCCCGGTGCCGGCGAACTCGGCCGAGGCGGCGGCGAGGAAGTCCACCGGTTCGTCCTGCCAGTCGGGCTCGAAGAGGCGGACCCGGCCGCCGCTCGCGGGGCCGTCCAGCTCGGTGCGGCCCGCCCGGCACAGTTCGGCCACGGCCGGCGGGGGCAGCGGGAGGCCGGCCACGCCGTCCGGGTTGAGCGCGATGCCGACCTGGGCCGGCAGCCCGCGCGCGAACTCGACCGCGGGCGCGACGGTGAACGGCAGGTGCCCGCCGGCCACCTGGCGCAGCTGCTCCTCGGAGCTGAAGACCGGCACGTACACCTGGCCGTCCAGGTCCAGCGTGGGCAGGTCGAGCGGACCGCCGTGCGGACCGCGGCCGTTGGGCAGCGGCACCCACAGGAAGCTGCGGGCGAGCACCTCGGTGATCCGGCCGCCGGCGGCCGGGATGCCGAGGGCGGCCGAGAGCACCTCCTCCAGCTCGTTGCCGGGCCATCCGCCGTGCGGATGGGGGTGCGTCTGTACCGGGAAGTCCCCCGGGATGTCCGCGGAGAAGTCCGCCGGGAAGTCCATCTGCCTACCGCCTGCCGGTCACCACTGCTGTGACCGAAAGGCTAACGGGTGCCGGCGGCGGGCCGGCCGGCGAAGGCGATGCGGCGCAGCTCGCCGGCGGCCGCGCGGTCCAGCAGCACGGCCGAGCCGCAGCCCGCGGGCACCTCGCCGCGCTCCGCCGCGCGCACCAGGCGGCCGGCGGTGCGGCGGTGGCGGGCGAAGGCGTAGCGGGAGACGCGCCGGCCGCGCCGGTGCTGGCCGCTCAGCGCGGCGTCGGGGGTGACGTCCAGCAGGATCAGGTGGAGGGTGCCGCCGCGGCGGCGGGCGGCGCGGGCCAGCCAGGCGCGCACCCAGCTCTGGGTGCCGCAGTCGTGGACCACGACACCCCCGCCGGCGCGCAGGGCGCGGCGCAGCGCGGCGTAGTGGGCGAGGCGGACCAGGGGGCGGTAGAGGGCGTAGGGCAGGCGGCGGGCGAGGCGGGCGTCGAAGCGGTCGCGCACGTCCTGGGAGTCGATCCGCGCCCCGGGCACCGCGCGGTCCATCAGCGTGGACTTGCCGCTGCCCGGCAGCCCGGTGACGACGGCCAGGTCACGGGGGCCGAAGAGCAGTTCGCGCGGGGCGCGGCCGGGGCGGTCGCGCAGGTCGCGGACCATGGGAGCGGGGTGCTCGCGCGGGGCGCGGACCACGGGGGCGGGACCCTCGCCCGGCTCGCCGGCCACGGGCCCGGGAGGCTCCCGCAGGTCTCGGACGACGGGCGTGGAATCCTCCCGCAGGTCACGGACGCCGGGAGCCGGGTGCTCACGCGGGGCGCGAACGGCGGGAGCCGGGTGCTCGCCCGGCTCACCGGCCACAGACGCGGGAGGCTCCCGCAGGTCGCGGACGCCGAGCGTGGAATGCGCCCGCAGGTCACGGACGCCGGGAACCCGGCGCTCACGCGGGGCGCGAACGGCGGGAGCCGGGTGCTCGCCCGGATCGCCGGCCACGGGGCCGGGAGGCTCCCGCAGGTCACGGGCCACGGGTACGGAGTGCTCCCGCAGGTCGCGGGCCACGGGCGTCGGGGGCTCGCCGTCCCTGTCGCGGGCCGGGGTCCCTGTCGGTGCGGGCAGGGCGGGCGCCCGGGTCGTGGCGTACGCCGGCGCGGTCCTGTCCACCCTCGTCCTCCTCCCCCGGGGCGGTGACGGTCACCTTCCCATCGAGCGTAAAGAGAAGGTAATGCGTGGCGCCCGTCGCTGTCGTGCGCGTTCTGCCACAGGACGGTTACGGATGCGGCCCTGCCGCGAGCGCGCCGGGCGTGCAATGATGTGCGCGCCAACTGCATACCGGCCGCTTGAATCCGCGCGGGAGAGTTCCCAGCAGTCGTCTCGCTGGGGCGCCGAAGGAGCAAGTCCCTCCCTTGAATCTCTCAGGCCCCGTTACCGCGCGGGCGAGGCACATCTGAAAAGCGGGCCGCTGCCGCAGCGGCCCCACCCAAGGTGCAAACCGTGACCGTCCGCATGCCGGCGGTCATGGCGAACCTCTCAGGTTCCGATGACAGATGGGGAGGACACGAGTCCTGTCCTCGCCCCCATCGCCTTGGAGACCGACCGATGAGCAGTTCCGCGCCCCTCCGTCACACCGCGCTGGACACGGTGCACCGCTCGCTCGGTGCGACGATGACCGACTTCGCCGGCTGGGACATGCCGCTGCGCTACGGCTCCGAGCGCGACGAGCACCTGGCCGTGCGCACCCGGGCCGGTCTCTTCGACCTCTCCCACATGGGCGAGATCACCGTCACCGGCCCGCAGGCCGCCGCCCTGCTGGACTTCGCCCTGGTCGGCAACATCGGCTCGGTCGGCACCGGCCGCGCCCGCTACACCATGATCTGCCAGGAGGACGGCGGCATCCTGGACGACCTGATCGTCTACCGGCTGGCCGACACCCGCTACATGGTCGTGGCCAACGCCTCCAACGCCCAGGTGGTGCTGGACGCGCTCACCGAGCGGGCGGCCGGCTTCGACGCCGAGGTCCGCGACGACCGGGACGCCTACGCGCTGCTCGCCGTCCAGGGCCCCGAGTCCCCGGGCATCCTGAAGTCCCTGACCGACGCCGACCTGGACGGCCTCAAGTACTACGCGGGCCTGCCCGGCATGGTCGCCGGGGTGCCCGCGCTGATCGCCCGCACCGGCTACACCGGCGAGGACGGCTTCGAGCTGTTTGTGGAGCCGGAGCACGCGCCCGCGCTGTGGCAGGCGCTGACCGGGGCGGGCGAGGGCGTCGGCCTGGTCCCGTGCGGCCTGTCCTGCCGGGACACGCTGCGCCTGGAGGCGGGCATGCCGCTGTACGGGCACGAGCTGACGACCGCGCTCACCCCGTTCGACGCGGGCCTCGGCCGGGTGGTCAAGTTCGAGAAGGAGGGCGACTTCGTCGGGCGCGAGGCGCTCGGGGCCGCCGCCGAGCGGGCCGCCGCGCAGCCGCCCCGGGTCCTGGTCGGCCTGGTCGCCGAGGGCCGGCGCGTCCCGCGCGCGGGGTACTCCGTCGTCTGTGGCGGCGAGGTGATCGGCGAGGTCACCTCCGGCGCCCCCTCCCCCACCCTGGGCAAGCCGATCGCCATGGCCTACGTGGACGCCGCGCACGCCGCTCCGGGCACGCCGGGGGTCGGCGTGGACGTCCGGGGCAACCACGAACCGTACGAGGTCGTGGCACTGCCGTTCTACAAGCGGCGGAAGTAGACACTGGTCCCGGCCCGGCGGGGCCGCGCCGCGTCAGGCCCTGACGCGTCCGCCCTCCGGCGTGCCCGGGTGTGACCCCGGGCACGTTCCGCCGCCCACCAGCGTTTCCCGCAGTCCCTCATCCACCAGCACTCCCCCGCGTACAGGAGAATTCAGGCCATGAGCAACCCCCAGCAGCTGCGCTACAGCAAGGAGCACGAGTGGCTGTCGCCCGCCGAGAACGGCGTCGCGACGGTCGGCATCACCGAGTTCGCGGCCAACGCGCTCGGCGATGTCGTCTACGCCCAGCTCCCGGAGGTCGGTTCCACGGTGGCCGCGGGCGAGACCTGCGGTGAGCTGGAGTCGACCAAGTCGGTCTCCGACCTCTACTCCCCGGTCGGCGGTCAGATCACCGAGATCAACCAGGACGTGGTGGACGACCCGTCCCTGGTGAACTCCGCGCCCTTCGAGGACGGCTGGCTCTTCCGGGTGCGCGTCACCGACGAGCCGGACGACCTGCTCTCCGCCGCCGAGTACACCGCCCAGAACGCGGGCTGAGAGGGGACGCGGAGATGACTGTCCTCAACACCCCCCTGCACGAGCTGGACCCGGACGTGGCCGCCGCGGTCGACGCCGAGCTGCACCGCCAGCAGTCCACCCTCGAAATGATCGCCTCGGAGAACTTCGCCCCGGTCGCGGTCATGGAGGCGCAGGGCTCGGTCCTCACCAACAAGTACGCCGAGGGCTACCCAGGCCGCCGCTACTACGGCGGCTGCGAGCACGTCGACGTGGTCGAGCAGATCGCCATCGACCGGATCAAGGCGCTGTTCGGCGCCGAGCACGCCAATGTGCAGCCGCACTCCGGCGCCCAGGCCAACGCGGCCGCGATGTTCGCGCTGCTCAAGCCCGGTGACACGATCATGGGCCTGAACCTCGCGCACGGCGGGCACCTGACCCACGGCATGAAGATCAACTTCTCTGGCAAGCTCTACGACGTCGTCGCCTACCACGTGGGCGAGGACGGCCTGGTCGACATGGCCGAGGTGGAGAAGCTGGCCAAGGAGTCCAAGCCGAAGCTGATCGTGGCCGGCTGGTCGGCCTACCCCCGGCAGCTGGACTTCGCCGCGTTCCGCCGGATCGCGGACGAGGTCGGCGCGTACCTCATGGTCGACATGGCGCACTTCGCCGGCCTGGTCGCGGCGGGCCTGCACCCCAACCCGGTGCCGCACGCCCATGTGGTCACCACCACCACCCACAAGACGCTGGGCGGCCCGCGCGGCGGTGTGATCCTGTCCACGGCCGAGCTGGCCAAGAAGATCAACTCCGCGGTCTTCCCCGGTCAGCAGGGCGGCCCGCTGGAGCACGTGATCGCGGCCAAGGCGGTCTCGTTCAAGGTCGCCGCGAGCGAGGACTTCAAGGAGCGCCAGCGGCGTACCCTGGAGGGCGCCCGCATCCTGGCGGAGCGCCTGGTCCAGGAGGACGCCAGGGCGGCGGGCGTGGACGTGCTGTCCGGCGGCACCGACGTGCACCTGGTCCTGGTGGACCTGCGCCATTCGGAGCTGGACGGCCAGCAGGCCGAGGACCGGCTGCACGAGGTCGGGATCACGGTCAACCGCAACGCGGTCCCGAACGACCCCCGGCCGCCGATGGTCACCTCCGGGCTGCGGATCGGCACGCCCGCCCTGGCCACCCGCGGCTTCACGGCCGAGGACTTCACCGAGGTCGCGGACGTGATCGCCGAGGCGCTGAAGCCGTCCTACGACGCCGAGGCACTGGCGGCCCGGGTGAAGGCCCTGGCCGACAAGCACCCGCTGTACCCGGGTCTGAACAAGTAACCACGCCCCCGGGGCGCGCCGCGCAGGTGAGACCCACCGCGCCGCGCCCCGGCCGGCGCCGCCCCAGCACCACCCCCGCTTTGAGGAGTCTCCGTGGCCATCTCGGTCTTCGACCTGTTCTCGATCGGCATCGGCCCGTCCAGCTCCCACACGGTCGGCCCGATGCGCGCGGCCCGCATGTTCGCCCGCCGGCTGAGCGGCGAAGGGCTGCTGGAGCCGACCGTGTCGCTGCGCGCGGAGCTGTACGGCTCGCTCGGCGCGACCGGCCACGGCCACGGCACCCCGAAGGCGGTGCTGCTCGGCCTGGAGGGCGACTCCCCCCGCACGGTCGACGTGGAGCACGCCGACGAGCGGGTGGAGAAGATCAAGGAGTCGGGCCGTCTGAACCTGCTGGGCGAGCACGAGATCGCCTTCTCCTTCGACGACGATCTGGTCCTGCACCGCCGCAAGGCCCTGCCCTACCACGCCAACGGCATGACCCTGTGGGCGTACGACGCCTCGGGCGCCGAGCTGATGGCCAAGACGTACTACTCGGTGGGCGGCGGCTTCGTCGTGGACGAGGACGCGGTGGGCGCCGACCGGATCAAGCTGGACGACACGGTCCTGAAGTACCCGTTCCGCACGGGCGACGAGCTGCTGCGCCTGGCCAAGGAGACCGGGCTGTCGATCTCCGCGCTGATGCTGGAGAACGAGCGGGCCTGGCGCACCGAGGACGAGATCCGCGCGGGCCTGCTGGAGATATGGCAGGTGATGCGGGCGTGCGTGACGCGCGGCATGTCCCGTGAGGGCATCCTGCCGGGCGGCCTCAAGGTGCGCCGCCGCGCGGCCGTCACCGCCCGCCAGCTGCGCGCCGAGGGCGACGCGGCCTCCCGCGCGATGGAGTGGATCACCCTCTACGCGATGGCGGTCAACGAGGAGAACGCGGCCGGCGGCCGGGTGGTGACCGCGCCGACCAACGGCGCGGCCGGCATCATCCCCGCGGTCCTGCACTACTACATCAACTTCATCCCCGGCGCCGACGAGGAGGGCGTGGTCCGCTTCCTGCTCGCGGCCGGCGCGATCGGGATGCTCTTCAAGGAGAACGCCTCCATCTCCGGCGCCGAGGTCGGCTGCCAGGGCGAGGTCGGCTCGGCCTGCTCGATGGCGGCGGGCGCGCTGGCCGAGGTGATGGGCGGCACCCCCGAGCAGGTGGAGAACGCCGCGGAGATCGGCATGGAGCACAACCTCGGCCTGACCTGCGACCCGGTCGGCGGCCTGGTGCAGATCCCGTGCATCGAGCGCAACGGCATGGCCGCCGTCAAGGCCGTCACCGCGGCCCGCATGGCCCTGCGCGGCGACGGCTCCCACAAGGTCTCCCTGGACAAGGTCATCAAGACCATGAAGGACACCGGCGCGGACATGTCGGTCAAGTACAAGGAGACGGCGCGGGGCGGGCTGGCGGTGAACATCATCGAGTGCTGAGCGGCGACCCGGACTGATGTTCGGCCGTCCTGAAGGGGTCGAGTGCCGGGGAGAGCGGGCACAACCCAGGGGAGGACTCCTTCCCCACGGCACTTCAGGGAGTTTGCATGCTGCGTGGCATCGATGTGAGCGCTTATCAGTCCGCGAGCTACGGCACGCACGGCCTCTCCTTCGTCTTCATCAAGGCGACGGAGGGCCGTTCGTACATCAGCTCCAAGCTCACCGCCCAGACCAAGCACGGCCGCGACGCCGGACTGGTCCTGGGCTTCTACCACTTCCTGTGGCCCGGCGACATCGACGCCCAGGCCGCGTACTTCGTCGCGCACGCGCCCGAGAAGGCCGGTGACGTCCTCGCCGTCGACTGGGAGAGCACCAGCGCCGGCACCCACGCGTCCAACGCCGAGAAGGACCTGTTCATCCGCAAGGTGAAGCAACTGCGGCCGCACAACCGGGTGGTGCTCTACACCAACCGGCATTTCTGGCTGACCGTCGACACCACCTCCTACGCCGGCGACGGCCTGTGGATCGCCGACTACGTCAAGGCCGGTCACCCCCGGATCAAGGCCAAGTGGCTCTTCCACCAGTACACCGACGATCCGCAGGACACCGATGTGGCGAACTTCGGCAGTGCGGACGCGCTGCGGGACTGGGCGAAGGCGTAGGCGGGGCGGCGGTTCGTGAGGCCGCCCCGCCCGCTCAGGGCCTTAAGCCGCCGTTCAGGCCCGGAAGTCGGCCGGGCGCTGCGGGGACGCCTGTGCCAGGGCCTCGGTGACGGCCGCGGTGCCCGCGCGCAGCCCGTAGACCGGGGTGCCGGGCTGCTGGCGCCAGGACTCGTCGAGGGTGCCGGAGTCCACCGTGTCGAAGCCCAGCTCGTCGATCAGCGCCCGTACCGTCGCCTTGGCCGCCGGGTCGTCGCCGGCCACCGGGAGCGCCATGCGGTCGGGGTCGCCGGCCGGGCGGGGCCGCTCCAGGATGTCCTGGGCGTACGTCCCGTTGAACGCCTTGATCACGGTGTGGCCCAGGTGCCGGGCGCTCCAGCGGCTCTCGGTGAGGCCGTCGTCCTCGATCTCCGCGATCCGGCCGTCCCGCTGCGGGTAGTAGTTGCCGGTGTCGATCACGGCCACGTCCTCGGCGGCCTCCTTCAGCAGGCCCGACGGCAGGCCGGGGACCGCCTTGAGCGGCACGGTGACCACGACGACCTCGGCGCCGCGTGCCGCCTCCTCGGCCCGCACAGGCCGCGCGCCGGTCTCCTCGGCCAGTGCCGCGAGGGTCTCGGGTCCGCGTGAGTTCGCCACGGTGACGTCGTGCCCGAGGGCGGTGAGCCGTCGGGTGAGGTTGCCGCCGATGTTGCCCGCTCCGATGATGCCGATCTTCATCTCTGCCCGCCTCGCTCCTCCGGGCCCCCGGAGGTCGTCTGGATGCGGCCGCCTTCCGGCGCCGTCGTCCGCGTGCAACCTCCCGGCCGCGCGGGCTGTTCCCGGTTCGCGCCGAACGGGTGAAAGACGAGGGGCGCCCGGCGGTCGTCACCGCCGGGCGCCCCCGCGTCCGCCTCACTTCTGCGGGCTCACTTGTTCAGGTAGGCCCAGAACTCGTCGAAGGAGAGGACCTGATCGCCGTTGAGGTCCCGCTGCCTGATGATCGCCTCGGCCACCGTGTCGGTGACGTTCCAGTCGCCGCCCTGGGCCAGGGCCGACTTGAACTCGGTGGCGGTGATGAAGCCGTCACCGTCCGCGTCGATCCGCTGGAACTGCTTGCGTGCTTCCTCGATGTCCGCCACCGGTCCGCCCCTTTTGCGTCGCGTCTGATCTGTCGTGCCGCGGTACGTACGTCGTACCGACGCAGGTCAGATTAACGGCCCGGCCAGGCCCTCAGTGCCGCGGCCACCCAGGCGAACTCCTCCTGGTGGCTCGGGGGCTCCCGCTCGCCCTTGATCACAGCCCCCAACTCCCAGTACCGGCCCACCTCGGGGCCCAGGTCGATACGGCGCAGCACGGCCGCCCGGTCGGTGTCGCCGAACAGTTCGGTGAGGACGGTGTCCGCCTCCGGGTCGCCGGGCGCCACGCCGCGCTCCCGCGCGGCGCCGGCCAGCTCGATCATCCGCTGCACGAACCGTATCGAGGAGCCGGCCGGGGCGTCGGGGCCGCGGTCGGCCGCGCCGGACTCGACCACCCTGCGCATGGTGGCCCGGAATGTGGGTTTCTGCAGCAGCCCCGCCAGTTCCACCCAGGCGTCCACCTGCTCCGGAGCGGGGTCGTCGGGCAGGTGGACGCCGACCCGGCGGGTACGCTCGCGGATCCACGGGTCCGCGGTGTCCAGTCCCTGGAAGACGTCGTCCACGAACTCGTCCACGATCCGCTGCCGCTGGGCCGCCGACAGCCGTGCCAGCTTGTTCATGAGGGTCATCTCCTCCGCGCTCGAACCGCGTCGGGCGACGCTCGCCAGCACCGTCCGGGTCACCTTCAGCGAGGCGATCTGGGCGTCCAGCGCGGCCACGTGGGCCGCCGCGACCTGGGCGGCCGTCCGTTCACCGGTCAGCACCCGGCGCACGTCGTCCAGGCCGAGGCCCAGTTCGCGCAGGGTGCGGACCAGTTCCAGACGGGCCACCGAGGCGGCGTCGTACAGGCGGTAGCCGCCCGCCGACCGGGCCACCGGGGGCAGGGCGCCCTCGTCGGACCAGTAACGGATGGTCCGTACGCTCAGTCCGGTCGCCCGGGCCAGTTCGCCGATGGTGACCAGTCCGGTGCTGTCGTCGTCGCTCACGTCCGCGAGTCTGGACCTTCCACGGGGTGGAGACTCAAGCGCGGGGCCCGGCGTGAGAGGGACCGACGGCCTCAGCGGAAGACGCCGGTGTGTCCCAGCGAGTAGCGGCCGGGCTGCGGGTAGACGGCCAGGCCGTGCGGGCCGCTGCCGACCTTGATGCGGGCGAGCTGCTTGCCGGTGCGGGTGTCGATGGCGTACACCTCGGAGTTGTAGCGGCCCGAGAGCCACAGCACCGTGCCGTCGGCGGAGACGCCGCCCATGTCGGGGCTGCCGCCGTGGGGCAGGCGCCACTTCCCGGTGAGCTTGCCGGTGGCGAAGTCGAAGACGGAGATCGTGCCCTCGCCGCGGTTGGAGACGTACATCTCGCGGGAGTCGCGGCTGACGTAGAGGCCGTGGGCACCCTTGCCGGTGTGCAGGAACGCCGGCTTGCCGAACGTGTCGCCGTCCAGGATCCACAGGCCGTCGGCCACCATGTCGGCGATGTAGAACTTCTTGCCGTCGGGCGACATCTTCACGTCCTGCGGCATGGCCCCGCGCACGTTCAGCTTCTGCTGCCCGACGACCTTCATCTTCGCGGTGTCGACCTTGAGCAGTTCGCCGCTGAACTCGCAGGAGACGATGAAGTAGCGGCCGTCGGTGGAGAAGTCGGCGTGGTTGACGCCGCCGCAGCCGACCGGCAGGGCCTTGACCTGCTTCATGGTGTGCGCGTCGCGGAAGACGAGTTGGCGGTCCTTGGAGGCCATGACGACGGCGTACTTGCCGTCGGGCGTGAAGTACAGGTTGTACGGGTCGTGCACGGCGACCGGCTTGCCCGCCTTGCCGGTCCTCGGGTCGATGGGGGTGAGCGAGTTGCCGAGGTCGTTGTTGACCCACAGCGTCTTCAGGTCCCAGGAGGGCACGACGTGCTGGGGCTGGCGGCCGACCGGGAGGGTCTCGATGACCTTGTAGGTCTTCGGGTCGATCACGGTGACCGTGTCGGAGTTGGTGTTGGGGACGTAGATCCGCGAGGGGAAGTCCTTGACCACCGGGGAGAGCTGGCCCGGGCGGTCGGCGGCGTAGACGTCCTTGGGGTCGAGGACCGGCGGCATGCCGGGCAGGGCGTCGGCGGCCTGCCGCGCGGGCTGCTCGGGCCGGGCGGGCGCCTTGCTGCCGAGGGCTTCGTCGGCGCCGCTGCCCGAGCCGCCGCCGCTGCACGCGGACAGGGCGGACAGCGCCGCGCAGGCGGCACCGGCGAGCAGGACCCGGGTGAGGCGGGCAAGTGAAGTGGCGTGCATCAGCTCAGCAGCTCCGTGGTGGTGACCGCGTGCAGGCCGCGGCGGTCGAGTTCGGCGAGTACGTCGGGCAGGGCCTCGGCCGTGTCGGGGTAGCCGAAGTGCAGGCTCACCACCGATCCGGCCCGGACGGCGGACAGCACGTTGCGGGTGACCGCGGCGGCGCCGGGCCGGGTGAAGTCGAGGGAGTCGACGTCGTAGGAGAGGACGTGCGGGTATCCGGCGGCGCGGGCCAGCCGGGCGACCAGCGGGGTGGCGGTCTGGGCGCGTGAGGGGCGGAACCACGTGCCGATGGAGCCGGTGAGCCGCTTCAGGCGGTCGGCGCAGCCGGTGATCTCGGCCCGGGCGTCGGCCTCGGACATCTCGTTGACGGACAGGTGGCGCCGGGTGTGGTTGCCGAGGTCGTGGCCGCCGTCGAGGATCCGGCGGGCCAGCTCCGGGTACTGGTCGAGCCAGGTGCCGACGGCGAGCACGGTCACCCGGGCGCCGTGCTTCTCGGCCGTGCCGAGCAGGGTGCGGGCCAGCGCGGGGTCGCCCTGGCCGTGGAAGGTGAGCGCGACGCGGGGCCGGTCGCGGGGGCCGTGGGCGATCTGCGCGGGCTGCCCCGGGAAGGCGCGCGGGGCGGGGGCGGCGGGCGGGGAGGCGGGGGCGGCGGTGGTGGGGGCGGCGGACGCGGCGGGGTGCGGGGCGGTGCCGGCGGGGGTGCACCCGGCGGTGAGCGCGCCCGCGGCGACGAACCCGGCGCCGGCCCGCAGCGCGCCGCGGCGGTCGGTGGTGGTCACCCGCACCATTTAAGGGGCGCAAAGTAAGAAAACGGGCGATTCACACGTATGGCTGCCGCTTGAGCGTCGGTCAGGAAGCGGGCGCGCGACGCCCCCGGGTCAGCGGTCCGCGACCCGCATCTCGAACCACGTTGTCTTGCCGCGCGGCAGCAGATCGACCCCCCAGCGGTCGGCGAGCTTGTCCACGAGGAACACGCCCCGGCCACTGATGTCCAGCTCCTGCACGGGCATCAGGCACGGCAGCCCGCGCGAGGGGTCGCGGACCTCGACGCGGACCCAGCCCCGGCGGCGGCGCATCCGCAGGCCGAACACGCGGGCGCCGGTGTGCCGTACGGCGTTGCCCACGAGTTCGGAGGCGAGCAGGACCGCGTCCTCGGCGAGCTTGGGGCTCAGGCCCCACTGGCGCAGGACGACGACCTGGACCAGCCGGCGCGCGATGGCCGCCGACTCGGGCAGGGACGGCAGCGGGACGTCGCACTCGGCCGGGTTGCCGTACAACTCCAGTGCGGCCAGCGCCCGTTCGTCCTCGACCGCGGGGGACCAGCGCGCCGCGGCCGCCCGTCTGCCTTCCCGCGGCTGCTCGATGCCCTCCAGCCCCGCCATGGCCCCCATCATGGACGCCCACAAAGCGTGCTGTGCCCGTTCCGGCGGAATACGCCCCCCGTGCGCCCCCTGCCCACCCCCGGTGAGCGGCATATGCCGGGGGTACGTCGCGGACCGGGACGGCCCGGCCGGCGAGCGGGAAACGGGCAGGTCGGCGGCGGTCGCCCCCGGTCCACCGGCCGGGCGCCCGCGGCGGTCCCGCGGCCCGCCGGGACCGCCGTGCCGGGCGGCCCGTGCTCCGGTGCCGCGGCGGCGGTGGAAGATTGGCGTGATCCCGACGGGCGCGCGGGGCGCGCCCGGCGCCCTCGGCGCGCGCCCGCCGGGCGGACCGGCTCAGACGAACTTCGCCTTGCCGGGTCCCTCCTCCACGAAGCTGCGCATCCCGCGCTCGCGGTCCTCGGTGGCGAACAGGCCCGCGAACCAGGCGCGTTCCACGGCGAGCCCGGTGTCGAGGTCGGTCTCCAGTCCGCTGTCGATCGACTCCTTGGCGGCGCGCAGCGCGATCGCCGGCCCCTGGGCGAGCCGCGCCGCCCAGGCGTGCGCCGCCTCGTACACCTCGGCGGCCGGCACCAGCCGGTCCACCAGGCCGAGCGCGAGGGCCTCGTCGGCCTTGACCTGGCGGCCGGTGAAGATGAGGTCCTTGGCCTTGGAAGGGCCGATCAGCCGGGACAGCCGCTGGGTGCCGCCGGCGCCGGGGATGAGGCCGAGCAGGATCTCCGGCTGGCCCAGCTTGGCGTTGTCCGCGGCGATCCGGTAGTCGGCGCACAGCGCCAGCTCGCAGCCGCCGCCCAGCGCGTAGCCGGTGACCGCGGCGACCACCGGCTTGGGGATGCGGGCCACGGCGGTGAGGGAGTCCTGCAGGCCGCGGGCCCGGCGCACCATGGCGGCGTGGTCCATCACCCGCATCTCCTTGATGTCCGCGCCGGCCGCGAACACCTTCTCGCCGCCGTAGATCACCACGGCGCGCACATCGGCGCGGTCGGCGGCCTCCTCGGCGAGTTCCTTGATCCGGTCCTGCGTGGCGACGTCGAGCGCGTTCATGGGCGGACGGTCCAGGCGCAGCGTGCCGACGCCCTCGGCGACTTCCAGAGTTACGGTCATGCCAGCAGGTTAACGGGGACTAACGCGAGGCGGCCCGGTGCGGTCGGTCACACACCGGGCCGGTCGGCCGGGACGGGCGGGTGGGGCAGGTGGGGCAGGCGCGTCGGGCGGGTCAGGCCCGGGGGCTCACGCCTTCCACTGCGCCCAGGGCAGGTTCCAGCCGTTGAGGCCGTTGTCCGGGGTCACGGTCTTGTCCTCGGAGTTCTTGACGACCAGGACGTCACCGATCAGCGAGTGGTTGAAGAACCAGGCGGCCGCCACCCCGCTGTCGCCGCCGCCGCGCACGTCGCGCAGGCCGACGCAGCCGTGGCTGGCGTTGTAGTTGCCGAACGCGTCGCCGCCCCAGTAGTTGCCGTGCACGAAGGTGCCGGAGGTGGTCAGGCGCATGGCGTGCGGGACGTCCTTGATGTCGTACTCGCCGCCGTAGCCGACCGTCTCGCCGTTCATCCGGGTCACGGTGAGCTTCTCGCTGATGACCATCTGGCCGTTCCAGGTCGAGTAGCCGGGCTTGCCGGTGGTGACCGGGATGGTCTTGACGACCTTGCCGTCCTGGGTGACCTTCATCGTGTGCGCCTTGGCGTCGACCACGGAGACCTGATCGCGGCCGATGGTGAAGGAGACGGTCCTGGTCTGCTTGCCGTAGACGCCGGGGCGGCCCTCGACGCCGTCCAGGCTGAGCTTGACGGTGACCTTGGTGCCGGACTTCCAGTACCGCTCGGGACGGAAGTCGAGGCGGTCGTTGCCGAACCAGTGGCCCTCGACGTCGACGGCCGGCTCGGTCTTGATCTGGATGGCCTTCTCGACGTCCCGCGGGTGCGTGATACCCCGGGTGAAGTTGACGGAGAACGGCATCCCGACGCCGACGGTGGAACCGTCCTCGGGGGTGAAGTTCGCGACGAACGTGTTCTTCGGCGTCAGGGTGGTGAAGCTGGAGTCCTCGGCGGCCTCGCGGCCGGCGGAGTCCCTGGCGACCGCGTGGACCGTGTACCGGGTCGAGGCGGCCAGGTGGGAGGCGGGCGTCCAGGAGGTGCCGCCGGATATCGCGCCGGCTATCTCGGTGCCCTTGGCGTCCTTGACGACGACCTGGGTCAGGGAGCCCTTGCTCGAACTCACCTTCAGGGCCCCGTTGGTGTCGACGGAGGTGGCGCCGTCCTTGGGCGCGATGGTGAGGACCGCCTGCGACTGCTGGCTCTCGGCGGCGTCCTTGCCCTTGCTCTCACCGGAGGCGGAGCCGTCGCCTCCGCCGCACGCGGTGACGGCCAGGACCAGCGCGCCGGACATCAGTGCCAGCAGCCCCTTGCTTCCCCGCCGCCGTCGTACGCCCCCGTCAACCGACGCCCCCGATATCGGCCGCACGTTCACGTCTGTCTCCCCTCCCCGGGCCGGTTCAGACCCGCGCCCCGGCGCGTCCCACGCGCACCCTGGCGCATAGTAACCACAAGGTCAGGGGCGAGATGTCAGCCAATTGTCACTGTTCCGTCCCAAGTTCGGCAGCCGATGGACAGCCGGTGGAAACGGACGTGGGCGGTCCCGGCGCGCCCGCCCGCGACCGCCCACGCGCCCCCCGCGGCGCCGGTCACTCGACCGCGCTGCCCGCCGTCCAGGCGCCCCAGTCCATGTTCCAGCCGCCGAGGCCGTTGGCGGCGCTCACCGTCCTGTCGTCGCTGTGCACGATCTCCACCACGTCCCCGACGAGGCTGCGGTCGAAGAACCAGCCCGCCGGGGTGTCCGGGCTGCCGCCCTTGACGTCCTTGAGGCCCACGCAGCCGTGGCTGACGTTGGCCCGGCCGAACGGGTCGGGCGTGGACCAGTAGTTGCCGTGGATGAAGGTGCCGGAGTCGGTGAGCCGCATGGCGTGCGGGACGTCGGGGATGTCGTACTCGCCGCCGAAGCCGACCGTGCGGCTGTTCATGCGGGTCACCTCCAGCATCTCCATCACCACCATCTTCCCGTTGTACGTGGTGTGCCCGGGGGCCCCGGCGGTGACGGGGACGGTGGCCAGCAGCCGGCCGGCGCGGCGCACCCGCATGGTGTGGGTGGCGGCGTCGACCAGTGACTCCTGGCTGCGGCCGACGGTGAAGGAGAAGGTCTTGTCCTGGAGCCCGTACACGCCGGGCGCCGCCTGGACGTCCCTCAGCCGCAGTTCGACGGTGACCTGGGTGCCGGGCGTCCAGTACCGCCGGGGCCGGAAGTCGAGGCGGTCCTTGCCGAACCAGTGCGGGCGGATCTCCACCGGCGGCCGCGCGGTGACGCGGACGGCGCGCTGGACGGCGGCGCGGTCGGCGATCTCCCGGCTGAACGCCAGCGAGACGATCATCCCGGTGCCGACGACGGCACGGTTCTCCGGGGTGACGTAGCCGATGAACCGCTCCTGGGGGACGTAGGTGGTGAAGGTGGTGTGCCGGGCGGAGCGCCGGCCGTCGCCGTCGACGGCCACCGCGTCGACGGTGTACTTGGCGGCCAGGGCCAGCCGGTCGTCGTCGGGCCGCCAGGTCCGGCCGTCGTCGCCCAGGCGGCCGGACACCGGGGTGTCCTGCGCGTCCAGGGACCTGACGACCTTGACGGACTCCAGGTGCCCGTCGCCGACCCGCACCCGCAGTCTCGTGCCGGGCCGGACGTCCTTGCTGCCGTCGTCCGGCGCGACGCGGATCACCTCCCCGTCCCCCGCGGACCTGCCGAAGGCCCGGCCGAGGGCGCCCGGGCCGCCGGCGTCGCAGCCGACGGCCCCGGCCAGTAGTCCTGCCCATGTCAGTAGGGCGGCCAGCGCGGCCCCCGCGCGCCGTGCGCGCCGTTGTACGTGCCTCACGGCCTGCCCAACGACGCGCCCGCTTCCGGGAAACGTGAGTGCGAGCCGAGCGGTGGGCAGAACAGTGGGGAGGAGCGCGCGGCGAAAGGACGCGCGGGGAGGAAGCCGCGACAGCGGGCCGGAACCGAAGCGGGGTCTTTCGTGGGATCAGGCCGGATCGGAGCCCGGCACGACCCGGACGGGAGGCCCGAGCCGCGACAGCCGAAAAAAGGGGCCGACCAGGTGTCCAGCGCAGCCGGGCAGGAGGCGGTGGCGGGCGGGCGCGCCACCGGGAACGGGCGCACCACGAAGGACGGACGCACCACCGAGGACGGGCGCAGCACCCAGGACGGACACACCACCGGGGACGGGCACCCGGCCGGGAACGGGACCCCGGCGGCGGCCGGCACCCCGGCCGGGACCGGGCGCACCGGGACCGGTGAACGCGCCGGCGCCGCCGGGCGCGTCGACGGCGAAGGGCGCGGCGGCGGTGACGCGCGCGCCCCCGGTGACGGGCGGGCCGGCGCCCAGGCGCGTCCGGCGGGCGTCGTCACCGGCGGTCCGCGGGCCGCGCCGCCGCCCGCCGTGCCCGTGTGGCCGGGTACGCCGACGCCGCTGGGCGCCCGCTTCCGGGCCGGTCCCGACGGGGTGGCGGGCACCGACTTCGCGCTGTGGGCGGGCGGCGCGGAGGCGGTCGAGGTGTGCCTGTTCGACGAGGCGGGGCGGGAGACGCGGGCCCGGCTCACCGAGCTGACGCACGAGGTCTGGCACGGCTTCGTGCCCGGCGTGCCGCCCGGCCGGCGCTACGGCTACCGGGTGCACGGCCGCTGGGACCCGTGGACCGGCGCCCGCTGGAACCCGGCGAAGCTGCTGCTCGACCCGTACGCGCGCGCGGTGGACGGCGAGTTCCGGCTGCCGCCGGAGGTGTACGGGCATGTGCGGGACTGGCCGGAGCAGCATGTCGCCGACACCGTGCGCGACGACCGCGACTCGGCGCCCTTCGTGCCCAAGGGCGTGGTCGTGCACGATGACGACGACTGGTCGGACGACCACCGCCCCGGCACCCCGTGGGCGGACTCGGTCATCTACGAACTGCATGTGCGCGGCTTCACCCGGCGCCACCCGGGCATCCCCGAGGAGCTGCGGGGCACCTACGCGGGCCTGGCCCATCCGGCGGCAGTCGAGCACCTGGTGCGGCTGGGCGTGACGGCGGTGGAGCTGCTGCCGGTGCACCAGTTCGCGCACGAGGACCACCTGCTGAGACGGGGGCTGCGCAACTACTGGGGCTACAACTCGATCGGCTACTTCGCCCCGCACGCCGGGTACGCCGCCGCCGGCACCGCCGGGCAGCAGGTCGGCGAGTTCAAGCGGATGGTGCGCGCGCTGCACGCGGCCGGCATCGAGGTCATCCTCGACGTGGTCTACAACCACACCGCCGAGGCCGGCGAGTACGGCCCGACGCTCTCCCTCAAGGGCATCGACAACCAGCGCTACTACCGTCCGGCGCCCGACGCCCGCCGGTACGCCGACTACACCGGCTGCGGCAACACCCTGAACGTGGTGCAGCCGCACGTGCTGCGCCTGATCACCGACTCGCTGCGCTACTGGGTGACCGAGATGGGCGTGGACGGCTTCCGTTTCGACCTGGCCGCCGCGCTGGCCCGTTCCCTGCACGACGTGGACATGCTCTCCCCGTTCCTCGCGGTGATCGCGCAGGACCCGGTGCTGCGCCGGGTCAAGCTGATCGCCGAGCCGTGGGACGTGGGCTCGGGCGGCTATCAGGTGGGGGCCTTCCCGCCGCTGTGGGCGGAGTGGAACGACCGCTACCGCGACGCCGTACGGGACTTCTGGCGGCACGCCCTGCCGGACGTGCGGGAGATGGGCTACCGGCTGTCCGGCTCCAGCGACCTGTACGCGTGGGGCGGCCGGCGCCCCTACGCGTCGGTCAACTTCGTCACCGCGCACGACGGTTTCACCCTGCGGGACCTGGTGTCCTACGACCGCAAGCACAACGAGGCCAACGGCGAGGGCAACCGGGACGGCACCGGCGACAACCGCTCCTGGAACTGCGGGGCGGAGGGCGAGAGCGACGACGAGCGGGTCCGGGCGCTGCGCCGCAGGCAGTTGCGCAACCTGCTGACCACGCTGCTGCTGTCCACCGGGGTGCCGATGCTGGTCGCGGGCGACGAGATGGGCCGCACCCAGCACGGCAACAACAACGCGTACTGCCAGGACAACGAGACCGGCTGGGTGGACTGGTCGCTGACGGCCGACCCGGGCTGGAAGGCGCTGTTCGAGCTGGCCGCCCGGCTGATCGCGCTGCGCCGCCGCCATCCGGTGCTGCGCCGGCGGGCGTTCTTCTCCGGGCGCGCGCACTCGGCGGACGGGCTGCGGGACCTGGCCTGGTTCACCGCGGGTGGCACCGAGATGACCGAGGGCGACTGGTACGCCCCCGCCGCCACCTTGGGGATGTACCTGTCCGGGCGGGACATCCCGGGCCGCGACGAGCGCGGCGCGCCCGTCCTGGACGACAGTTTCCTGGCGGTGCTGCACGCCGGGGACCGGCCGGTGCGGTTCGTGCTGCCGGGGCCGCCGTGGGCCGGACGCTACGAGGTGGTGGTGGACACCTCGCGGGAGGAGCAGGGGGCGGCGCCGGGGGTGACGCACCGGGCCGGGGCGGCCGTCACGGTGCCGGCGCGGGCGGTGCTGCTGCTGCGGGTCACCGGCTGAGTCCGCAGGGCACCGGCGAGCGGCCGCCGGGTCCCGGCCGGCCCGTGCTCGCCGGGGCCTCAGCCCAGGATGCCCCGGTCGTAGGCGACCGCGACCGCCGCCGCGCGGTCCTTGACGCCGAGCTTGGCGTACAGGTGGGTCAGGTGGGTCTTCACCGTGGCCTCGCTGATGAAGAGTTCCCGGGCGATCTCGCGGTTGGCGGTGCCGCGGGCGACCAGGACCAGCACCTCGCGTTCGCGCGCCGAGAGCGCCTCGCCGCCTGCGGCGGGGGCGCGGACCGCGGAGACCAGGCGGGAGGCGACGGCCGGGGAGAGGACGGTACGGCCCTCGGCGGCGGCGCGCACCGCGGTGAACAGCTCGTCGCGCGGGGCGTCCTTGAGCAGGTAGCCGGTCGCGCCCGCCTCGATCGCGGGCAGGGTGTCGGAGTCGGTGTCGTACGTCGTCAGGACGAGCACCTTGGCGCGGGCGCCGCGGCGGGTCAGCTCCCGGATGGCGTCCACGCCCGGGCCGCCGGGCATCCGCAGGTCCATCAGGATCACGTCCGGATCGAGGGCCGCGGCCCGTGCCACCGCCTCGACGCCGCCCGAGGCCTCACCGAGCACGGTGAACCCGGCCGCGGACTCGAACATGCCGCGCAGCCCGTCGCGTACGACGGGGTGGTCGTCGACGATGAGGAGGGAGATGGAGGACGTGTCATCGCTCATGGCGTACCAACGGTACGCGAGCGGAGACCGCCGTGCCGTGCCCGGGTTCGGTCTCCACGGTGAGGGAGCCCGCGATGCGTTCGGCGCGGGCGCGCATGCCGTCCAGGCCGAAGCCGCCGGAGCGGGTGCGGGCGGGTACGGCGGCCGGGTCGAAGCCGGTGCCGTCGTCGCGGATGTCGAGGCTGACCTCGTCGCCCATGAAGGACAGGGTGACCCCGACCCGGGCGGGGCGGGCGTGCCGGGCGGCGTTGGACAGGGCCTCCTGGGCGATGCGCAGCAAGGTGGCCGAGACCTCGTCGTGGAGCTGCTCGGTGGTGCCGGTGACGGTGAATCCGGCGCGCACTCCGGTGCGGTCGCCCCATTCGCTGACCGTCCTGTGCAGCGCCTCGGGCAGGCCGGTGTCCGCCAGCGCCACCGGGGCCAGGTTGTGCACCGAGCGGCGGGCCTCGCCGAGGCTGTGCCGGGCCAGCGTGGAGGCGCGCTCCAGGTGGGTGCGGGCGGTGGTCAGGTCGGGAGCGTTCGCCACCACCTGCAACTGGGCGATGATGCCGGTCAGCCCCTGGGCGAGGGTGTCGTGGATCTCGGCGGCCAGGCGCCGGCGCTCGTCGGCGACGCCGGCCTCGCGGGCCTGGACGAGCAGTTGCGCGTGCAGGGCCGCGTTCTCGTCCAGGGCCTGCTGCAACGCGGTGTTGGTGCGCTCCAGTTCGGCGATGGTCTCGGCCTGGGCGACGGCGCGGGTCTGCTCCTGCTCGGCGAACCGGGTGAACAGGGCGACCAGGCCGACGTTGGCGCCGAGGACCACGCCGAAGCCGAGCCAGGCGACCGTCCCGCGGGGCGGCATGCCGCCGATCTCGCTGCCGGCCATGGTGACGGCGGTCAGGATCAGGCCGGGCAGCACCAGCCGGCGGGGCAGCTGCCGGCCCGCGGTGTAGTAGCCGCAGACGGCGTAGAAGGCGAAGAACGGGTTGAGCCAGGTCAGCACGAAGGCGAGCGCCCAGCGGGTGAAGTACAGGCAGGCACTGGTCCGGCTCGGCGTCGGCCGGTGGCGGGCCAGCCGCGCCCAGCCGATCTGGAGGAGCAGCGCGACGGCCACCAGGGCACCGGCCGTGTACAGCTCGCCCCGGCCCATGCCGACCACCTCGGCCGAGCCGGCCGAGGTCACCACGCCCACCGCGAGCAGCGCGAAGGGCCCCCAGTCGTCGAAGGTGGCGCGCGGCGGCTTCCAGTCGGCGTTCGTCATGCCCCCAGTGTCCGGCACGGCCCGCTCACTCCCAGCGGAACCAGCGCGCGGCCGCGGCCGTGAGCAGGACCGTCCAGGCGGCGAGCACTGCCAGGTGGGTCCAGCCCGGCCAGTGGCCGGCGGCGGCCTGGCCCAGGGCCTGCGCGGCGGCGCCGAAGGGGGTGTAGCCGGTGATCCGGGCGAGCAGGTGGGGCATGGCCTGCACCGGCACCCACAGGCCCGCGCAGAACATCATCGGGAAGAGCACCGCGCTGCCGACCGCGCTCGCGATCTTCGTGGTGCGGGACAGGGCGCAGATCAGCGAGCCCAGCGCGAGGGCGGTGGCCACGGCCAGCAGCAGGGCGAGCGCGTAGCCGAAGCCCTGTTCGGGCAGGCGCACCCCGAAGGCGATCCGGCCGACGAGGAGGGCGAGCACCGCCGAGGTCAGGGCCGCGCCCGCGAAGACCACCATGTGCGCGGCGAGCAGGGTGACGGGCCGCACGGGGGTGGTGGACATCCGGCGCAGGATGCCGCGTTCGCGGTAGCCGGTGAGGACCTGCGGCATGCCCTGCATACCGCCGAGGATCATGCCGAGCAGTACCGCGACCGGCACATAGGTGTCGATGAGCCGGAGCCCGCCGAGCGAGTCGTCGTGGTGGCGGAAGGACGGGACGGAGCCGAGGATCGCCAGCAGCAGGGTGGGGAACAGCACGATCCAGAAGATCGCGCCGGGTTCGCGGCGGAAGAGGCGGATCTCGGTGCGCAGGACGGCGGGGTTCAGGGCGGCGGAACTCATGCGGCGGTCTCCGTGAGGTCGAGGAAGGCGTCGTCGAGGGTGGCGTCGGTGACGCGGAGCTGGTGGGCGGTGATGTGCCGGCGGGCGAGCAGCGAGAGGACCGCGTTGACGGTCGTGTCGGTGCCGGACAACGTGATCCGGCCCTCGTTGCAGGCCACCGAGGACAGTTCGGGCAGGGCGTTCAGCTCGGTCTCGTCCAGCGGCGCGGACGGGGTGAAGGTGATCACGGTGGCGCCTGCCGAGCGCCGGATCAGGCCCTCGGGGGTGTCCAGGGCGGCGACGCGGCCCCGGTCGATCACCGCGATCCGGTCGCACAGCCGCTGGGCCTCCTCCATGAAGTGCGTCACCAGCAGGACGGTGACCCCGCCGGCCCGGACGTCCTCGATGAGCTGCCAGGTGTCGCGGCGGGCACGCGGGTCGAGGCCGGTGGTCAGCTCGTCGAGGACCACCACCCGGGGGTTGCCGATGAGGGCGAGCGCGATGAACAGGCGCTGCTTCTGGCCGCCGGACAGCTTGCCGAAGCGGGTGGTGAGCTTCTGGGTGAGGCCGAGGCGTTCGGCCAGCGGCCGCCAGTCGGCGGGGCGCGGGTAGAAGGAGGCGTACAGCTCCAGGGCCTCGCGGACGGTGAGTTTGCCTTGCAGCTCGCTCTGCTGGAGCTGGGCGCCCAGCACGCGGGCGACCTGCTCGCGTTCGGTGACGGGGTCGAGGCCGGTGACCCGGACCCGGCCGGCGTCGGGGACGCGCAGCCCCTCGACGCACTCGACGGTGGTGGTCTTGCCGGCGCCGTTGGGGCCGAGGACGCCGAAGATCTCCCCTTCCTCGACGGCGAAGGAGACACCGTCGACGACGCTCCGGCCGCCGTAGGACTTGCGCAGTTCGCTGACTTCGATGACGGACATGGCATCAGCCTCCCGCCGGCCGCCCCGCCCGCGCATCGCCCGACGCGCTCGAAGCGGCATCAGCCGATCGGTTGATGCCCCGCTACGACCGGACGCCGGCCGCCCTCCTCCGACCGGCCGAACGCGCAGGTCGCAGGGCAGGCGGCGGAGCCGGCCCGGCCGAAATCCAGTAGGCGATGTCAGTGCCGAACCGTACGCTCGCTCCTGATGGCCACGACACCCGCTCCCGCCGAGGAGTTCACCGAGCGACCCGCCGCGGACCGCCCCGAAGGCACCGGCCCGGCCGGGCGTTCGGCCGTCCGCACCCTGCTGCGCCTGTGGCCGTACGTCCGCCCGGTGCGCGCCCGGCTGTCCGTCGCCGCGTTCATCGCGATCGTCGCCTCCTGCGTGGGGCTGGTGATCCCGCTGGTGCTGAAGTGGATGGTGGACGGGCCGGTCGCCGGCCACGACACGGGGGGCGTGTGGCGGGGCGCGCTGTACCTGCTGCTGCTCGGTGTCGCCGAGGCGCTGCTGTTCGGGCTGCGGCGGTGGCTGGTGGCGCGTCCGCTCTCCCGGGTCGAGGCGGAGATGCGGGCGTCCCTCTACCGGCATCTGCAGCGGCTGCCGGTCGCCTTCCACGACCGGTGGGCGTCGGGCCAGTTGCTCTCCCGGGCCACCACCGACCTGATGCTGCTGCGCCAGTTCCTCGCCTTCCCGCTCACCTTCCTGCTGGTCAACGGCGTCACGATCCTGGTGGGCGTGGTCATCATGCTGCTCCAGGACTGGACGCTGGGACTGGTGATGCTGGCGCCCGCCGTGCCGCTGGTGGTGCTGAGCGCGCTCTTCGAGAAGCGGTACGCGCACGCGGCCCGGCAGGCGCAGGACCAGGTCGGAGACCTGACGACGGTGGTCGAGGAGAGCGTGCTCGGCATCCGCGTCATCAAGGGCTTCGGCCGGCACCGCAGCCAGGCCCGCGCGTTCCGCGAGCTGTCGGCCACCCTGCGCGGCACCGAGCTGCGCAAGGCCCGGCTGCTGGCCGCCGTCTGGGCGGTCATCATGACGCTGCCCGAAGTGGCCATCGGGGCCACGCTGGTGGTGGGCGCGGTGCGGGTGGCCGACCACGCGCTGTCGGCGGGCACGCTGGTCGCCTTCCTGTCCACGGCGCTCGCGCTGCGCTGGCCGGTGGAGTCGATCGGCTTCCTGCTGGCGATGAGCCAGGAGGCGGCGACGGCCACGGAACGCTACTTCGAGGCGATGGACGCCGTACCGGAGTCCGCGTCGAAGCCCGCGCCCACCGAGTCCCGCCCCGCCGTCGCGGACGAGGGCGGGCTGCGCTTCGAAGGCGTCCGCTTCCGCCACCCCGACGCCCCGCCCGGCTCGCCGCCCCTGCTCGACCGGGTGGACCTGCGCATCCGCCCCGGCGAGTCGATGGCCCTGGTCGGCGCGACCGGCAGCGGCAAGACGACGCTGACCGCGCTCGTCCCGCGCCTGCACGAGGTCACCGAGGGCCGTATCACCCTGGACGGGCGGGACATCGCCGCGCTGCCGCGCGAGGAGCTGCGCGCGCTGGTCGCCGTCGCCTTCGAGGAGCCCACCCTGTTCTCCGCGAGCGTCGGCGACAACGTTCTCATGGGCGCGGGCCGGTCCGTGGACGCGGGCGATCTGGACCGGGCGCTCGCGGTGGCCCAGGCGGACTTCGCGTACGCCCTGCCGCAGGGCACCGACACGCAGGTGGGTGAGCAGGGCCTCAGCCTCTCGGGGGGCCAGCGGCAGCGGCTCGCGCTCGCCCGGGCCGTCGTCGGCCGCCCGCGCTTCCTGATCCTGGACGACCCGCTGTCCGCGCTGGACGTGCACACCGAGGCCGCCGTGGAGGCCGCCCTGCGCCAGGTCCTGGCCGGCACCACGGCCCTGATCGTCGCCCACCGCCCCTCCACGGTGCTGCTGGCCGACCGGGTCGCCCTGCTCTCCGGCGGCCGGATCGCCGCCGTCGGCACCCACCACGAACTGCTGCGCACCAGCGACGAGTACGCCCGGCTGATGTCCGGCGCGCCCGCGCACGGAGAACCGGGGCCACCCGAGGAATCTGGGGGACCCGTGCGACCCGAGGAACCGGAACGACCCGCAGAGCCGGCGAAGTCCGCGGAGCCGGCGAAGCCCGCAGAGCCCGCGAAGTCCGCCATGCCGGCGGGGCCCGCAGCACCCGAGACGGAGGGCGACGACCGATGACGGCCCCCACCACGTCCGTCCCCACCACCGCCGACGACGCGGCGGACCAGGCCCGGACCGAGCAGACCAGCGACCCCTTCGACCGGGACGTCCTGCCCACCGTCCCGGGCGCCACGGCCGCCCTGCTGCGCTCGCTGCTGGCCCCCATGAAGGCGCGCGTGGCCGGCACCTCGCTCCTGCTGCTGCTCCAGCAGGCGGCCGTGCAGGCGGGCCCGCTGCTGGTGGCGTACGCCATCGACACGGCCGTACCGGCGTTCCGGGCGCACGAGCACGGGCCGCTGCTCGCGGTGGCCGTGGGCTACCTGCTGTGCGCGCTGGCCTCCGGCGCCCTGCAATGGGGGTTCGTCATCGCCTCCGCCCGGGTCAACCAGGACGTGCTGCTGGACCTGCGCGGCCGGATCTTCCGCCACGCGCAGGCGCTCAGCGTGGACTTCCACGAGCGCTACACCTCGGGCCGGCTCATCTCCCGCTCCACCACGGACGTGGAGTCGCTGCGCGAACTGCTCGACGAGGGCTTGCAGGAACTCGTCACCGTCATCCTGTCGTTCGTCTCCATCTCGGCGATGCTGCTCTGGCTCGACCCGGGCCTCGGCGCGGTCGCGGTGGCCTCCCTCGTCCCGCTGTACCTGCTGGTACGGCTCTATCAGCGACGCGTCGGACGGGTCTACCGGGAGCGGTCCACGGCGATCGCGGCGGTGATCGTGAAGTTCGTGGAGACGATGAACGGCATCCGGCCGGTGCGGGCCTTCCGCCGCGAGGCGGCCAACGACGCGGACTTCGCCGCGCTCAACGGGCGCCACGAGCGGACCAACGGTGACGCGCTGCTGGAGATGGCCCGCTATGTCGTCGGCTCCCGCCTGGTGGCGAACACGGCGGTCGCCGGGATCGTGCTGTGGGGCGCCTGGCGGGTGACGGACGGCTCGCTGGAGCTGGGTGTGCTGGCGGCGGCGGTGCTGTACCTGCGCCGGCTGTACGACCCGATCGACCGCCTCGGCATGTTCCTCAACTCCTACCAGTCGGCGGCCGCCTCCCTGGAGAAGATCGCGGGCCTGCTCGCCCAGGCCCCCTCCGTCCCGGAGCCGCAGGAGCCGCTTCGGCTGCCGCCGCCGGCGTCCGCGCTGCCCGGCCGCGAGGTCGTCTTCGACCGGGTCCGCTTCGCCTACCGCACCGGCGGCGAGGTGCTGCCCCGCTTCGACCTGACGCTGCCCGCCGGGCAGACCGTCGCGGTGGTCGGCTCCACCGGCGCCGGCAAGTCGACCCTGGCCAAGCTGCTGGCCCGGTTCTACGACCCGAGCGAGGGCCGGGTGCTCCTTGACGGGGTGGACCTGCGCGACCTGGCCGTGCCCGAACTGCGGCGCGGGGTGATCATGGTGACGCAGGAGGCGTTCCTGTTCTCCGGGACGGTCGCCGAGAACATCGCGGTCGGCCGCCCGGAGGCGAGCCGCGCGGAGATCGAGCGCGCGGCCAGGGCGATCGGCGCGCACGACTTCATCACCGCCCTGCCCGACGGCTACGACACGGACGTACGCAAGCGCGGCGGCCGGATCTCCGCGGGCCAGCGCCAACTGGTGGCGTTCGCACGGGCGTTGCTCGCCGATCCGGCGGTGCTGATCCTCGACGAGGCGACCAGCTCGCTGGACATCCCCGGCGAACAGGCCGTGCAGCGCGCGATGGCCACGGTGCTGCGCGGCCGTACGGCCGTGGTGATCGCGCACCGGCTGTCCACCGTGGAGATCGCCGACCGGGTGCTGGTGATGGAGCACGGCCGGATCGTGGAGGACGGCCCGCCCGCGCGGCTCATCGCGGGCGAGGGCAGGTTCGCGGGCCTGCACCGCGCCTGGCGCGACAGTCTGGCCTGAGCGGACGGGACGGGAGAAGCAGTGATCGACGCGTACGAGGACCCGGGCACGCCCGACCGCCGCAGCGGCCCGCGCTATCTGTGGTGGCTGGTGACCCGGCAGCCCGGGCGGTCGGTGGCCGGGGCGGTGCTGGCCAGTGTCTGGATGGTGCTGCTGGCGGCGACCCCGTACCTGATGGCGCGGGCGGTGGACGACGGGCTCCAGCCCCGGCGCATGGGTGCCCTGGCGGGCTGGTCGGCGGCCCTGTTCGCGGTCGGCGCGGTCAACGCCTGGCTCAGCATCCTGCGGCACCGCACGATGACCCGGGTGCGGATGGACGCCAATTTCCGCACGGTGAAGGTCGTCGTCGACCATGTGGTCCGGCTCGGCGCCGCGCTGCCGCGCCGGGTGGGCGCCGGCGAGGTCGTCACCGTGGGGGTGGGTGACGTCCGGGTCATCAGCCAGTGCCTGACGGTGGTCGGTCCCGGCATCGGCGCGTTCGTCGTCTACACGGTCGTGGCGGGACTGCTGCTGTCCCTCTCCGTCCTGCTGGCCGCCGTCGTCCTGCTCGGGGTGCCGCTGACCGTGCTGCTCGTCGGGCCGCTCACCCGGCGCCTGCAAGGCGTCGAGGGCGAGTACCGGGAGCGGCAGGCCGTGCTGACCGCGCGGATCGCGGACCTCGCGGGCGGGCTGCGCGTCCTGAACGGGCTGGGCGGCAAGAGGCTGTTCGCGGACGCGTTCGGCCGCGACTCGCAGCGGCTGCGGGAACAGGGCTACCGGGTGGGCGCGGTGAGCAGCTGGCTGCAGGCGTTCGGCGTGGGGCTGCCGACGCTGCTCCTGGCCGTGGTGACCTGGCTGGCGGCCCGGCTGGCCGCCGAGGGCGAGATCACCGTGGGCGAACTGGTGTCGGTGTACGGCTATGTCGCCGTGCTGGTGACCCCGGTGTCGTTCCTCGTCGAGTCGGCCTACGAGCTGAGCCGGGGCGTGGTGGCCGCGCGCCGGGTGGTCGCGCTGCTGCGGATCGAGCCGGAGGAGGACACCGGCACCCGCGACGCCCCCGCCGAGCCCTCGGTGCTGCACGACCCGGACTCGGGCGTACGGGTGCGGCCGGGGCGGCTGACCGCGCTGGCCTGCGCCCGCCCCGCCGAGGCGGCGGCCGTCCTGGACCGGCTGGGCCGCTACGAGCCGTCGGCGGCCACCTGGGGCGGGGTGCGGCTCGACGAGATCGCGCTGCCCGTCGTACGGGAGCGGGTCCTGGTCGCCGACCACGAGGCCGACCTGTTCGCCGGCACCCTGCGGGAGCTGCTGGGCGGCCGCCGGGACCGGGACGCGGACACGGTGGCGCGGGCGCTGCACGCGGCCGTCGCCGACGACGTCGTGCAGGGGCTCCCGGCCGGTCTGGACGCGGCCGTCTCCGCGCAGGGCCGCAGCCTCTCCGGCGGGCAGCGCCAGCGCGTCCGGCTGGCCCGGGCACTGCTGGCCGACCCGGAGGTGCTGCTCGCCGTGGAGCCGACCTCGGCGCTGGACGCGCACACCGAGGCGGCGGTCGCGGCGCGGCTGCGGCGGGCGCGGGCGGGCCGTACGACGGTCCTCACCACCACCTCGCCGCTGGTCCTCGACCACGCCGACACCGTGCACCTCCTGGTCGGCGGCAAGGTCGCGGCCACCGGCACCCACCGCGAACTGCTGGCCGCGGAGCCGGCGTACCGCGCGCTGGTGGCGCGGGACGCGGAGGAGGGCGACGCGGCGGGCGGGGACGCGGCGGGCGGGTGCGTGCCGGGCGGGGACGCCTGCGCGCCGGACGCTCGCGGTGCGCGCTCGGACGCTTCCGGCGTGGACTCGGACGCTTCCGGTGCGGACTCGGATGCTTCCGGTGTGAAGGAGAGTGTGCGATGAGCCGGGTGACGGGCGGTACGCGTACGGCGGGCCGTACGGCAACAGGGCGCGCGGCGGGCCTGGCGGCGGCGGGCGAGGACGCGGGGCGGCTGCCGGTGGCCGGGCCCGCGCGGGTGCGGCGGGCCGCGGTGCGGCTGGTCCGGGCCGACGGGCGCGCGTTCACGGCCGCCCTCGCCCTGAACGGGCTGGCCGCCGCGGCGGGTCTGGCCGGCCCGTGGCTGCTGGGCCGGATCATCGACCGGGTGCGCGCCGGTGCCGGGGTGGGCGCGGTGGACCGGCTGGCCCTGGTGATCGTGGGGTGCGCGCTGGCGCAGCTGCTGCTGGCCCGCTGGGCGCGGTACGTCGGGTACCGGTTCGGTGAGCGCACGCTGGCGCGGGTGCGCGAGGAGTACGTGGACCGGGCGCTGGCGCTGCCCGCGTCGGTGGTGGAGCGGGCCGGCACCGGTGACCTGACCACGCGGGGCACCGCGGACGTGGACACCGTCGGCACCACGCTGCGGGACGTGGGTCCCGAACTGCTGGTGAGCGCGGTGCAGGCGGTGTTCCTGCTGGTCGCCGTGTTCCTGATCGATCCGCTGCTCGGCGCGGTCGGCGTGCTCGCGCTGACACCGGTGTGGCTGGTCACGCGCTGGTATCTGCGCCGGGCCCGGGACGGTTACCTCGCCGAGGGCGCGGCGGCCTCGCAGATCGCGGAGATCCTGGCGGCGACCGCCTCCGGGGCCCGTACGGTGGAGGCGTTCCGGCTGGCCGGCCGGCGGGTCGCGGCGAGCCGGGACGCGCTGGAGGCGTCCCGGCGGACCCGGCTGTACACGCTGTTCCTGCGCACCGTGTTCTTCCCGGTGGTCGAGACCGCGTACCTGCTGCCCGTGGCCGCGGCGCTGCTGGCCGGCGGCGCGCTGTACGCGCGGGACGCGGTGAGTGTGGGCGCGGTGGTGGCCGCCGCGCTGTACCTGCGGCAGCTGGCCGATCCGCTGGACCGGGTCCTCATGCACGTGGAGCAACTGCAGAGCAGCGGCGCCTCGTTCGCCCGGGTGGAGGGCCTGGCCCGGGCCCCGCGTACCGCCGCGACCGCCTCCTGCGCCCCGGCGCACGACCGTATCGACGTCACCGGGGTGCGGTACGCCTATGAGCGCGGCGGCGAGGTGCTGCGCGGGGTGGACCTGACGGTGCGGCCCGGGGAGCGGCTGGCGGTGGTGGGACCGTCCGGCGCCGGCAAGACGACGCTGAGCAGGCTGCTGGCGGGGGTGGACGCGCCGACCGAGGGCTCGGTCACGGTGGGCGGCGTGCCGGTCGCCGGGCTGGAACCGGAGCGGCTGCGCCGTCAGGTCGTGCTCGTCACCCAGGAGCACCACGTGTTCCTGGGCACGGTCCGCGACAACCTGCGGATCGCCGAACCGGCGGCGACGGACGAGCAGGTGTGGTCGGCGCTGGCCGCGGTGGGCGCGGACGCCTGGGTGCGGGAACTGCCGGAGGGCCTGGACACCGCGCTGGGCACGGGCGAGCGGCCCACCGACGGTTCCCGGGCGCAGCAGCTCGCGCTGGCCCGGGTGGTGCTGGCCGATCCGCACACCCTGATCCTGGACGAGGCCACCGCCCTGCTCGACCCGACGACCGCCCGCCACACCGAACGCGCCCTGGCCGCCGTGCTGGAGGGCCGCACCGTCATCGCCATCGCCCACCGCCTGCACACCGCCCACGACGCCGACCGGGTCGCCGTGATGGAGGAGGGCCGCCTGACCGAACTGGGCACCCACGACGAACTGGTCGCGGCGGGCGGGGCGTACGCGGCGCTGTGGCACACGTGGCACGGGGACGGCGGGTCCGCCGGCGGGAGCGGGGCGTCGCCGTCCAAGGGCGGGGCGGGTGCCGGGGCGGCGGCCGGGTGAGGTGCGTCCGGCGAGGTGTCCCCGGCGGACCTCCGCGGCTCGGTGGCGACCGGGCTGCGGGCGGGCCCGCCGGGTGATGGCAGGCTGGGAGCGCTCGCCCGGACCCGTTCGACGGAGGAGAACACCCGGCATGGCCGTCATCCACCGCACCACGATCCATCCGACCAAGCTCGAACTGCTGACGGCCTGGCTGCCGTCCCGTCCCTGGTACGGCGGCGACGGCGCGCCGCTACTGGAGAAGGCGGGCGGCTTCCGCCTGGACGACCCGGAGGGCGAGGTCGGCATCGAGTTCCTCGTCGTCAACGACATCGCCTCCGGTGCCGCCCCGGTCACCTATCTCGCGCCGCTCACCTACCGCGGCGCCCCGCTCGACGGCGCGGAGCACGCGCTGGTGGGCACCATGGAACACGGGGTGCTGGGCAGGCGCTGGGTCTACGACGGCTGCCACGACCCGGTGTTCACCGCCCAGTTGCCGGCCCTGATCGAGGGCCGGGTCCCGGCCCAGGCGCAGAGCACGAGCGACACCGAGGACAAGGACGTCGCCCGCTCCTGCACCGGCACCGGCCCGGTCCCCACGCGCTTCGCCCCGGCCACCGACAGCGCGGACGCCACGGACCTGTCCGCTGCGGACGGTACGACCCTGCGCGTGCACCGCGTCCTGCGCCCCACCGCCCCGGACGGCTCACCCCTGCCGCCGACGGCGTCGGCAGGGGCAGCAGCGGCGACCGGCCAGGTCACCGCCGTCTGGAACCTGCCGGACGGCACCCCCGCGAGGGGCCTGTTCTGCGTCCTCCACGACGCCGCTCCGCGCGCCTGAGCCCCTAGATCCGGCCCCCCGAGTCACCGCCCTCCACCCCCGTCTCCCCGTCCCCTTCCCCATCCCCGTCCCCGTCGGCGTCGGCGTACTGCGCGAGCCGGCGGGACAGGGCGCGGACCTCGTCGCGCAGGGCCTGCGGGGACTCGATCACGAACGGCAGGTCGAGCCAGGCGAGGACGGAGGGGACCCACTCCAGGCGCTCGGCCCGCAGCCGCAGCCGGACCCAGTCGCCGCCGTCGTCGTCCAGTTCGCGGACGGTCGCGACACCGGCCGGAAGGCGGGCGCGGATCTGCTCGGCGGTGCCCCGGACCCGTACGGACACGTCGTGCCGGTAGGGGACGCGGGCCAGCCCGGAGAGCACCTGGGCGGCCGGGTCGAACCCGGTGGGCACCTCGAACGTCCCCGGCAGCGCGGTCGCGGTCCTGATCCGGTCCAGCCGGAAGGTGCGGACCTCGCCGGCCGCGGAGTCCGCCCCCGTGACGTACCAGCGCCCGGAGTGGGCGACGATCCCGTACGGGTGCAGGACGCGCTCGCTGGGGCGGCCGTTCCAGGAGGTGTAGCCCAGGGCGACCGGCCGCCGGTCCCGGGCGGCCTCGGCGAGCAGGAGCAGGACGCCCGTCTCCGGGGTGGCCACGGGGCGGGCCGCGGCCGTGAAGTCGGCGGTGGACAGCAGCGCGTCCAGGCGGCGGCCCAGCGCCTCGGGCAGCACCCGGCGCACCTTGGCGGCGGCGCTCTCCGCCGCGGCGACGGTGGTGGTGACCAGCCCGGCGCGGCGGCCGGCGACCAGGCCGAGCAGCACGGCCAGCGCCTCCTCGTCGGTGAGCATCAAAGGCGGCATCCGGTAGCCGGGGGCGAGCCGGTAGCCGCCGTAGCGCCCGCGCACCGAGCGGACCGGGACGTCCAGGTCGATGAGATGGCCGACGTAGCGGCGGACGGTGCGTTCGTCCACGTCGAGCCGGGCGGCGAGTTCGGCGACGGTACGGGTGCCGCCGGACTGGAGGATCTCCAGCAGGGCGAGGACACGGGCGGTCGGGCGGGTCATGCCGGGATTCTCCCTCGGATACCGGGCGGAATCTGCCCGCTATGGGCCCTCATGTGACCGGCATGACGACCTACGTGCTCCTCCCCGGGTTCTGGCTCGGCGCCTGGGCCTGGCGCGATGTCACCGACGCGCTGCGCGGGCACGGCCACGAGGTGCACCCGCTGAGCCTGACGGGCCTGGGCGAGCGGGCCCACCTGGCCGGTCCCGGCACGGACCTGGAGACGCACATCACCGACGTGCTCGACCTGATCCGGCGCGCGGACCTGCGGGACGTGGTGCTGGTCGGCCACAGCTACGCGGGCGCGGCGGTCGTGCCGGGCGTGGCGGACCGGATGCCGGAGCGGATCGCGCGGCTGGTGTTCGTGGACGGCGGACCGCTGCCGGACGGCATGTCCCAGGCGCAGTTCGCCTCGCCCGAGGAGCAGGCCCGCAACGCCGAGCTGGTCCGCACGGCGGGCCGCGGCCGGCTGCTCCCCCCGCCGCCGTGGCGTGAGATGACCTCCGAACTGGGCGCGCTGTCGGAGCAGTCCCTCGACCGGCTGATCCGCCTGTCCGCCCCCCAGCCGTGGGCCACCGCGACCACACCGGTACGGCTCACCGGCACCTGGGAGGCACTGCCCCGACTGCACATCCTGTGCGGCTTCACCGCCGAACAGGCCCGCCACCTGGCCACCACGGTCCCCGCCTTCCGCCACATGGCGGACCGGAACCGGACCCACCGCGACCTCCCCGGCAGCCACTGGCCGATGCTCGACCGCCCCACCGAACTGGCCACGCTCCTGCACGAGGCCGGGTGACCCGCCGGCCCCCCGGACCCGACTCCGGCCCCGCCCGCAGGACCGGGCGTCGTGGCCGGCTGGCTAGGCTCGCGGGGTGATGGAGACCATCGTGTTCGACATCGGGGAGACGATCACCCGCGACGACCGCTACTGGGCCTCCTGGTCCGACTGGCTGAGGGTGCCACGTCATACCCTCTCGGCTCTCGTCGGCGCCGTCGTCGCTCAGGGCCGCTGCAACGCGGACGCCCTCCGGCTGGCGCGCCCCGGCATCGACCTGGACGCCGAGTACCGGGCCCGGGAGGCCGCCGGCCGCGGTGAGCACCTCGACGAGAGCGACCTCTACGAGGACGTACGCCCGGCGCTGTCGGCGCTCCGCGTGCGCGGCGTGCGCGTGGTGGTCGCGGGCAACCAGACAGCGCGGGCGGGTGAACTGCTGCGCGCCCTGGCGCTCCCGGCCGACCTCGTCGCCACGTCCGGCGAGTGGGGCGTCGCCAAGCCTCGGCCCGAGTTCTTCCGACGCGCGGTCGAGGCAGGCCGGGCCGCTCCCGACAGGACCCTGTACGTGGGCGACCACCCGGCCAACGACATCTTCCCCGCGAAAGCCGCCGGCCTGCGCACGGCACACCTGCGACGCGGACCGTGGGGACACCTGTGGGCGGACGACCCGGAGGTGGTCCGAGCAGCCGACTGGCGCATCGACAGCCTCACGGACCTCACCACGATCATCGAGGGCCGGGGCTGACCGGGGCCCATGTGGGCGAGGGCCACGTGGGAGGCGGCTGAGGAGCAGCTCAGGTTCCTGGTCGCGGGCCCGGGCGGCGAGGGCGGCGGTGCGGCGCGCGTTGGCCGGTATGTCTGCCGGGGCGCAGGTCAGCTGAGCTGCGGCGGTCTTCGTGCGGGGCAGGTTCGCAGGGGCCGGCCCGGGGGTCGCGTGAGGTCGCTGGTCCGGTTCACGACGGGCCGGCGGACGGGATGCGCAGGCTCAGCAGTGCGCCGCCGCCCGGGGCGTGGCCCGCGGTGAGGTCGGCGGCGTGTGCGCGGGCGATCTGGCGGGCCATGGCCAGGCCCAGGCCGGAGCCGGGCAGGGCACGGGCCGTGCGGGCGCGGTAGAAGCGGTCGAAGACGTAGGGCAGGTCCTCGTCGGAGATGCCGGGTCCGTGGTCGCGTACGGTCACGTCGAGGTGGTCCCCGAGGCGGGTGAACGTCACCTCGACCGGGCGGCCGGGCGGGCTGAACTTCGCCGCGTTGTCGAGGAGGCTCGACAGCAGGCGGGCGAGCCGGGCCGGTACGCCCGCGACCGTGACGGCCTCGGCGTCCGGGTCCACGGCCAGGGCGAAGGGGACGGCCGGCCAGTGGTCGCGGGCCGCCGTCACGGCGTGGGTGACCAGGGGCGCCAGGCGTACGTCCTCCACCAGCGGGTCCGGTTCCTCGTCGCGGGCCAGCTCGATCAGGTCGTTGACCAGCACGGTGACCTCGCGCAACTGGCGGCCGAGCGCGGCCGCCGCCCGTTCGCGCTGGGCGTCGGTGAGGCGGGCGGAACGGGTGAGCAGTTCGGCGTTGGTGCGCAGCGCGGTGAGCGGGGTGCGCAGTTCGTGCGAGGCGTCGGCCACCAGCCGGCGCTGCGCGCCGACGGACTTCTCCAGTTCGTCCAGCATGGTGTTGAACGCGGCCGCGAGCCGCGTGACCTCGTCCTCGCGGCCCGCGCGCTCGGGCGGCAGCTCGATGCGGTGCCGGGCGTCGCGGGTGATGGCGATGCGTTCGGCGGTCGCGGTGAGGCGGCTGACCGGGGCCAGGCCCGTACGGGAGACCCAGGAGCCGAGGGCGCCGGCCAGCACCACCCCGGCCGCGCCGACCACGGCGAGGACGCCGGCGGCCTGCCGTACCCCCTGGTCGACGGTGTCGGCGCGGGCCGCGACCTGGACGGCCCGGCCGGTGTCCAGGTGCGTGGTGAGCATCCTCGCCCGGTGTCCGGCCAGCTCCGGGTCGCTGTAGTAGGCGCCCCGGGTGCCGGCCGCGACCTCGCGGGTGGCGCGGGTGACCGGCAGCAGATACGGCGCGGCCGGGTCCTGGGCGGCCCGGGCCGGGACCAGCTGGGCGCAGGCCGGGGCGGCGAGGAAACGGCACTCGCCCTGCACCACGCCCACCGGCTCGTGCCGGTACTGCTGGGCGGCCAGCCGGGCGGACTGGGTCAGGTGCAGGTCGAGCTGGTGCTGCAACTGGTGGCGGATCACCAGGAACGCGGCACCGCACACACCGAGGGCGACGGCCGCCACCGCGAGGGAGGCGGCCAGGGTCAGGCGGGTGCGCAGGGGGCGGCGGCGCAGCCAGCGGGCGTGCCGCCGCCGGGCCGGGCCGCCTCCGGCCGGGACGCCTCCGCCGGGTCCGCCTCCGCCTGGGATTCCTCCGCCGGGTCCGCCTCGGTCCGCACTGTCGCCACCCGGTCCGCCTCCGCCCGGGGCTCCCCCGCCGGACCCGCCTCGGTCGGAGCCACCTCCGCCTGGGGCTGCTCCACTCGGGCCGCCTCCGCCCGGGGCTCCCCCGCCGGACCCGCCTCGATCCGCACTGTCGCCACCCGGCCCGCCTCCGCCCGGGACGCCTCCGCCGGGCCCGCCTAGATCGGAGCCACCTCCGCCTGGGGCTGCTCCACTCGGGCCGCCTCCGCCCGGGGCTCCCCCGCCGGACCCGCCTCGGTCGGAGCCGCCTCTGCCCGGGGCTGCTCCACTCGGGCCGCCTCCGCCCGGGGCTCCCCCGCCGGGTCCGCCTCGGTCCGGGCCGCCTCGGCCCCAGCCACCTCCGTCCGCGCCACCGCGGCCCGGTCCATCTCCGTCCGGTCCACCTCGGCCCGCGCCATCTCGGCCCGCGCCATCTCGGCCCGTGCCGCCCCGGTCCGCGCCGCCCCAGCCACGTCCGTGCCAGCCCGACCCGCGTCCGCCCGATCCGCGCCCGTCCCCTCCGCGTCCGCCCCCTCCGCGTCCCTCCCCTCCGCGACGGTTCCCGCCACGCCGGTCCGGCTCGTGCCCGGCCGCCCCGCGCCCGTCCGCTCCGCGCCGAGTCCCCGTACCGGCCCGTACCGTGATCCTCATGGCCGGTCCCCGAGGTCTCGCGGCGGGTCGGCCTGGGGGTGGAGATCCCGCGGCGGCTCCTGCGGCTCTCGGGGCAGGTCCAGCCGGTAGCCCACGCCGTGCACGGTGTGCACCAGCCGTGGCTCGCCGCCCGCCTCCAGCTTGCGGCGCAGGTAGCCGATGTAGACGGCGAGCGAGTTGGAGTCGGGGCCGAAGTCGCGGCCCCACACGCGTTCCAGGATCGTCTCGCGCGGCAGCACCTGCCCGGGGTGGCGCAGCAGCAGCTCCAGGACGAGGAACTCGGTGCGGCTGAACTCGATGGCGCGACCCGCGCGCCACCCGGTGCGGGTGGCCGCGTCCACCACCAGATCGGCGAAGCCGGGCACCGCGTCCGCTCCGGGCTCGGCGGCGGCAGCGGTGGCGGTGCGGCGCAGCAGCGCGCGGACCCGCGCCACCAGCTCGTCCAGCGCGAAGGGCTTGACGAGGTAGTCGTCGGCCCCCGCGTCGAGGCCGTCCACCCGCTCGCTGACCGAGTCCAGCGCCGTCAGCACCAGCACGGGCAGGCGGTCGCCCAGGGCGCGCAGCCGCCGGCACACCGCCAGCCCGTCCAGGCCCGGCATCATCACGTCGAGCACCATCGCGTCGGGCGCCCACCCGGCGACCGCGGCCAGCGCCGCCAGACCGTCCTCGGCCCCGCGCACGTCGTAGCCCTCCACGGCCAGCCCGTCGGCGACGGCGTACCGCACCTCGGGCTCGTCGTCCACGACCAGGATCTTCGGTGCTCTCCCGCACCCGTCGGCACCGCTCATACCGGACAGCCTGCCAAACGCGGTCTTAAAAAGTTCTTAGACGCCGCCAGCAGCGTGAGCCCCATGAGGACACCGAGGACCCAGCACGTATCCCCGTCCCCGTCCCGTCTGTCGGTGGTGATCGGCGCCGGCGGCACCGGCGGGCACATCTACCCCGGCCTGGCACTGGCCGAGGCGCTGCTGCGGGCCGTACCGGACGCCGTGATCTCGTTCGTCGGCACGGAACGCGGCCTGGAGACACGGCTCATCCCGGACGCCGGTTTCCGGCTGCACACCGTCGACATGATCCCCTTCGATCCCTCGCTCGGCGCCCGGCGCTTCCTGCTGCCCGCCGCGCTGGCGAAGTCCGGCGCCCAGTGCCGGTCGATCCTGCGGGAGCAGGGCGCGCAGGTCGCGGTGGGCATGGGCGGCTACCCGAGCGCACCCGTGATCGTCGGCGCCCGGCTGGCCGGGCTGCCCAGCGTGATCCACGAGTCCAACGCGGTGCCCGGCCGCGCCAACCGGTTCGCCGCGCTGCTCACCGACCGGATCACCCTGGCCTTCGAGGCGGGCCGCGAGCACCTGCCCGGCAGCCGGCACGCGGACGTCGTGGGCATGCCGATCGCGGCGGAACTGGCCGCGCTGGACCGCCGCCGTCCCGGACTGCGGGCCGCCGCCCGGCGGGCGCTCGGCGTCCCGGGCCGGGGGCGGCTGGTGCTGGTGAACGGCGGCAGCCTGGGCGCGGCCAGGCTCACCGCCGCGGCGACCGGTCTCGCGCGGCGCTGGCGGGACCGTACGGACGTCCAGCTGCTGATCAAGACGGGCCCGGCCGCGCTGGCGGAGGTGCGCGGGCAGCTGGCCGCGAGCGGCGGCGACCGGGTGGCGACCGCCGTGCCATACCTGGACCGGATGGACCTCGCCTACGCGGCGGCCGACCTGGCCGTGTGCCGGGCCGGTTCGGCGACCGTCGCCGAACTGTCGGCCACCCGGACACCCGCCGTGCTGGTGCCGTACCCGTACGCGCCCGGGGACCACCAGACGCACAACGCCCGGGTGCTCACCGACGCCGGCGCCGGGCTGCTGCTGCCCGACGCCGAAGCGGACGCCGAGCGGCTGGCCGCCCTGGCCGAGCCGCTGCTCGCCGAGCCGCACCGGCTGACCGCCATGGCGGCCGCCGCACCCGGCGGCCGGCACGCCCGAGCCGCCGACCTGCTGGCCGCCCACGTCCTCGACCTGTCCGGCCATACGGCGCCCTCGCCCGGCTTCGGCTCCGGCTCCGCTTCCGGTTCTGACTCCGGTCCCCCGCCCCGTCCCGGTACCGCCCCTCACCTCCTCGCATCCGCCCCGCACCCCGACTCGGAGACCGCAGCATGAACGGCACCAGCGCCCCCGGCGACACCACCACCCTCACCACCTCCGACACCCCCACCCCCATGCCCACGCCCGCCCCCTTCGACTGGACCGGCCGTACCGTCCTGGTCACCGGCGCCGAAGGGTTCATCGGGTCCACCCTCGTGGACGCGCTCGTCAGGCGCGGGGCGCGCGTCCGCGCGTTCGTGCACTACAAGCCGTACGGCGACAAGGGCCACCTCGCCCGCTACCTCACCGACCCGCACGGCCCGGTGGAGATGGTGGCCGGCGATGTCCGCGACGCCGGGCGGGTGATGGACGCCGTGGCCGGCTGCGACACCGTCTTCCACCTCGCCGCCCTGATCGGCATCCCGTACAGCTACGACTCGCCGGGCGCGTACGTGCAGACCAACGTGGTGGGCACGGAAAACGTGGCCGAGGCATGCCGCCGGCACGCCGTGCGCCGCCTGGTGCACACCTCCACCAGCGAGGTCTACGGCACCGCCCGCACCGCGCCGATCAGCGAGGACCACCCGCTGCAGCCGCAGTCGCCGTACTCCGCGTCCAAGATCGGCGCGGACATGATGGCGCTGTCGCACTGGCACGCGTTCGAGCTGCCGGTGACCGTCGTACGTCCCTTCAACACCTACGGCCCCCGGCAGTCCGCGCGTGCGGTGATCCCCACGATCCTTTCCCAACTGCACGCGGGAGTACGCCGGATCAAGCTCGGTTCGCTCACCCCGACCCGTGACTTCACCTACGTCACCGACACCGCCGCCGGGTTCCTCGCGCTGGCCGCCTGCGAGCGCGCCGTGGGCCACAGCGTCAACCTCGGCACCGGGCAGGAGATCTCCGTCGGTGACCTGGCCAAGGCGCTGGTCATTGCCTCGGGGCGGGACGCCGAGATCGTCGTCGATCCCGGCCGGCTGCGCCCGGCGGGCAGCGAGGTGCAGCGGCTGCTCTCGGACAACTCCCGGGCCCGCGAGTGGGCCGGCTGGGAGCCGGAGGTCCCGCTGGAGGAAGGGCTGCGGCGCACCTCCGACTGGATCGCGGGCCACCCGCACCTCTTCGCCGCCGACCGCTATCAGGTCTGACACAGCGGCAGCGGCTCGTCCCCGGTACCGGCCGCCGCCCCCTCCCCCGGGGCGGCGGCCACCGGGCGCGGACCCGCGTCCGGTTCGTATACCGAACATGAACTTCCGGACAACGAACGTTTTCCAGCCAACTTAGTGACGCGCTCCTGACAACAGCCACGTCCTCCTGCCAATCTTCCCCTCGGCCGTGCACAGCCACCCCACAGCATCCCCCACAGTTCGAGGACTGTGACCCGGCCGGGCACCGCCGCACGGCGCACCACCGGCACCCCCGCACTCCCGCACCGCGCACCACCGGCACCCCCCGCACCGCGTACCACCGGCACCCCCGCACCCCCGCGCCGCGCACCTTCGCATGGCGCACCGTGCACCGCGTACCGCGTACCGCCGCATCTCGCACCCCGCACGTCCGCACCTGGTTCCGCTTCTCGCAGTTCTGCCCGGACGGCCGACCCCGCGTCCGGATCTCCCCCATGGCCGTGCGACCCGCGGCCGCGCAGAAGGAGTCAGTGTTGAGTAGCAGCAGCTCCCGCAGACGCACCTCCCCCACCTCCTCCCCCACCACGCACCGCCGGGCGGCGGGCATCGCCCTGGCCGGTGTCGCCGCGCTGATCGCCGCGGCCGTCCAGTCGGGCGCCGCGAGCGCCGCCCCCGGGCACGCGCCGCAGACCGGGAAGATCAACACGGCCCATCTGGCCGTGCGGCTCACGCCCTCGCAGCGCGCCGAGCTGATCCGCGACGCCGACGGCACCAAGGCCCGCACGGCCAAGGACCTCGGCCTCGGCGCCCAGGAGAAGCTGGTCGTCAAGGACGTCGTCAAGGACGCCGACGGCACCGTGCACACCCGCTACGAGCGCACCTACGCCGGCCTGCCCGTCCTCGGCGGCGACCTCGTCGTCGACACCGCGAAGTCGGGCACGACCGAGCGGGTGGTCAGGGCGACGAACGCGGCCGTGCGGGTCAGCAGCCTCACTCCGGCCGTGTCGAAGGCGGCCGTGGAGAAGCAGGCGCTGCAGCGCGCCAGGTCGCTGGGCGCGGCGAAGACCTCGGTGGCGCCCTCCTCCCGCCAGGTGGTCTGGGCGGCGAACGGCACGCCGGTGCTGGCGTACGAGACGGTGATCGGCGGTTTCCAGGACGACGGGACGCCCAACCAGCTGCACGTCATCACCGACGCGCACACGGGCAAGGAGCTGTTCCGCCACCAGGGCATCGAGACCGGGGTCGGCAACACCCAGTACAGCGGCCAGGTCCAGCTGACGACGACCCAGTCGGGGTCGACGTACACGCTGAACGACGGGGCGCGCGGCGGGCACAAGACGTACAACCTCAACCACGGCTCGTCGGGCACCGGCACGCTGTTCTCGCAGACCAACGACACCTGGGGCAACGGCACCACGTCGAACGCGGCCACCGCGGGGGCCGACGCCCACTACGGCGCGGCGGTCACCTGGGACTTCTACAAGAACACCTTCGGCCGCAACGGCATCAAGAACAACGGCCAGGCGGCCTACTCGCGCGTCCACTACGGCAACTCGTACGTGAACGCGTTCTGGGACGACAGCTGCTTCTGCATGACCTACGGCGACGGCTCCAACAACGCCGACCCGCTGACCTCGCTGGACGTGGCCGGCCACGAGATGAGCCACGGCGTCACCTCCAACACCGCGGGCCTGGAGTACTCCGGCGAGTCCGGCGGCCTGAACGAGGCGACCTCCGACATCTTCGGCACCGGCGTGGAGTTCTACGCCAACAACAGCTCGGACGTCGGCGACTACCTCATCGGCGAGAAGATCGACATCAACGGCGACGGCACCCCGCTGCGCTACATGGACAAGCCCAGCAAGGACGGCGCCTCGGCGGACTCCTGGTCCTCCGGCGTGGGCAACAAGGACGTGCACTACTCCTCCGGCGTCGCCAACCACTTCTTCTACCTGCTGAGCGAGGGCAGCGGCGCCAAGGTGATCAACGGCGTCAGCTACAACTCGCCCACCTCGGACGGGCTGCCGGTCACCGGCATCGGTCGGGACAAGGCGCTGCAGATCTGGTACAAGGCGCTGACCACGAAGTTCACCTCGACCACCAACTACGCGGCGGCGCGCACCGGCACGCTGGCGGCGGCCGGCGAGCTGTACGGGACCACCGGCGCCGAGTACAAGGCCGTGCAGGACGCCTGGGCGGCCGTCAACGTCGGCTCGCGGCCCGGTGACCCGGGCGACCCCGGTGACGGCACCACGTTCGAGAACAGCGCGGACGTGCAGATCCCGGACTACGGCGCGGCGGTCACCTCGTCGATCTCGGTCACCGGGCGTACCGGCAACGCCCCCTCGAACCTCAAGGTCACGGTGGACATCGTGCACACCTTCAGCGGTGACCTCCAGATCGACCTGGTCGCGCCCACCGGGAAGACGTACCGGCTCAAGAGCAGCAGCTCCGACCCGACGCCCGATGTGCACCAGACCTACACGGTCAACGCGTCCACGGTGGCGGCCAACGGCACCTGGAAGCTGCGGGTTCAGGACAAGGGTCCGCAGGACACCGGCTACATCGACGGCTGGAAGCTGACGTTCCCGTAAACGCGTCGTTACGGGTACGCACGGGCCGCGCGGGTCCGTCCGCGCGGTCACTCGGCCCCTCCCCCCGGTCCTTCAGCACGCTGACGGGCCTTCAGGGCAGGGCGCCGCTCCGGAGGTGAGGCACCCGGGGCGGCGCCCGTTCACACCGACGAAACAGAAACCAGTCAGGCGGTTTCCAGCCAACATCACCTCGGGGTCCTGACATGTACGCGTCCTAGGTGTCACTCTCTCTCCACCCGCCGCACGAGCAAGCGACCCCACCCCCCAAGCCGGCCGGTACCCCCACGCCGGCCGGACTCCCCACATAAGGAGCTTGTGTGACTCCCCGTACCTCGCGCCACCAGCGCGTTCTTCTGGCCGCCGCCACCGCCGTCGCCGCCGGAGCCCTGCTCAGCACCGGACTGGCCACCAGTGCCTCGGCCCAGGCCCCGGCCGACTCCGCCGGCCGCACCCTGGCCGCCGCCCCCGCCGCCCTGAGCACCGCGGCCCGCACCTCGCTGCTGGCCCAGGCGCAGAGCGACGCGCAGTCCACGGCGCAGAAGATAGGTCTCGGCGTCCAGGAGAAGCTGGTCGCCAAGGACGTCGTCAAGGACGCCGACGGCACCGTGCACACCCGCTACGAGCGCACCTACGCCGGCCTGCCCGTCCTCGGCGGCGACCTGATCGTCCACACCTCCAGGGCCGGCGCGACGGAAGGCGTCACCAAGGCCACCGAGGCCACCATCAAGGTCGCCTCGCTCACGCCGAAGGTCGCCCCCGCCAAGGCCCAGACGCAGGCGCTGTCCCTCGCCCGGGCCGCCGGTTCCGCCAGCACCTCCGCCGACCAGGCCCCGCGCAAGGTCATCTGGGCCGGCAGCGGCAAACCCGTCCTCGCCTACGAGACGGTCGTCGGCGGCCTCCAGGACGACGGCACGCCCAACCAGCTGCACGTCATCACCGACGCGGCCACCGGCAAGAAGCTCTTCGAGTACCAGGGCATCGAGACCGGCACCGGCAAGACCCTGTACTCCGGCCAGGTGACGCTCACCACCACCAAGTCCGGCTCGTCGTACCAGCTGTACGACACCACGCGCGGCGGCCACAAGACGAACAACCTGGCCCACAAGACCTCCGGCACCGGGACGCTGTTCACCGACGCCGACGACGTCTGGGGCACCGGCACCGCCTCCAGCTCCGCCACCGACCAGACGGCCGCCGCCGACGCCGCCTACGGCGCCCAGGAGACGTGGGACTTCTACAAGTCCACCTTCGGCCGCAACGGCATCAAGAACAACGGCGTGGGCGCCTACTCCCGCGTCCACTACGGCAGCAACTACGTCAACGCGTTCTGGGACGACAGCTGCTTCTGCATGACCTACGGCGACGGCTCCGGGAACAACCACCCGCTGACCGCGCTGGACGTGGCCGGCCACGAGATGAGCCACGGCGTCACCTCCAACACCGCGGGCCTGGAGTACTCCGGCGAGTCCGGCGGCCTGAACGAGGCGACCTCCGACATCTTCGGCACCGGTGTCGAGTTCTACGCCAACAACGCCGCCGACAAGGGCGACTACCTCATCGGCGAGAAGATCGACATCAACGGCGACGGCACCCCGCTGCGCTACATGGACAAGCCCAGCAAGGACGGCGGCTCCGCCGACTACTGGTCCTCCGGCGTGGGCAACAAGGACGTGCACTACTCCTCCGGCGTCGCCAACCACTTCTTCTACCTGCTGAGCGAGGGCAGCGGCGCCAAGGTGATCAACGGCGTCAGCTACAACTCGCCCACCTCCAACGGCGCCAAGGTCACCGGCATCGGCCGGGACAAGGCGCTGCAGATCTGGTACAAGGCGCTGACCACGTACATGACGTCGACCACCAACTACAAGGCCGCCCGCACGGCGACCCTGAACGCGGCGTCGGCCCTGTACGGCTCCAGCAGCACCGAGTACAAGACGGTCGCGGCGACCTGGTCGGCGGTCAACGTCAACTGATCTTCCGCGACAACCGGCGACACGGCGGCACCCGGGCGGAGCGATCCCCCGGGTGCCGCCCTACTCTTGGGTCCCATGGCTTCGGAGGACTTCACCTACGAGGAGGTCGGCGCGACCCGCGAGCAGGGACACTGCCCGCCCGGCTTCCGCCCGCTGCACGTGCGCACCCGCCTCGGCGAGGGCGAGGAGCTGTTCCGGCGCGCCGCCGAGGCCGTCCTCACCTGGGAACTGCACCGGGCGGCCGGCGTCGGCATCGACACGGCCGCCGCGCGCGCCGTCCCGGGCGCCGACGTCACCGTCACCCTCGCCGGGATGATCAAGGCGCCCTGCCGGATCGTGTGGACGGTGGACGAACCCCGCCGGGCCGGCTGGGCCTACGGCACCCTGCCCGGCCACCCCGAGACCGGCGAGGAGTCCTTCGTCGTGGACCGCACCGGCGACGGCACGGTCTGGCTCACCGTGACCGCCTTCAGCCGCCCCGCCAAGTGGTACACCCGCGCGGCCGGCCCCGCCGCCCGCGGCTTCCAGCACGCCTACGCCCGCCGCTGCGGCACGGTACTGCGCCGCCTGTGCGGCGAACTGGACGAGGCCTGACCGTCACACGGTCAGCACGCGGGTCCGACAGCGGTGGGCTCCCGCACGGGGGCCGGACGTTCCGGCCGCCGCCGGTCCGGCAGCGGTGCCGCCGACCGGACCGGCCGTCCCGCCGAGCGGGCGGCGGCGGCCGGCGGCGGGTCAGCGCAGCAGCACCCCCGCCCCCTCCCCCGCGTCCTGCTCGGGCTCCGTGACCAGACCGAGTTCGGCGGGGGAGGCGAGCAGGCGGTGGGTGGGGAGGATGCGGACGGTGTAGCCGTAGGGGCCGGTGCGGTCCAGGGGGAGGGGGCCCTCGTAGGCCCAGCGGCCGTCGGGGCCGGGGGCGCCGGACGGTTTCAGGGCGACCGTGGTGGCGTCCGTGATGCGGTCCTCCTCGTCGACCCGGCCCGAGACGGCCTGCACCTCGACGTCCTCCGGGCCCAGGCCGCCCAGGCCGACGCGCACCCGCAGCGCGAGGGTGGCCCCCAGTTCGGCGGTGCTCGCGGTGGCCGAGGTCTCCACGTGGTCGACGCTCACCCCGTGCCAGGCGGAGCGCACCCGCGCCTTCCAGGCCGCCAGCTCGCGCGCCGCGTCCGCGTCCAGGGCGCGGTGGGCGTGCGCGGCGGGCGTGTAGAGCCGGTCGACGTACTCGCGGACCATCCGCCCGGCCAGCACCTTGGGGCCCAGCAGGGCCAGGGTGCGGCGGACCATCTCGATCCAGCGGTCCGGCAGGCCGCCCCGGCCGCGTTCGTAGAAGCGGGGCGCGACGCGCCGCTCCAGCAGCTCGTAGAGCGCGGCCGCCTCGACGTCGTCGCGGTGGTCGGCCTCCTCCTCCGTGACCGGGCCGAGGCCGCCGCCGTCCGCGGTGGGGATCGCCCAGCCGAAGTCGGGCTGGAACCACTCGTCCCACCAGCCGTCCAGGACCGACAGGTTGAGGCAGCCGTTGAGCGCGGCCTTCATCCCGGAGGTGCCGCACGCCTCCAGCGGGCGCAGCGGGTTGTTCAGCCACACGTCGCAGCCCTGGTAGAGCTTCTGCGCCATGGCGATGCCGTAGTCGGGCAGGAACACGATCCGGTGGCGTACGCGCGGGTCGTCGGCGAAGCGGACCAGTTCCTGGATCAGCCGCTTGCCGCCGTCGTCCGCCGGGTGCGCCTTGCCCGCGACGACGATCTGCAGCGGCCGCTCGGGGTGCAGCAGCAGGTCCATCAGCCGGTCCCGGTCGCGCAGCATCAGCGTCAGCCGCTTGTACGAGGGGACGCGGCGGGCGAAACCGATCGTCAGCACGTCGGGATCGAGCACGCCGTCGATCCAGCCCAGCTCGGCCGGGCCCGCGCCGCGCTGCCGCCAGGACGCCCACAGCCGGCGGCGGACCTCCGTCACCAACTGCTCACGCAGATCGCGGCGCAGCTCCCAGATGTCCTGGTCGGGGATGTCGGCGACCGCGTCCCAGCGGTCCGAGCCGCCCACGGACAGCGCGTCCTCGGCGCGCTGCACGCCGATCTGCCGGGCGCCGAGCCGGAACACCTCCGGCGCCACCCAGGTCGGGGCGTGCACCCCGTTGGTGACCGAGGTGATCGGCACCTCCTCGGGGCCGAAGCCCGGCCACAGCCCGGCGAACATCTCCCGGCTGACCCCGCCGTGCAGCAGCGACACCCCGTTGGCGCGCTGGGCCAGCCGCAGCCCCATCACGGCCATGTTGAACAGGTTCGGCTCGCCGCCCGGGTACGTCTCCAGGCCCAGCCGCAGGATCCGCTCGACGTCGATGCGCGGCAACTCGGCGTCGGGGCCGAAGTGCCGGGCGACCAGTTCCCGGTCGAAGCGGTCGATACCGGCCGGGACGGGGGTGTGCGTGGTGAAGACCGTGCCCGCGCGCACCGCCTCCAGGGCGGCGTCGAAGTCCAGGCCCTGATCGCCCAGCTCCGCGATCCGCTCCAGGCCGAGGAAGCCCGCGTGCCCCTCGTTGGTGTGGAACACCTCCGGCGCGGGATGCCCGGTGAGCCGGCAGTACGTCCGTACCGCCCGCACCCCTCCTATGCCCAGCAGCATCTCCTGGAGCAGCCGGTGCTCGCTGCCGCCGCCGTACAGCCGGTCGGTCACCCCGCGCTCGCCGAGGTCGTTCTCCTCCACGTCGGAGTCCAGGAGAAGCAGCGGGATCCGGCCAACCTGGGCGAGCCAGACGCGGGCGTGCAGGGCCTTGCCGCGGGGCAGTGCAAGCGACACCCGGGCGGGGCTGCCGTCGGCCTCCCGCAGCGGGGTCACGGGCAGCTCGTGCGGGTCCAGGACCGGGTAGTGCTCCTGCTGCCAGCCGTCCCGGGACAGGGTCTGGCGGAAGTATCCGTGCCGGTAGAGCAGCCCGACGCCGATCAGCGGCGCCCCGAGGTCGCTGGCCGCCTTGAGGTGGTCGCCGGCCAGGATGCCGAGGCCGCCGGAGTACTGCGGCAGGGCGGCGGTGATCCCGAACTCGGGCGAGAAGTAGGCGACGGCCTCGGGCAGTCCGGCGGGCTGCGCCTGGTACCAGCGCTCGCCGCGCACATAGTCGTGGAGGTCGTCGGCGGCGGCGTTCAGGCGGCGCAGGAAGCGGCGGTCGGCGGCCAGCTCGGCGAGCCGCGCCGGGGGCACGCCGCCGAGCAGCCGTACCGGGTCGCCGCCCGAGGCGGCCCAGCGCTCAGGGTCGGCGGACTGGAACAGATCACGCGTCTCCGCATGCCAGGACCAGCGCAGATTGCGGGCCAGCTCGCTGAGCGGCCGGAGGGGCTCGGGGAGAACGGGACGGACGGTGAACCGACGGATCGCCTTCACATTCCACCTCGGCGCGTTGCTGATGGACGCACGGCACGTGCGCTTCGCCGCAGGACGCACGGCACTGTGCGCCCCGTCACACAGCACCGTACCGGGGCCGGTGCGGGTGCCGCTGGGGACTGCGCCACCCGGTGGACCAAGAAGCGGCCAACTTTGTGTGTAGACATACGCGCGAGGAGTTAACAAAGCTCCGGATTGCTCACCCGAACAGGGTGGGAAGGCTTCTGCGGTACCACCCGACGGATGGACCCGCAGGACCCACCTCCCCACAGACATCCGCCCACACCCTCGTTGACGCGGACAGGAGCGGTCATGCCCGCCACGCACCACCCCGCACCACCCCCGACCGACGGCACGAGCACCGGTACCGGCACCGGCGCGAAGCCCGGTACGAACACCGGCGCCGAGACCGGCCCGGGCAGCACGCGCCGCCGCCGCGCCGCGGACCCGCAGGACCGGGCCCGGCGCCCGGAGAAGGCACCGGCGGCCGAGCCCGCCGTCGGCCGGATACCCGTCCTCGACGTCTCGCCCCGCGTGTGCCACGGCCGCAGACCGGCCAAGGCGGTGACCGGCGAGTCGTTCGAGATCTCGGCCACCGTGTTCCGCGAGGGCCATGACGCCGTCGCCGCGAACGTCGTCCTGCGCGATCCGCGGGGCCGCCCGGGCCCGTGGACGCCGATGCGCGAGCTGGCCCCGGGCACCGACCGCTGGGGCGCCACCGTGAGCGCCGGCGAGCCCGGCCGCTGGACGTACACGGTCGAGGCGTGGGGAGACCCGGTCACCACCTGGCGCCACCACGCCCGGATCAAGATCCCGGCCGGGATCGACACCGGTCTGGTCCTGGAGGAGGGTGCCCGGCTGTACGAGCGGGCCGCCGCCGGGGCGCCCCGGCAGGGCGGCGAGCGGGACGTCGTCCTGGCCGCCGTGGCGGCGCTGCGCGACGAGACCCGTCCGGCCGCCTCGCGGCTCGCGGCGGCGTTGACGCCGGAGGTGGACGCGGTCCTGGCCCGCCATCCGCTGCGTGAGCTGGTCACCGCCTCCGATCCGCTGCCTCTCCAGGTCGAGCGGGAGCGGGCCCTGTACGGCGCGTGGTACGAGTTCTTCCCCCGTTCCGAGGGCACGGCCGAGGAGCCGCACGGTACGTTCCGTACCGCCGCGCGCAGGCTGGGCGCGATCGCGGCGATGGGTTTCGACGTTGTCTACCTGCCCCCGGTGCACCCCATCGGGACCACCTTCCGCAAGGGCCGCAACAACAGCCTGGACCCCGGCCCCGACGATGTCGGCGTGCCCTG
>NZ_JBEYVW010000017.1:61081-192345 GCF_040644175.1 Streptomyces sp. NPDC047017 | reverse complement strand
ACCCGCCCACACACGCACATCCGCAAGGTCCCCACCCATGACCAGACCAACGACCGAACTGGCCAGCAGTCACGGTAGACACCGTTGCAGTACTAAGAACTCCTATCGCAATGACTTCAGGCGTCTCCAGCAGATGAGTGTGCATCCGAGGGTGAGGAAGGCTTCGTGGATGTCGTCGCGTATCTCCCAGCGGATCCGCAGGCGGCGGAACCAGTGCGGATGGGCGAACGCGCGCTCGACGACCCGGCGTTGGGTGCCCAGGCCGGAGCCGTGCTCGGTGCCGCGGCGGGCGATCAACGGCTTCACGCCGAGGTCCCGGACCGGGCGGTGGTACTTGTCGTGGTCGTAGCCGCGGTCGCCCAGCACCACGTCCGGGCGGCGCCGGGGTCGGCCGCGCTTGCCCCGAACCGGCGGCACGGCCTGGAGAAGAGGGATCAGCTGGGTGACGTCGTTGCGATTGCCGCCGGTCAGGGTGACGGCGAGCGGAATGCCGGTGGCGTCGGTGATCAGATGATGTCTGCTGCCGGTTCTGCCCCGGTCGACAGGGCTTCGCCCGGTCCTGGCTCCCCCTGCAACGCCCGGATGTGGGAGCCATCGACCGCCGCGCGGGAGAAGTCCAGGGCGTTCGCGCTGCGGAGTTCGGCGAGGAGGACCTCGTGCAGCCGGGGCCACACGCCGGCCTCGGTCCACTCGGCCAGGCGGCGCCAGCAGGTCATGCCCGACCCGAAGCCTAGGTTCTGCGGCAGGTGTCCCCAGGAGATCCCGGTGTGCAGGACGAACAGGATGCCCTGGAACACCAGCCGGTCCGGATGCCGCTTGCGTCCTGGGTGCCGGGTCCGTCGCTCGACCTTGGGCAGCAGCGGCCCGATCACCGCCCACAGCTCGTCGTCGACCTCCCACGGCTTCGGCCGCGCCACCTCGCACCCCCAGATCATCGCTCCCGGAGTGATCCAACCACCTCGAAGATCATTTCGTTAGGAGTTCTCAGTCCGTGCCGTCGGCGGACTCCGGCGGCAGCCAGCGCACTCGGCCGAGGTCGAGCCGGGCCGTGCCGTCGGTGTAGAGCATGAACGGCACGTCCACATGGCGCAGATCGGAGCCGATCGCGCGCAGCGACTCCACCGGCACGGTCACCGTGGACCACTCGCCCGTGGGCAGTTCGGCCAGGGTGGTGGAGAGGTCCACGGCCGGCTGGGCGGGATAGTCGTCGTGGCAGGCGAGGTAGAGCGCCTCGGACGGTGCCTCCCACACCCGTACCTCGACCTCGACCAGCGCCCCGGCGTCGGCGTACCCGCGCAGGTCGGCGGGGTCGCCGGAGGCGAACTGGGCGTAGACGAAGGCCGGCAGGCCCGGGCCCTTGAAGCGCAGTGCGAGGGCGTTCGGCCGGTCTGGTTCGGTCAGTGGTTCGCTGCCCACCACCAGGACCTCCATCGGTTCGTCGAAGGAGATCTCCGGGCGCGACCAGGTGTTGTGGCCGCCTACGCGGAAGACGACGTCGGTGCTCATGCCGCCGTGGATCTCCAGCGGGCCGGTGACGGGGGGCACGGGGGTCGCATCCTGGTACGTGTCCTCGGGCAGCGGGCCGGCCGGCGAGGTGTCGGTCATGCTCAGGCCGTAGCCGTACGGGAAGAGCGGCTCGTGCTCGCCCTCGGGGGCCTGCTCCTCCGCGGGCACCCGGTAGTCGGGGATGTGCGGCGGGACGCGGTTGACCGCGTGCGAGCGGTTGGTGCGCGGCCATGAGGAGCCCAGCCTGCCCTGGAAGTCGTGGCCGGTCGTGCCCTCGGTCGCGCGGAACAGCACGTCGGTGATCCCGGCGGCCTCGGTGCCCGGCAGCCAGGCTGCCACGAAGGCGTCGGAGAGGTTGATCTCCTCTGTGAGGTACAGCGCGCGTCCCCCGAAGAAGACCGTGACCACGGTGGCCCCCTGCTCGCGCAGTCGGCGCAGGATGTCCAGGTCCCGGGCGTACGACTGCTTGAGACCCGCGTACGACAGGGTGCTCCACGGTCTCATCGTGCCGCGCATCTCGGCGTAGGAGTCCTCGCCCAGCACCATCAGCGCCACGTCGTGGCGGGCGGGGTCCGCGTGGCTCAGGTCGGGGTCGACGGTGCAGCGGGCGTCTCCGACGACCTCACGGACCGCCTGGGCCACGGTGGTTGCGCCGGGCAGGTCGTCCAGGGTGACGTCGTTGCCCTGCCAGGTGAGAGTCCAGCCGCCGGCCTGCTTCTGGATGTTGTCCGCGCCGCTGCCGGTGACCAGCACACGTGCCGAGCGGGACAGCGGCAGCGTCCCCGCCCGGTGCTTGAGCAGGACCAGCGACTTGCGCACTGCTTCCCGTGCCAGCGCCCGGTGCTCCGCGCAGCCGAGCACGTCGGCGCGCACGGCCAGCGACCGCTCCCTGGGGCGGGGCTTCTCCCACAGCCCGGCCCGCGTCTTCACCCGCAGTACCCGGCGCACGGCGTCGTCGATCCGCTCCTGGGGGATACGGCCTGCGCGGACGTGCGCGCAGGCCGTGCGGTGCACGGACTGCCAGGCGTCCCGCCCGGCGACCATCAGCACGTCGATACCGGCGTTGATCGCGTACCCGGCGTCGCCGACGGTGCAGCCGGCGACCTCCGCGTGGGCGTCCCAGTCGCTGATGACGATGCCATCGAAGCCCATCCGCCCCTTGAGCACGTCGGTGATCAGATAGCGGCTGCCGTGGACCTTGTGGTTGTAGGCGGGGCCGGTGTCCGGGCTGTGGTCGTAGTTGGCTCGGTTCTCCCAGCTGCTGAAGGAGACCATGACGGACTGCGCGCCGGCCGCCAGCCCGGAGAAGAAGCCCACCGAGTGGATGTTGCGGACCAGGTCCTCGGCGCAGACGGCGGTGCCGCGGTCGGCGCCCTGCGCGGTGCCGCCGTCCGCGACCCAGTGCTTCACACAAGCCACCACCCTGCTGTCGGTGATGAGTTCGCGCGCGTCACCCTGCAGACCCCGGACCACGGCCGGCGCGTAGTCGTGGACGACCTCCGGGTCCTCCGCGTAGCCCTCGTAGTAGCGGCCCCAGCGGCGGTCCCGGGGGGTGGTGACAGTCGGGGCGAACGTCCAGTCCATGCCGGTGGCGGCGATCTCGCGGGCGGTCGCCTCTCCGACCCGGCGCAGCAGGTCAGGGTCGCGGGCCGCGCCGAGACCGATGTTGTGCGGGAAGACGGTGGCGCCGCGCACGTTGTTGTGGCCGTGCACCGCGTCGGTCGCCCACATGAACGGGATACGGAAGGGGCGCCCGACGTACCGGCTCTCGGACGCCTCCCAGAACGCGTCGACGGTCTTGATCCAGTCGTCGCGGCTCGCCTGCCGGTTGCCCTCGGGCCAGATGCCGGCACCGTTGAGCGCGGAGCCGATGTGGAAGTCCCGCACGTCCTGCGCGGTCAGCTCGGCGAGTTCGGGCTGGATCATCTGGCCGATCTTCTCCTCCAGCGTGAGCTGGGCGAGGATTTCCTCGACACGCCGCTCCTGCTCGGGCAGCGCCGGGATCGCGGAGCTGATCGCGGGCCAGTCGGCGTGGTACGGCAGTCGGCTCATGCCTGTCTCCTGCTGCGGTTGCTCAGTGGTCGGCTCGGCGGTCTGCTCAGTGATCGGCAACCCAGGACTCCTCAATGATCCCCGCCACGCGGCGCTCCACTTCGGGGTCGGCCGGGATCGCCGAGGTGAGCCGCGGCCACCGGGGCAGCGGCCGCAGGTCGGACAGCGCGGGGGCCACGGGGTCCACGGCGCTGCCGGCCGCGGACGCTTCGGGGACTTCCGCCATGGACGCCCCGGAGGGGCCGGTCACGGTCGTCGTCACTCCCCGTGCCCGGAGCGGCGGTCGACGTCGCCGCCGCCCGGCTCAGTGATCCAGAACTCCTCGGTGCGTGCGGCGAACACTCGCTCCTGGAACGGCCACGGCACGACCGGCCTGGTCTGTCCCGGGGCATACAGCTCCACCTGGGTGCGGTGTTCGCGGAACGCGGCGTGCTTCTGCGGCACGTACGCCTCGATGTCGTAGGAGACGAGGCGCTCGCTGCCGGAGCCGGGACCGTCGGCCGGCTTGCGGTTGACGAAGCCGAACTCCTCCTCGGTGCGCTCGTCCCACACCACGTACCGGTAGATGTCCGGCTCCAGGCCCAGTTCGGCCAGGCAGGAAACCACCGTCTCGCCGGTCAGCCGGTGGTCGGCGTTGAGTTCCCGGATCTCGTGCGGCACGTACACCTGTGTGACAGTGCGGTGTTCGCGCAACAGTTCCAGCACGTCCCGCCGGAACTCGGGCAGGTGGTCGGCGAGCCGGGTGTCCGGGTAGTCCAGGAAGCGCACCGCCTCTTCGCGCACGCCCATCGCCTTGCCCGCCATGAGGGCCTCCTGACGGCGGATCTCACGCAGTTCCCCGGGGGTCGGGTTCTTGTGGATGTCCAGTACGGCCGAGTGGGACATCGCGCCGTCGGTGGCGAAGACCACTCCCACCTGCGCGCCCTCGGCGACGTGCCGGGCGGTGGTGCCGCCGCAGGCGATCACCTCGTCGTCCGGGTGCGGCGAGAACACCAGGACCCGGGGCGCGTCACGGCGTGCCTCGCGGTCCTTCCAGATCCACATACCGAGCAGGGGCGGGGTCACAGGCTCACCTTCCGACGGTGTTGCGGCGGCACGTTCCGCGTCCATCTGGTCCACAGGGCGGGCCACGGAGCCGAACGCGTCCGTCACATCGCCCTCGGCCAGTCGACGCGAGCGCAGGATGTCCTCGATCTCGTGGAAGTGGTTGCCGGGCACCAGCCGGGCGACCGGGGTGTCGAACTTGGCGGCGAAGTAACGGTAGTTGCGAGCGGCCGAGCGCATGTTGGACTCGTAGCTCTTGGGGTGCGGCACGTGCAGCGCGGCGGCGTCGCGGCGCAGCACGAAGCGCGCACCGGCCGTGCGCAGCCGATAGCCGAGGTCGACGTCCTCGGCGCCCCAGGAGCGGTACGCCTCGTCGAAGCCGCCGGTCTCCCGCAGCAGCGCGGTGGGGGCCGAGGCGTTGCAGGTCCACCACATCAGCCAGGGCGCCGTCAGGGCGTCGAGGTCCTCGCCGTAGCGCTCGTAGTAGTCCTCGCGGATGTCCGGCCAGCGGCCCTCCGCGGTGAATCGCGCGAAGGAGGCGTCCGGGTCGGCGAAGTCGAGGGCGTCGAGGATCTCCTGGCCGTCCTCGTTGCCCTCGTTGAAGCACAGGACGTAGCCGACGACCGCGGTGGGGCCGTCCACGTCCCGATGCGCCGTGAGGTGGGCGGCGAGAGCGCCGGATTGCAGGATCACCCCGGAGTCGACGAACACACAGAGGTCGGCGCGGGCGTGCTCGATGCCGATGTTGCGGGCCCTGGCGACCCGGTAGCCCTCGTCCCCTTGGTGGTACCAGCGGATGTCGAGCCGGTCGTGGTACCCGGTGACGACGTCCTCGGTGTCGTCGGTGGAGCCGTCGTCCGCGACCACCACCTCGAAGCGGTCGCCGGCGGCGAGCTGCTGGCGGCACAGTGATTCCAGTGTGTGCCGCAGCAGTCCGCTGCGGTTGTACGTGGGCACGATGACAGTGCAGGCGGGCTGTGACGTGGTCACGCGGCTCTCCCTTCGAGCGGGTGGGTGTGGTCGGTGGAGGGCCTGGGCGGAGGGTGCGGGGCGGAGCGCAGGAACAGCGCCAGCAGCCCGGCCAGTGCGGTCAGGCCGGCGCACGCCCAGAACACCTGGCCGTAGCCGGTCCAGGTGGCGACGGTTCCGACGGCGAGGCCGCCGAGGAACATGCCGGCCTTGAAGGCGCTGGAGTACAGGGCCGATGCGGTGCCCGGCCGGCCGGGCAGGCTGTCCTGGAGCGCCACCACGGGGACGTTGAAGGCGACGGCCACCCAGGCGGCGTTCAGGGGCTGCGCCGCCAGCAGCAGTGGAAGGCTCCGGATGAACGGCAGCAGCCCGAAGAAGAGGGTGGCGCAGACAGTGGCCACGATCATCAGCCGTCGTTTGCCGATTCGGTCCGCCCAGGCGCCGGCCAGCACCAGCAGCGGGATCTCCAGGACAGCGCTCACCCCGAGCAGCAGGCCGGCGGTCCGCGCGTTCATGTGCAGTTCGTCGGTGACGTACAGGGGCAGGTTGATCTGGTACATCGCGTTGGCGCCGAGCAACAGCACGACGGAGCCGAGGAGGATCATCGTGTGCAGTCCGACGCCGGCGAACATGCCCAGCAGTCCGGGCGGTTGCTCCTCGTCGCCGGGTCCGTCGGACGCCGCGGTGGCGGGCGGCGTCCCGGCGGCCTGTGTGCCGGGGGGCGGCAGTCCCCACCGGCACAGCAGCGCTGCCACCACCGACAGGGCGGCCGTGGCGACGTACAGAACGGTGAACGACCACTGGGCGATCGCCCAGAAGGCGAGTGGCGGTCCCACCACCCAGGCCAGCGAGGTGACCGAGCGCAGGAAGCCGTTGAAGAACGGGGCGTCCACGCCCCGCGCGTCCGCAAGTTCACGGGTGTAGGCGAAGAGCTGGCCGAAGCAGGCGCCGCCCAGGCCGAAGCAGACGATGCTGGTCAGCAGCAGCGCGTAGTAGTCGCGCAGGACCGTGTAGCCCACTGCGCCGGCGGCGTTGAGCAGCGCGGTCGCCACCAGGATCGTCCGGCGGTCGCGCAGCCGGTCGGAGACCGCGCCCACCACCATGTCGGTGCCGATCTCAGCGATTGACCGGGTGGCGAAGAACAGCCCGACCATCAAAGGCGTCGCGGCTACCGTCTCGGTCAGAAAGAGGCTGGTGGTGGGCACTACGAAGGCACCGACCAGCCCGATCGCTCCGCTGACGGCGATGAGATCGCGCACTGCGGGGTCGGTGACGAGTCGCCACCGGCTCACCGCCGTCCCCGGTTCGGTCCCGGTCCGGTCCTTCACGCTGCCCTGACTTTCGCGGACCCGGCTGTGCGGGTGGCGCGCTGTCGGTAGGGCAGCCACGGGGCGAGTTCCCTGCCGGCGGGCACCCCCGCGGCAGCGGCGAGGTCGGCCCCGTCGACCTCGCCCCGGGCCAGCAGGTCCCGCCGGGTGTCCTCCGGCAGCGCGGCCAGGACGCGGTGGCGCACACCGGTGAGATCCAGGCGCCCGTCGTGCACGGCGGGCACCGCTCTCCCCCGGCCCGGGCGCAGGCAGGCGGGGTCGACCTGGCTGGAGACGAGCGTCCAGTAGGCGCGGAAGTGCACCGCCGGGTCGGGCAGCGCGCCGCTGAGCAGGCCCAGGCGAATCGTCTCCAGCCAGCAGTCGAGGTAACGCCGCTGGTGCAGCGCGGACATGTGGCGGGCGCACCATTCCGCGCGTTCGGCGGGTCCGGGCAGCGTGGTCTTACCGCCGAGCACGTTGAGCACCCAGCCGCTGACCGCCTCGAAGTACGGGCAGGCGGTACCGAACGCCTCGGTGTCGACAGGGGTGTTGATCACGGCCAGGGTCGGGTCGTGCCGCCAGAAGTGGTGTTCGTACAGGTCCTCGCGGCGCAGTCCGTCGATGAAGCTGTAGTCCGGCGGCTCGTAGCCGAGACAGAGCACCACCGCGTCGTAGCGCTCGGTGGTCCCGTCGTCGAGGACCGCCAGCCCGTCGTCGGTGAACCGCTTGAACGCGGCGACGGGGTGCACTCCTTCGGCATGCACCGCGGGCACGATCTTGTCGTTGACGTGCACGGCCCCGTGGAAGCCCTGTTCCGGCAGCAGTCCGGTGGCCCGGTACATGCCCATGTAGTCGGGCAGCCACTCCGTCAGCCAGTCCAGGTACTCGGCGTAGGGCACCTCCTCAAGGGCGACCCGGCCGGCGTAGGAGAACAGGGCGTCGTTGTAGACGCCGCCGATGTCGCGGGGCAGGAACAACTGCCTGCTGCGCACGGACCAGTCCACCCGGGCAGCGTGCGGGGCCAGGTCGCCGGCGATGTCGGCGCCACTCACCCCGCCCCCCACGACCAGCACCCGCCGTCCGGTGAAGGCGGCGGCGCCGCGGTACTCCGGGGAGGTGAGCACCTGGACCTCGGTGCCGGGCGCGGGCAGCCCTCCGTCCGGGAGCCGGGGCTGCCACAGCTCGCCGTTGGCGACCAGCACGGCGTCGACGCGTACCTGCTCCTCCTCACCCGTCGCTCGGTGGGCCGTCACTTTCCAGTCGTCACTCTCCTTGGCGACCCCGACCACCTCGTGGCCGAACCGCACCGTTTCGAGCAGACCGAACCTCGTCGCGTACGAGCGCAGGTACGCCTGTACCTCGGTGAGTTCGGGAAAGTCAGCGGCGAAGCCCGGAGGGTGGTCGGTGAACGGCATGCTCATCCGGGAACTCTGCATCCGGACCCCCGCGTAGGCACCGCCGGACGCCGGGTTCCAGATACCTCCGAGATCCGGGTGCTTCTCGAAGCAAACCACGTCGTGGCCGTCGGCGAGGGCCTGCTTGACGCAGGTCAGGCCTGCGGCACCGGCTCCGATCACGGCTAAGCGCATACGTGCTCCTGGCCTTGTCGCCGGGGCGTTCGTGATGCCCCGAGAGGGTGGGACGGCTGGTGTGCGGCGGGGGGCGACATGCCGTCAGATGAAGGGGTCGAAGTCGTCGTCCAGGTGGTGCGGCGCGGGACGCTCCGGGAGCAGGGCGATCTCCTGGTTGGTGGCGTGCCGGGCACAGACGAAGCGGCAGTCCTCGCTGGGGTCGATCACCGTGGTGTCGGCCGCCGACCACATCTCGGCGAAGGTCGTCTGCGAGATGTCGCCGATCCGGCCCTTGGGGTTTCCCCGGTGGTAGGGGCAGACGAAGACACCGGTGGGCGTGACAGTGGTGCGCAGTTCTGTGACCGCGCAGGTCCGGTAGTCCTTGGGCTGCACCGGGTCGGAACCGCGGCGCACGGCCTGCCAGTTGGAGGAGTGCAGGACGTGGAAGGAGTCGTCCTGCAGCTCCCGCAGCCGGGCGACCTGCATCTCGACCAGTTCGATGTCCCCGGCGGACTGGTTGACCGTGTAGTGGTCCTCGTCCAGCATCGCCTTGACCTCGAAGTAGTCGCAGCCGATCTCCCGGGCGAGCACGCCGGCCTGGTAGACCTCGTCGTAGTTGCTGGCGGTGACCTTCCCGTCCTCGTCGAAGCGCTGCATGAGCAGGAACGAGTAGCCGAGCCTGCCCTGCTTGCGTGCGGCGAGCAGCCGCATGTTGTCGATGACCTGCGGGAAGGCGCTGCGCTTGCCGCGGCTGGGGCGGAAGGACTGGAAGGTTGCGGCGCTGCCGGCGTCCACAGAGACCCGAACCCAGGACAGCATCGTGGACAACTGGTCGATGTACCGGTGGATCTGGGTACCGTTGGTGACCAGGCCGAGCTGGATGCCGGCGCTGTGCAGCACCTCGATGATCTCGCCGATGGCGCGGTGCAGCAGCGGCTCGCCGCCGCCGATCAGGATCACCGCGCGAACGTCCGATTCGGCCAGCTCGTGGGCGAGACGGACGATGCGGTCCTGGCCTATCTGGCCGTGGTGCAGCACCTGAGAGCTGATGCACTCGGGGCAAGCGAGGTCGCAGACGGTCGTCGGGTCGAGGTCGACAACGAGCGGCGAGGGCAGTCGTTTGCCGCTGGCGACGTCGAAGGCGCCGGGGTAGACGGAACGCTGGTAGAGCTTGCCGACGAGGTCGAGGTTGCGCTCCACGAATGGGGTGCCGAGAGTGACTCCCGGTTGGGCGACGGGCTGTGCAGATATGTGATCGGGCATGCGTGCAGCCACTTTCCGGTACGTACGGGCGAAGGACAGCGACGCACACGCGAAGGGGCGTATGCGCGGGGCACGGGTCGGGAGGCGGCGAGAGCCGAGCGGATCGTTCAACTGGGGCAGCAGTTGCGCAAGCGGCGGTGGGAGCGCTCCCAAGATCTCATCGAAATGGCACTGGCATGTCAACAGTCACTTCCCACCTATGTCTCACGACAGGCCACTTGGCTTGAATTCTCATTGTTTGGATGCTCGGCGGGCCAGGGCGGCCATCGGGCGGCCGGTCGCCTTCGCGAGGCGGCGCACGCCACTTCACGGTGGCCACCTCTCTTGTGGAGCTGCCCGGGTCCGGCCGGCCGGACCCGGGCCAGGCCCGACGCCACCCGGGCCGGCCCTCGCACGGTGGGACGGGACATCGTCCGACGGGGCAGGTTCCTCAAAGACCGAGACGGGGCACGTGCCGCCGTCAAGGGCGGCCAGGCCGTGATTTCCGGTCAAGCGCGAACGAGGGACGGGACACAGAAGCCATCCGTCGTCACCGCCATGATCTTGCGCTGAGCAGTTCACCGGCTAGGCTTCGCCACCGGACACGAAAAAGCAGACATAACTCTCCGCACGCCGGGACATGTGTCGTACATCATGAAGTGAAGGTTGGCCGAATCACTACCGCCGCCTTGTCCGCGAAGCAAAGACACGGGCTCGGTATGAACACAGCGGGCCCGGCCGGAGGATTCGCCCCCGCCCTCCACGATGGAGCGTCCACGATCGCCGGTGGTGCCCCCGGCCGGCCGCACCACCGGTCCGCCACCCGCACCCGTCCGCCATCCGGCATCCGGCATCCGGCATCCGGCATCCGGCATCCGGCAAGTCCACGGTCAGCCGGGCCGGGTCGGAGCGCGCGGCGACGTGGTCGGCGAGGGTGGGCGACGCGAAGAGATGGCCGACGAGGCCGTCGAAGAAGCCCTGGATCTGGCCGGTGCGCAGATCCACCGCGAGGACGCGGTCGGCACCCGCGGTGCGTACCAGGTCGGCGGCAAGCCGCGCGGAGACCGGTTCACCGCCCATGTGCTCCTTGTCCTGCCGTGCGCGGCCGAAGAAGGGGCTGATGAGCGTGACGGTGCGTGCCGACGCCCCGCTTCCGGGCGTCCGCCATGACGAGCTACTCCATGATCCACTTGTTGACCGGACTGGTGTGGCTCCGAAACAGGAAGCAGTAGGCGCCACGGACGGACTCCTCGTAGCGGACGTGGATCTCGCCGTCGGCGACGTCGCGGATGATGGTGGGGACGACGTGCACGCCGAGTTCGCGCGCGGCGTCCTCAGTGAGGGGCGGGTGGGCGCGGCCGGAGAAGTGCATCAGCTTTCGCTGTCCGGTCGTGAAGCCGGCCACGGCAGAGGTCTCCTGGCGGTACGGCACCGCGGTGACGCGGTACGGAGGGGCGGTCGACGCCGTGCGGGCGCTCGGGGACCGGCCCCGCCCTGCCCCGGAGGGCACGGGCGCCGGGGGGGCGTCGGTCGACCGGCGGGGTGAGAACGCGCTGTGGTCACCCGCGCCGTGGGGCGCCGGGCATGAGGTCCGCAGCCCGCTGCCGGGTCCGGCCCACCGGCCGCACAGCACCGAGCATCCCCCGGTGTCCCGCGGGTTACTCCTCCGTCTCCGACCGGCCCGCGCACCGCGGTGCCGGGTCCTGCGGTCGCCAACGGCCATGCCTTTGCGCTACCGTGTCATCGCAGCGCGTCAACGTCCCCCTTGTGGTACCCGGTTGAGCGCCACCACCCCCCACTCGGACCTGCAGAAATGAGGACACAGACCCAGCCTCTGCCCTGGGAGCGCTCTCAACGCCTTGAGGCCGCCCCCGCCCAGCACCGCGTCACCCCCGCCGTAGCCGATCAGCCCCTCATTCCGACGGTGTTTCCAGGGCTTCCGCATCAACGAATTCACGGATCACGAACCCGGCCTGGAAACGCGTCTCGGAATCAAAACGCTGCATAATCTCGGATATGTGCTTCCGGCAGGTGCGCAGTGATATCGCGAGGCGCCGCGCGATCATGTCGTCGCGCATACCGTCAGCCAGCATCCTGATGATCGACCGCTGAATACCATCAGCCACAGCGCTGTTTTCCACGCTTGACCGGAAAGGCGTTCCGTGGGTCCAGGCCACGTCGAACACGCGGCAGAGGAAACGCACTGCCAAAGGCTGGGTCACCACGGTCGCACCCTCCGCCGCCTCCTCGTCCTCCAGGAAGGCGACAGAGCGGTCGAAGGCGATGAAACGGGGCGGCAGATCCGCCAGGGTGCGCACCTGCGCGCCGTGGCCCACCGCCTTCTCCACGTACGCCTGGGTGGGCTTGTCCCGCCGGGCCGCGTGCTGGTAGAGCACCTTCATGCGCACGCCCCGGCCCAGCATCGACAGGTCGCGGCCGATCGCTTCCTCCAGCAGTTCCGCCGGCCGCCCGCCGCCGGGCTGGCAGGTCAACACCTCCTCCACGCAGGCTGAAGCGGCTTCTTCGATCAGCTCGTTGACCGTGCCGGTGTCCGGGATGCGCAGCGGTCCGTCGCCGTTCCCGCCCTCCATGGTGAGCGTCTGGAACACCGCCCGCAGCCCGGCCACACCCCGCCGTGCCGCCCTGACGGAGTCCAGCGCCTCCCGCAGCGAGTGCTCCATGCCGCCGGAGAGCAGCCCGAAGGACAGCTCGACGGGGACCGCCTCCATCCGCTCGTCCGGGGCCCCGGCGGGAACGCCCGCACGGCCGACGGCACGCAGCAGATGAAGAGATCGTAAATTCTTCAGTACCTCCTCCGCCTCCTCCACCGGAATACCGAGTTCCCGAGCCGCGTCCCGCCCATCAATGCCACCTCTGCGTCGGGCCCGCTCGTATACCTGCGCCTCGATCCGCTCCAGTTCTCCGTCCTGAAAATCTGGCATCGACATATTTGCCATTCCGTGAGGGAATTTGCTGCATGCATCAAGATGCAGCCAGGATCACTGTACAGTCACCTGGGACGGAAACGATGATCCATAGGACATCGGTCGATCAAAGGGTCCCCCCAATGTGTGTTCCCTGCCGTCTGCAGAGCGAATTCCCTGACTCACACGACACCGCCTGGGGCGGCCGGCCGGGAGGCAGTCCCCGGCCCGGTGCCGCACCGGCAACCGGCCAGTAGCCCGGACCGCACGCGCCCGGAGCGCCCGTGCCGCGCTCCGTCCCGGCGCCGTCAGCGCCCCCGGCGACTGACCGTTGCACCGACCAGTGAACAGCGCGACACGGACGTGCCCCGCGGACCCTCCGCCCGGGCCCTTCGCAACGATGCGAGCGCCGCCACCCCGGGCAGGTTCCAGCCGGTCGGCGTGGGCAGACCCCGCCGCGACGTCCGCCCTTTCCTGCGCGGCGGGCGCGAGGAGCAGCCTCCCCCACGGCAACGAGGCCGTGCCTGCGCGAGGCTCCCGGACTGCCGCTGCCCGCATACGACACACTCCCCCACGAAGAGGTGTTGCATGTCCCGCTTGTACGGTTCCCTGATCCCGGTCCGAAGCCGGCGGAGTACCCCTCGGACCGCCGGACACCTGTCCACCACCCGCACCGCCCCGGCCGGCGCGCGGTGAGCCGCGTCGTCGTGACCGGGGCCGCCGGGATGCTCGGCACCGCCCTGGTCGACCGCTTCGTCCGGGACGGCCGTCAGGTCGTCGGCCTGGACCTGGTTCCGCCCGCCGCCGCCCACCCGGACGTGGAGTGGATCGAGGGCGACATCCGCGACCCCGCCGCCGTCGGCAAGGCGGTACGGGGGGCCGAACTGGTCCTGCACAGCGCGACCGCGCTGCCCACCTATGCCGAGCACGAGATCCGCTCCATCAACGTGGACGGCGCGCGTACCTTGCTCACCGGGTGCCGGGACGCGGACGTGCCCCGCGTCATCCACCTGTCCTCCGCCGCCGTGTACGGCGTGCCCAGGACCGTGCCGACGCCGGAGGCGCACCCGCGGCAGCCCTGTGACCCCTACAGCCGCTCCAAGGCTGCGGCGGAGGAGGTCGTGGCCGAGTTCCGCGCGCAAGGCATGGTGATACCGGCGTTGCGCGCCAAGACCTTCGTCGGCCCGGGCAGGCTAGGCCTGTTCGCCATGCTCTTCGAATGGGCGGACGAAGGCCACCACTTCCCCCTGCTTGGCGGCGGTGACGTGCGCTCCCAGATGCTCGACGTGGACGACTTGGTCGACGCGGTCGCCGCCGCCGCGGCCCACCCCGACGACAACGCAGTCAACACCGCGTTCAACATCGCCGCCACCGAGTTCCGCACGCTGCGCCAGGATTTCCAGTCCGTGCTCGACACGGCGGGCCACGGCAAGCGCGTGGTCGCCCTCCCGACCACACCCGCCGTGGCCGTGCTCAAGGTGCTCAGCCGCACAGGCCTGTCCCCCGTCTACGGCAGGCTGCTGCAGAAGCTCCAGGTGGACAGTTACGTATCCACTGAGCGCGCGGCCGAGGTGCTCGGCTTCCGTCCCCGGTACTCCAACCGCGAGGCACTGCTGCGAACCTTCGACTGGTGGCGGCGCGAGCACGCCCGCAGCCACGGCGCCCCGACCGGGCGGACCAGCCGTGCGCCCTGGAAGCAGGGCGCCCTCTCCCTCGGCAAGGCGCTGTTCTGATGGCACCCGGCCGCCGCGGGTGCCCTCCGGCGCCGCGCCCGCCGACGCCTCCTCCCTCCCGGACCACCGTTCACGACGCGCCTCCCACTCCTAGGAGAGCCATGTCCGCTGCGGATTCCGCCCCCCGCCTCTCCCCCACCGAGGGCGCCGCACCCTCACAGCTCACCGTCGCCCCGCCGGCGGGCGCCGTCTGCGCACCGCCCGCGCCGCACCTGCTGCCGCCCGCCCCCCTGCCGTACCGGCGGGGAACGGTACGCGCCTTCGTCGCGCTCGCCCGGCCCAAGCACTGGGTGAAGAACATTTTCGTCATCGCCCTGCCGGTGCTGCTCACCGGGCAGGTGACCCCGTCCGCGCTGCGTGCCGTGGGCGTCGCGGTCGCCCTGTTCATCACCGCCTCGGTGAGCGTGTACGTGCTCAACGACCTGGTGGACCGCGAACGCGACCGGCTGCACCCCGTCAAGCGTCACCGCCCCCTCGCGGCGGGCGAGTTGAGCGCCGGTTCCGCCTGCGCGGCGCTCGGTGTGCTGGTCGCCGTGCTGGCCGCCGGGGTGCTGCTCGGCGGCGTGGACCGGTACTGGCCCGTGCCGGTCTACCTCGCCCTCAACGTCGCCTACAGCTTCCACCTCAAGCACCTGCCGATCGTCGACGTGTTCGCCCTTGCCGGCGGGTTCGTGCTGCGGGCCGCCGAGGGTTACCTGGCGCCCGGCCTGACGCCGTCCGCCTGGCTGCTGATGTGCGTCTTCACTCTCTGCCTGGTGCTCGCCCTGGGCAAGCGCCGACGCGAACTGGGCGAGAGCGGCAGCGCGCACCGCCCGGCGCTGACCGGCTACACGACCCAACTGCTCGACTACATGGTGGTGGTCAGCGCCAGTCTGTCGGTGATGATCTACGTCGTCCATCTCTTCGTCCCACCGTCCCACCCGGCCGCGGTCGCGCTGATCCTGGTGACGGTGCCGTGCGCGATCTTCGCGCTGTTCCGCTACCTCCAGGCCGTCCTCGTCCACGGCGGTGGCGGCGACCCGGTCCGGCTGCTGCTCAGCGACCGGGTGCTGATGGCCGTGGGACTGCTGTGGGCCGTACTGATCGTGCTGCTGCCCGCCCCGGCATGACGCCGACAGGCCGTCCGCACCGCACCGACCACCGCTTCTGAGAAAGGCACCACCATGTCCGGCGCACCGCTGGTGTCCGTGATCATCCCGAACTACAACTACAGCCGCACTCTGGGCCTGTCCATCCGCTCCGCGCTCGAACAGGACTATCCGAACAAGGAGATCATCGTCGTCGACGACTGCAGTACCGACGATTCCCTGGCCACCGCCCGGACGATCTCCGGCATCACCGTGCTGAGTACGCCGGCCAACGGCGGCTCCGCAGTCGCCCGCAACCTCGGCGTCGAGCACGCCGCCGGCGAGATCCTGATGTTCCTCGACTCCGACGTCGCCCTCGCCCAGGGCGCGATCACCGAGGCGGTGGAGCAGCTGCTGGCCGACCCGGAGCTGGGAGCGGTCTGCGGCATGTACGAACCCGAACCGCTCATCCGCGACAGCCTGGTGGAGGAGGCCCGCTGCCTCCAGGCCTACTACTGGCGCTACGACTCCGAGGGTTCGGTCAGCTTCCTCATCTCCGCCATCTGCGCGATGCGCGCCGAGATCTTCCACGAGATCGGCGGCTTCAACCCGCAGCTGCGGCAGACCGAGGAGGTCGACTTCGGCGAGCGGCTGTCCCAACGCCACGAGATACGGCTGACCAACCGCATGCGCGGCGCGCACGACGACGACCACGAACTGTTCGCCCTGATCCGCAAAATGTTCGTGCGGGGCCGGTTGCGCGTCCCGCTGTACGCCCAGCGCAAGCGGCACGCCGAGGGGTTCGAGACCATGGCACGGTCCTGGGCCGCGCTGCTCGGCCTGGTCGCCGTCCTGCTGCTGTGCGCGCCGCTGCTGCTCGGGCCACTCGGCTGGCTGTTGCCTGCCGCGGCGTTCACCGCTGTCGTCCTCTGCGACTTCGGCATGTACGCCTTCGTCGCGCGGCGCAAGGGCCTGCTGTTCCTGCCCGCGTTCTTCGGTGTGCTGCTGGTCTTCAACGTCACCGTGGCCACCGCCGTCCTCTTCGGCGTGGCGCACTGGCTGCTCTCCCCGAAGTTCCGCCGGCTCTACGAGCGTGAGCCGCGCGCCGGCAGCGCCGACCCGGCGCCGCGGCGCGAGGCGAAGGACAAGACCCGTGGGGTGGTCCTGCCGTGACCGAGTACCTCACCACCGGCCGCGGCCCGACGGCCGCCGCCCGCCCCCCAGCCGGCCCGCAGCGGCCGTCCGGTCCCGACGCCGACCCCGACCGCCCCGGACCGATCCGGCGTACCGCCCGGCTGCTCGGCCGGGTGCGGTGGCTGTGGGCGGCGACCTGGTTCTGGCTGGCCCTGACCCTGATCCACCTGGTGCTGTCGGGCCGCTGGTGGCCGATGCTCATACCGGATCTGGCGCCGCCGCTGGTGTACACGGCCGTGCCGCTGCTGCTGGTGGCGGCCGCTGTCGTCGGCCGGCTGCGGCGGGCCGCGCCCCCGCACCGGGTCACCTGGACGACCGTGGCCGGCGCCGTCGTCGCACTCGTCCTCGGCTGGAACTCCTCCGGGGTGCAGTGGGGCGTGCTCTTCCACGACTCCGCCTCGGGCACCCCCGATCTGCGGGTCGTCTCCTGGAACACCCGGTTCTGGGGCGGCGACACCGACCGGGCGGTGTTCTACCGCACCATCCGGGAGCGAAGGGCGGACGTCTACCTCCTGCAGGAATACATCACCACGCACGACAACGGGGCGACGGCCGAGCCCGTCGACGAACTCGCCCAACTGCGGAAGAACTTCCCCGGTTACCACATCATCGTCCGCGGCGAGCTGGTCACCCTCTCCCGGCTGCCCGTCGTGTCCGCGCACAGCGTCGGTCCCGGCGCCGGCGTGGAGCACGGGCAGGCGCCGTGGCAGACCGAGTTCGACAGGGAGAAGGTGCTGCGCACCGACGTCCGGGTCGGCGGACACACCGTGTCGCTGTACAACGTGCACGTCCCGGTCCAGATCAACATGGGCGTCAGCCCGCTGGGCAGCCGACTGTACCGGATGATGCACGCCAACGAACGTGCGCGCAAGGCCCAGTTCGAGGGTCTGACGGACGACCTGCGTGCCAACGCCCTGCCCACCGTGGTGGCCGGTGACTTCAACACCAGCCCGGTCATGGGGGACCTGCGCACCCTGCGCGGCCGGATGCGGGACGCCGCCGACGCCGGGGACAGCCTCTTTCCGGCCTCCTGGGGCCACCTGTGGCGGCTCGACTGGGCCTTCCTCAGCGGCTCCATCGCAGCCGACCACTACCGCATCGACCCGATGGACGGGATCTCCGACCACCGGGCGCAGATCATGTCGTTCACCCTCTGACGGCCCGGCCGGACGGCGCCCCCCTGTCCGGCCGCCGTCCCGCGGCTCGTGGACCGCTGAACCGAAAGGCCCAGCCTCGTGCAACCCACCGTCTCGGTCGTCATCCCCAACTACAACTACGCCAAGACCCTGCGGCTCTGTCTGAAGTCCGTCTTCGACCAGGGATATCCTCTGCACGAGGTGATCGTGGCCGACGACAACAGCACGGACACCTCGCGGGAGATCGCCTCCGAGTTCCCCTGCACCGTGCTGCACCTCAACCCCAACGGCGGGGTGTCCGCCGCCCGCAACGCCGCCGTGGCGGCCAGCAGCGGCGACATCCTGTTCTTTCTGGACTCCGACGAGACCATCGCGCCGGACGCCGTGGCGGAAGCCGTACGCCTCCTCACCGAGGACCCCGGACTCGGCTGTGTACACGGCGTCTTCGCTCCGGAACCGCTCATCGACGACGGCCCCGTCGAGTGGTATCGCACCCTGCACGCCCACCACTGGCGCACCAAAGCGCTGGGCGAGACCTCCACCGTCATCTTCGTCGCCACCGCGATGCCGCGCAGCGTCTTCGACGAGGTCGGAGGCTTCGACACGCTCCTGCGCGACGCGGAGGACGTGGAGTACAGCGACCGGCTCTCCGCCAAGTACCGCATCTTGCTGACCGACCGGATCGTCGCCCGGCACGACGAGGAATCGAGGATGGGCCGCATGCTGCGCGAGTCCTTCCGACGCTCGCAGTTCCTGGTGCCGTTCGGCGCCGCGCACCGCCGCAAGGAGGGCGCGCTGCGGGTCAACACCACCGGCGGTGTCGCCACGGCGATGTTCACCCTGGTGACGCTGCCGCTGGTCGCCGCGGGTCCCTGGTGGGCGCTGGCGCCGCTCGCGGCACTGACCGGCTTCGTCTTCTCCGATCCCGGGCTGCTCGGCGTGGTGCGCCGCCACCGTGGGCCCGGCTTCTTGCCCTTCTTCCTGCTGTGCCACCTGCTCGTCAACATGACCATCGGTCTGGGGGCCCTCTGGGGTGTCGTACGGATGGTCTTCACTGACTTCGGCACCCCGACGGCACGCCGCCGGCCGGAGCCGGCCAGGTTGGGCGGTGAGACCGGATGACCTCGCTGTCCCGCCGCCGGGCCCTGCGGGCCGTCGTCATGACCGCGTTCGTGGTCGCCGCCGGCTACGGCATGTACCGGGCGTTGGGCGACTCCACCGACGGGGTCGCCGATTTCCTGGCCCGCGGCGACGCACCCGCCGTGCTCGCCGGCGCCGCCGCGCTCGACCTGGCCGGGCTGGCCCTCGGCATGGCGGCCTGGCGCAGTCTGCTCAGCGGTCTGGGCCATCCGCTCGGCGCCGGGCCCACGATGCGGATCTACGGCGCCGCGATGCTGGGCAAGTACCTGCCCGGCCCGTTCTGGAGCGGTCTGGCCAGCGTCCACACCGGGCGGGCCAGCGGTGTGCCCGCGGCCCGCATGATCGCCGCGTACGCGCTGAACTCGGCGTTGGTGCTGCTGACCGCGGGGGTGGTGGGCATCGCCGCGGCACCGGCCGTCCTGGACCACTCCGCTGTCGTGCTCGTCCTCGGGCTCGCGCTGCTCGGCGTACTGCTGTACCGGCCCCGGCTGGTGCGGTGGCTGGCCGGTGCGATAGCCCGGGTGCTGCGCAGGCCACCGCCCGTGGCCCCGCTCGCGGAGGGGCTGCTGCGCCGCTCGATCGCCGTGCAGGTGGTGTCCTGGGCGGTCGGCGGCCTTCATCTGGTACTGATCGTGGCCGTCCTGAGCGGCCCGCTGGACGTCCACACCGTACTGCTGTGCGTGGGCGGATTCGCTCTGGCCTCCGCTGCCGGGATGCTCGTACTGGTGGTCCCGGACGGCGCCGGGGTCCGCGAGGTCGTGCTGACCCTGGCACTCGCTCCCGTCCTGACCGCCCAACAGACCGTGACGGCCGTCGTCGTCAGCCGGCTGGCGTGCACCCTCGCTGAGGTCTCCGGTTCGCTCGCCGGACTCGGCGCCGCGGCGCTGCTGGCACGCCGTGGACCGCGGCCGGCCCCGGACGGCCCTGACTGCCCTGACCGCACCGCGGGCCGGGCGCCCTCGGCCCCCTCCGAGGTCTGAGCCGGGCACGTCTCCCCTCTGTCCCTCCTCCCCCTCCCCTCCCCCACGAGAGAGGTACGCATGTTCGCGCATCCCCCTGTCACCAAGGCCGTCATCCCGGCCGCCGGCCTCGGTACCCGGTTCCTGCCGATGACCAAGTCCACTCCGAAGGAGATGCTGCCTGTCGTCGACAAGCCGGCCATTCAGTATGTCGTCGAGGAGGCCGCCGCCGCGGACATCGCCGACGTGCTGGTGATCACCGGCCGCAACAAACACTCCCTGGAGGACCACTTCGACCACAACTTCGAACTCGAGTCCGTCCTCGCGCAGCGCGGTGACCGTGACAAACTCGCCAAGGTCCGCGCCAGTAGCGAACTCGGCACCCTGCACTACGTCCGGCAGAAGTCGCCCCGCGGCCTGGGCCACGCGGTGCTCTGCGCTCGCTCCCACATCGGTGACGAGCCCTTCGCGGTCCTCCTCGGCGACGACCTCATCGACCCCCGGGACGCCCTGCTGCGCCGGATGCTCGACGTGCGGCAGGCCATGGGCGGCAGCGTCATCGCCCTCATGGAGGTCGATCCCGCCCAGACGCACCTGTACGGCTGCGCCCGGATCGCCGGGGCCGACGGCGGCGACGTCGTGCGCGTTTCCGGCCTGGTGGAGAAGCCACCGCCCGGCACCCAGCCCAGCAACTACGCGGTCATCGGCCGCTATGTGCTCCAGCCCGAGATCTTCGGCGTACTGGAGTGGCTGGGCCCCGGGCACGGCGGCGAGATCCAGTTGACGGACGCCCTGGAGACGCTGGCGGTCGGCGGCTCCGTGCACGGCGTGGTCTTCTCCGGCCGCCGCTACGACACCGGCGACCGCCACGACTACCTGCGCTCGGTGGTGCAACTCGCGTGCGATCATTCAGAGTTGGGACCGGAGTTCAGTGAATGGCTGACCTCCTACGTCACCTCCCGCATGATCGAGCCGAGCCTGGCCGGGACGCAGGCGGCCCACGTGCCGACCCGGGCGCCGCTCCCGGGGCTGTCGGCCGGCCCTCTCTCCGCCACCGGCCGTGGCCGATAGCGCTCCCCGCGCGGCGCGTTCCCCCGCGCTGTGTTGCGCCCGCCCCACCGGCCATGCTTCCCTGCCCACTACATCCATCCGACACCTCGTCCCCCATTCTTCCGTGCTGCCCGCCACCAGGGTGTCCCCACGTGTTTGGAGCCAAGATGACGCAAGCGCACCGCCTGATCGGTGACACCGCCATCCCACCCCTGGGCATGGGGTGCTGGGCCATCGGCGGTCCTTTCCGGGCCGGTGACACCCCGGTCGGCTGGGGCGAAGTGGACGACGCGGAGTCCACCCGGGCGGTGCGCCGAGCCGTGGACCTGGGCATCCGCTTCTTCGACACCTCCGACGTCTACGGCACCGGGCACAGCGAGCGCATCCTGGGCGCGGCCCTGACCGGTCGCCGCGACGAGGTGCTGATCGCCACCAAGTGGGGCAACGTCTTCGACGAGGGCAGCCGCCGGATCACGGGCGAGGATCCGAGCCCGGCTCATGCCCGGCGTGCTGTCGAGGCGTCGTTGACCCGGCTCGGCACCGACCGCATCGACCTCTACCAGTGGCATCTGGGCGGCGCCTCCGCCGAGCAGGCGCAGGAGATGCAGGGCGCGCTGGAGGACCTGGTCGCGGCGGGCAAGATCCGCCACTACGGGTGGAGCACCGACGACCCGGCCCTGCCCACCGCCCTGGCCGGGCCCCATTTCGCCGCCGTTCAGCACGAGTTGAACGTGCTGAACGACGCGCCGGACATGCTCCGCCTGGTCGCCGAGCACCATTGGGCCAGCGTCAACCGCAGCCCGCTGGCCATGGGGCTGCTCAGCGAGAAGTACACCGGTGGCACCCGCCTCGCCCAAGACGACGTACGGGGCGACCAGGCGCCGCCGTGGATGCGGTACTTCGCCGACGGCGCCCCGGCCGGCGAATGGCTCAAGCGCCGTGACGCCGCGCGCGAGATCCTCACCTCGGGCGGACGCTCCTTGGTCCAAGGCGCCCTGGCGTGGATCTGGGCGCGCAGTCCGCACACGGTGCCCATCCCCGGCTTCCGCACCGTCGCACAGGTCGAGGAGAACGCCGGCGCCCTCGGCCGGGCGCCGCTGACCGCCGGTGAGCTGAGCGAGATCGACGCCCTGCTGGGCCGCTGAGCCGGGGCACCGGCCCGGTCACGGGCCGGCGGGGGCAGTACGTGCCGGCCTCGCCGGTGTCGACGGGCCACCGCAAGCGGTGGGCGTGGAGGCGACCGGGCCGGACACACCTGCCTGGTCCCGCAGCACGGCCAGATCCGCTATCGCCTCACCACCGTCGGCGAGCATCACCGCCAGGTCGGTGGCGATCCGGCCCGGATCACGCCCGGTCCCACGCGGCCGAAGCGACCTGGGAGCGGCAGGGTACGCGGCGGTCAGCCCGGTGGCACCAGCGAGATCCGCCGGCAACCGTACCCCCCCCCTCCGCCTGGACCGAAAGAGTCCCGCAGCAAGGTTCATCGTCCCAGGTCAGGAAGACACTTTCGCGTTTCCGCCCCGCCAGCCGCCGAACCCGACGAAACGGCGAGGTCGGGCTCTTTCATTTCCTCTGGGCCGCAGAGGGCAACAGTGAGGAGAACGAGGAGCTGGTCGGCCGCGGGGTGCGCGACCGAGTGGTACTGGTCACCGGCTGGTGCCCTCCCGGTGCCGCCTCCGACCACGCCGCGCAGCAACCGGTCCTCGCCACGCCCAAGGCAACCTGACCGGCGGGGGGCTGGAGGGCGGCCGCCGATCGTCTCCCCAGAACACCGGATCACACCGCCGGCGCCGCCGGAACCTCCGGCAGTGCCCCTGTGCGAGCCGCCTCCCCGTACCAGCGGGCGCTCGACTTGGGAGTTCGCTCCAGCGTCGCGTAGTCGACGTGCACCATGCCGAACCGCTTGGCATAGCCGTACGCCCACTCGAAGTTGTCCATCAGCGACCACAGGTAATATCCGCGGACGTCCGCACCGTCGGTGATCGCCCGGTGCACCGCCACCAGATGGCCGTGCAGATAGGCGATGCGCTCCGGGTCGTGCACCCGGCCGCCGGCGTCCACCTCGTCCTCGTAGGCCGCGCCGTTCTCCGTGATGTACAGCGGCAGCCCCGGAGCCTCCTGCACGTACCGCATGATCAGTTCGTGCAGGCCGTCCGGATCGACCGTCCAGCCCATCTCGGTCCGCTCACCCGGTGCCTGGTGGAACGCCACGTCGTCCGCCCCGGGCCACGGCGAGAAGGGACTCGCCCCGTGGCCGTCGGCGCGCGGGCCGTCCGGTACCCCGTCCGCCGCCGACACCAGCATGGGCGTGTAGTAGTTGAGCCCGAGCGCGTCCAGCGGCTGCTGGATCGTGCGCAGATCACCGTCGAGGACGTACGACCAGTCGGTGACCGTCGAGGTGGCCGCCAGTAGGGTCGCCGGATACGTCCCGTGCAGCATCGGATCGTGGAAGACGCCGTTGGCCAGGTCGTCGATCCGCCGGGCCGCGTCCAGATCGGCGGGGCTGTGCGACAGCGGCCGTACCACCGACGAGTTGAGGCTGACGGCCACCTGGTTGCGGGTGGGCATCACAGAGCGCAGGGCCGACGTGCCCAGACCATGCGCCAGGTTGAGGTGGTGCGCGGCGCGCAGCGCTGCCACCGGGTCGGTACGGCCGGGGGCGTGCACCCCGGAGCCGTAACCGAGGAAGGCGCTGCACCAGGGCTCGTTGAGGGTGATCCACTGCTCGACGCGGTCGCCCAGCGCTTCGCCGACGAGCTGAGCGTACTCGGCGAAGCGCAGGGCCGTGTCCCGCTCCGGCCAGCCGCCCGCGTCCTCCAGCTCCTGCGGCAGGTCCCAGTGGTAGAGCGTGACCGCGGGCTTGATGCCGTGCGCGAGCAACTCGTCCACCAGGCGGCGGTAGAAGTCCAGGCCCACCTGGACGGCGGGGCCGCGGCCGGTCGGCTGCACCCGGGGCCAGGAGACCGAGAAGCGGTACGCGTTCAGGCCCAGCTCCGCCATCAGCGCCACGTCGTCGCGGTAGCGGTGGTAATGGTCGACAGCGATGTCACCGTCGTCGCCGTCGGCGGTCTTGCCCGGCGTATGGCTGAAGGTGTCCCAGATCGAAGGGGTGCGGCCGTTCTCCCGTGCCGCCCCCTCGATCTGGTACGCGGAGGTCGCGGCGCCCCAGACGAACGCGGGGGGAAAGGTCGCCGGCTGTGCGGCATCGGACATGGAAGCGCTCCCATGGGGTCGTGGAATCCGAGGACAGGATGGGGATACGAGGAGTCGGGCCGGGGCGGAGCTGCCCCGGCCCGGACGAGGCGCGGCTCAGCCCTTGACCGCGCCCTGCATGATGCCGCCCACGATCTGCTTGCCGAAGATCGCGAAGACCAGCAGCAACGGCACCGTACCGAGCAGCGCACCCGCCATGATCAGGGACTGGTCGGGGGTGAAGCCTCGGCCCAGCCCCGCGATGGCGACCTGCACGGTCGGATTGCCGTTCTGGGACAGCACCAGGAACGGCCACAGGAAGTCGTTCCACGCCTGCACGAACATCAGCATGCCGAGCACGGCCATCGCCGGCCGCGCCGCCGGGAACACCACGTGCCACACCACGCGCCAGCTGCTCGCGCCGTCCACCCGTGCCGCCTCGATCAGCTCGTCCGGGAGCGCCTGCAGCAGGTACTGCCGCATGAAGAACACACCGAACGCGCTCACCAGTGACGGCAGGATCACCGCCTGCAGCTGGTCGGACCAGTTCAGCTTCGCCACCATCATGTACAGCGGGATGATGCTGAGCTGCGGCGGCACCATCATGGTGCCGATCACCACCAGCATCAGTGCGTTACGGCCCCGGAAGCGCAGCTTGGCGAAGGCGAACCCGGCGATGGTGGAAAGGAACACGATGGTCGCCGCCGACACCCCCGCCACGATGGTGGTGTTGAGGAAGGCCTTGCCGAGATCGGCGTCCGACCAGGCCACCTTGAGGTTGTGCATCAGGTTCGAGCCGAACCAGAACGGCGGCGGAGTCTGCGCCAGCCGGTTGTTGTCGCGGGACGCGGCGATCGCCGTCCACACCAGCGGGAACAGCGAACCGATGGTGAACAGCACCAGAACCGCATACGCGACGGGACCGGCGTACGACTGGCCGCCGGCCCGCCCGGCCTTGGTCCGCCGTACCCGCGCCGCCTTGGGTGGCGCCTCGCCGGTAGGGTTCGTCAGGGTCGTCGTCACGCTGGTTCTCCTAACTGCTGGCGCGCAGCCGGCGCGAGATGACGTAGTTGACGAGCCCGATCACAATGAGGATCAGGAACATCGTCCAGGCGATCGCGGAGGCCCGGCCCAGGTGCTGGTTGACCCAGCCCTGCTCGTACAGGTACAGCCCGAGGGTCTGGAACTGGTGGTTCGTGCCGCCGGACGCGCCCTTGATGGAGTCGAACATCAGCGGCTCGCCGAACAGCTGGCTCGCGCCGATGGTGGACACCACGGCGGTGAACAGGATGGTCGGCCGCAGCTGGGGCAGCGTCACGTGGAAGAACTGCTGCCAGCGGTTGGCGCCGTCCAGCGCCGCCGACTCGTACAGGTCCTGAGGGATCGCCTGCATCGCCGCCAGGTAGATCAGCGCGTTGTAGCCGGTCCAGCGCCAGATGACCACGGACGAGACCGCTGTCTGCGAGGACCACTTGTCGTTCTGCCAGTCGATCTTGTCGATGCCGACGAAGTGCAGCGCCCAGTTGATCACGCCGTAGTCACGGCCGAACAGCAGCACGAAGACCAGGGAGGCCGCGGCGATCGAGGTGGCGTACGGCGCGAGCATCGCGACCCGGAAGAAGGTGGAGCCGCGCAGCTTGTAGTTGAGCAGGTGGGCGAGTCCCATCGCCATCAGCAGCTGCGGGACCGTGGAGATGATGCCGATGGTCAGGGTGTTCCTCGCCGCGTTCCAGAAGAACTCGTCGCCGAAGATCCTGGTGTAGTTGTGCAGGCCCGCCCACTGCATGTCGGTGGGCGCGGTCAGTTCCACCGTGTGCAGCGAGGCCCAGCCGGTGTAGATCAGCGGGAACAGGCCGAACGCGGCGAAGAGCAGGAAGAACGGGGAGACGAAGGCGTACGGGCTCCAGCGCATGTCCCGCTGCCAGCGCCGGGACAGCCGTGACCGGCGCTTCTCCTGCGTCGGTGCGTCGGGTGCCGCAGGCCCGCGGGCGGGGGCCGCGCCCCTGTCCTGAACAGCGGGCGCGGCGGTGTCGTGCCGGGACATACCGGTCACTTCTCCAGGTTGTTGTCGATCGTCTTGGTGGCCGTCTTCCATGCCTCTTCGGGAGACGTGCCCTTGGTCACGAGGATCACTCCGTTGTCACCCAGGCCGGCCCCGATGATCTGGTCCTTCGGGCCGATGGGCTGGAGCGGGATGGCCTTGGCGGCGTCGGCGAAGATAGTGCCGATCGGCGAGTCAGCGGTCATCGCGTTCTTGGCGTCCTTCACCTGGGGCAGGTCGTAGGCGGCCGGCGCGCTCGGGAAGCTGCCCTGGACGCTGAAGAGCTTGGCCTGCTGGGCCGGTGCGGTGAGCCAGGCGACGAGCTGCTCCGCCTCTTTCACGTGCTTGCCGCTCTTCGGCACGGTGAGGAAGGTGCCGCCCCAGTTGCCGGCCTGCGGAGCGGCGGCCACGTCCCACTTGCCGACGGCATCGGGCTTCGACTGGGCCTTGAGGTAGCCGAGCATCCACGGCGGGCATGCCATGGTGGCGAACTTGTTGTTGGCGATCGTCTGGTTCCAGGACGGCTGGAACTGGGTCTCCGAACCGACCAGTCCCTCCTGCGCGGCCTTGGCGGCCAGGTCGAAGCCGGCCTTGACGGCCGGGTTCGACTTGTAGACGACGTTGCCGGAGGAGTCGTAGAACTTCTCCTTCAGGCCGGAGAGGATCGCGCTGAGCAGACCGCCGGGGGAGTCCATGAAGTAGGTACCCGCGGGGGCCTTCTTCTTGTACTGCTCGCCGGCGGTGACGAGCTTGCTCCAGTCGCCCGCCCACAGCTTGCCGACCGCGTCCCGGTCGGTGGGCAGGCCGGCCTGCTGGAAGAGATCCTTGCGGTAGCAGATCGCCATCGGGCCGATGTCGGTGCCGAGGCCGATGGTCTGCCCGTCCTTGGTCATGGCCTGCTGCCACTTCCAGGCCAGCCAGCTGCTCTTGTTCACACCGGAGAGCTTGGAGAGATCCTCCAGCTTGCTCGCCTGGGTCTGCACGACCTCGGCGATGTTGCCGACCTCGACCGCCTGGACGTCCTGCAGTCCGCTGTTGGTGGTGAGGTGGTTGACCAGCGCGGGGTAGTAGTTCTCGTTCCGCTCGGTGACGTTCTCCGTGATCTTGATGTCGGGATGGAGCTTCTCGTACTCGGCGTACAGCCCGGCCTCCTTGAAGCCCTGCGTGCCGAAGAGACCCATACTGATCGTCGTCCTGCCGCTGCCGCCACCGCTGGTGTCGTCACTACCGCCACCACTGTCGTCGGCACAGCCGGCCAGCAACGCTCCGCCCAGCGACACGACGGCCGCCAGGACGACCGCCTTGCGTGAGGCGGTTCGGGTACGTGCTCGCATTTACGTCCTCCTGTTGCGCCCTGACGTGCCGACCCCCCGGCCAACTGCACTGCTGGGCCCGTCTGTTTCTCGCTGCGGCTCGGGCGGGGAACGTGCGGGAATTGTATGAGTCAGGTACTATGGGAGCGCTCCCATCAGCGATGTGTTGAAGAGTCGTCGGTTCGAGGCGGGGTGTCAAGAGGCGGACGCTGAGGGATGTGTTCAGTTATCCGGCTGTTAGCCAACCGGAGTCGATGACCTCAATGCGCCGGACGGCGCACGTCCGGCGAGTTCGGCGTGCCCGCATCCGCGGACGAGGCCGTTCGGGGCCGAAGCAGGGTCCGGGGCGGCGTCCCTGAGATCCGGCCGCCCCGGCACCCCGCACTGTTGGTTTCCAGGCCGGCACAGGAACGCCGGCAAGAAGGGCGGAGCCCATGGCAAGTCACGGAGCGAGGGGGCGCAGTGGCGGTCGGCCCACCCTCAGAGACGTCGCGGCCCAGGCCGGCGTGGGACGGGGTACGGCGTCGCGGGTGATCAACGGGTCACCGCGGGTCAGTGACGCCACCCGGGCCGCCGTCGAGGCCGCGATAGCGAAGCTCGGCTATGTCCCGAACACGGCCGCGCGCGCCCTCGCCGCCAACCGCACCGACGCCATCGCCTTGGTTGTCCCCGAGCCGGAGATCCGGTTCTTCGCGGAGCCGTACTTCTCCGACATGCTCAGCGGCATAGGCGCCGAACTCTCCGACAGTGAGGTGCAGTTGGTGCTGATCTTCGCGGGAAACGACCGCGAACGGCGTCGGCTGGCCCAGTACTTGGCCGCACAGCGGGTGGACGGGGTGCTGCTCGTGTCCGTGCACGCCGACGACCCGCTGCCGGACCTGGTGGCCCAGCTTCGGATCCCGGCCGTGATCAGCGGCCCGCGCTCGGCGACGGAGGCGCTGACCTCGGTGGACTCCGACAACTACGGCGGCGGCCGCTCGGCAGTCGAGCACCTGCTCGCCCGCGGCCGCCGGAAGATCGCGCACATCACCGGTCGCCTGGACGTGTATGGCGCCCGGCGCCGTCTCGGCGGCTACCGGGAAGCCCTGCTCGATGCCGGCCGCACCGCTGACGAACTCCTCGTCGAGAGCGGCTACTTCACCGAGGAGGGTGGCCGCCAGGCGATGAAGAGACTTCTTGAACGGGAACCCGGTCTCGACGCGGTCTTCGCCGGTTCGGACGTGATGGCGGCGGGCGCCCGCCAGGTGCTGCGCGAGGCAGGTCGACGTGTCCCCGACGACGTGGCGCTGGTCGGGTACGACGACTCGGCCATCGCCCGCCACATGGAACCGCCGCTCACCAGTGTTCGCCAGCCCATCGAGGAGATGGGCCGTGCGATGATCGATCTCCTCCTCACGGAGATCGCCGACCACCGCCCGGCCGCTTCCCGCGTAGGGGAACGTCGGCACGCGGTGCTGCGAACGGAACTGGTGCCCCGCGAGTCTTCCTAGCGCCCGGCCGCTGGTCGGCCGGGCGAAAGGCATGTGGCTCATCTCCCGCAGGGAAAGACCGTATCCCGGGGCCCGGTTGAGAACCACGGATGAGGACGGCATGCGGATCGCATGCTTCATGACCACCCTGGCGGCCGGCCGATCGCCACTCGATCTCGGTCTCGGTCTCGGGCTGCGGGCCCGGCGCCATGCGTCTTTCATCGTGTTCTGCTTCTTCTCGCCCGAGACGAACGCACGGCGTCCGCCACGGTTGGTCGGCGGCCTGCGGACCTGGACCTCGGTGGCGTCCAGCCGCAGCTCGATGCCCTCGGCCTGGGCATAAGCGAATACGTCCGCCAGGGTCCGCAGCCGCAGGCCGGGCCGGTCGGGGACCGCGCATCCTCGTTCGGCCAGGAGCTTGCGTATCTCTGCGATCGCGCGGGTGACGGTGGAGCGGTCGACATCGAACAACAGGGCAAGGACAGAGTGGGGGAGATCGTGTCGCAGGTGGATCAGCGTGACGACCAGCCGGTCGACGAACACGAGGCGATGCCGGGCACCTGCCCCCGCCTCGCGTTTCCTGGGCCCGCCACGTGTCTCGTGACGGCGTCCCTCGACCAGGACCTCCCAAGAAACGGCCAACTCCACGACCAAGCCGGCCAGATGCTGCCGGGAGATCCCTGTGAACAACTGATGCGCGAGGATGTTCCGGTTGATCATGATCGCCACGGGCTGGATCGTCCCACCCCCGCGCGATCACACCTCAACCACAATCACGCACCAGCTCGTAAGGCAACGGCGAACGGCCACACGTCACCGCACCACCCCGGCCGATCCGGCGACAGACCGGACCACACCTCGCTCGACGATCATTTCGTAGCGGCGAAGATCACCTCGCTGTGCAAGCTCAATCGCCTGGGCAGAGAACAAAGAGGGGGAAGGCGCGTCGCCTGGGCCGGTCGCCGCTCTCGTTGAGCGCGGCGCGGATTTCGTGCAGGTGGGCGGTTGTCATCTGGAGCGGGGGCTCGTCGGGCTGGTAGGTGGTGCGTATCGGGTAGTCCACGCCTGGATCGGTGGTCATCTCGATATGGCAGCCCAGGACGTGGGTGACCGGTCGACGTTCGGAGAACTCGATCAGTCGGTCGATGGTCCGGGCAAAGGCAGGCCAGTCCTGTATGTACAGTCGCCCAGGGTAGACCGTGTCACCAGTGAGCAGGAACCCGCTCCATGGGTCGTAGAACGTGACTGCTGCCTGGTGGTGCCCGGGGGTGGCCAGACACTCGAGCACGCGGTCTCCCAGATCGACCTGCGCCACGGTGGTGGGGTCCTCGTCGAATCCGAAATACTTCCAGGCGGTGGCGAGGTCTGCGCCGACCACTGTGGTGTCGGGGCGGTCGGTGAACTGGGCGTCCCCTGCGATGTGGTCGCCGTGGGGATGGGTGTGCAGCACCAGCAGGTGATACCTGTGCCGGGGGTGGCGGGCGAGCCAGTCCTCGACGAGTTCGTCAACCAGCCTTCGCAGGGGGAAAAGCTCTGCGGACGCGGTAGCGCCGGTGTCGATCAGCACTGCCTGGGCATCGCCGAAGAGCAGAAACAGGAACGGCGCCTCGTAGTTGATCGCCATGTTCTGTCTCAGGATGACCGTATGCTCGTCGAACGCGTAGACCTGGATGTCCGGGTCGGAGTTGTGCTTGGCCGATGGTGAGCCGTGGATCCAACGGACGTCCAACTCGCGAGGCGGGGGAACCGAGCCGGCGGAATCAGTAGAAGGTATGTCTACGTCCACGACGCCTCCTGAGTGCGTCGTCTTGGCGGGCCGGGTACGGCGCACATCTCGTCCGGGGCAGGCACGCACCTACGAGCCTCCGCAGCGACGCTATCACGACACTGAGCGGCTCCTCTTGGCCCTGCGTGGGTGCAGCGGCATCGCTCTGTGCTGGGCACCCTCAACGTGACCTTCACTGCGAGAGCCTGGAATGTCCTCATTCAGGTTGCTCGGGCACGCTTGCCGCCGCGGGGCCCGCAGTCCTGTCCGGCGAGGGTGACGTTATGCATCCGGGCGATGCCGAGCATGGCGTGATGGACGCCGTCGCCTTTGAGTCGACAGTCGCGGAGTATCTTCCAGGTCTTCGTGCGGGCGAAGACGTGCTCGCCCCGGGCGCCGCCGTCCGCGAACGTGGTGGTCTTGCCGACAGCGGCCTTGGCGCCGGACTCCTCCCACGCGTTGCAGTCGTTGCGGTTCGCGGCGAGTGGCCGACCGATCACGACGACCAGGCGGGGCGGGTGTCGGCGTCGAGGACGACTTGGTGGCTGGTGGAATACCGGTAGTTCTTCGACCACTCGGCGATGGTTTGTGCGCCAGTAGGCCGCCGCGACAGCAGGGTCCGGGCCGCAAGCGGAGGACTCCGCGGCCGACCCTTGCGAACGACATCCGCACCCTGGCGCCGCGGAACGGTCACCGGCTTCCCGAATTGCCTCGAACCCTCGTCGGACCGACAGACTGGAGGCGGATGCGGGAGCAGGACGAAGTCCTGCGGCTCGCGGTGGCGTTTCTCGCGTGCAGCCAGCGCGATGACGAGCCGCTTCTCGCCATCGACACTGAGCGAGTCCGCGAGAGCAACGGGCTCCTGATCGTGCCCTGCAACTCCGTGCAGTACCTCGCCTCGCGTGACGTGAGACAGCAACTGCTCGACTGCCGGCCCATCCTCGTCGACCTTGAACGCGGCGACGCACGGTCAGGAACCCTGGATGAACGCCACCTGTGGAGGACGACTCCGAGCACCTGACGAGGCTGCGGCTGTCCCGCAACCACAGTTGCGGGACAGCCCTTGGAGAACGGCCGGATGGTGGAATTCGGTACATGGGGTGAACTCCTCCGTGCGGGCGGGGCGTTCTCCCGAGTGCTGACCCGGTGAGTATCTGAAGGTTCCCCGGCGGACGACGACGGGTCCGTGAAGCGGTGCGCGGTGCTGCCCCGGCCGCCCCCGGGGGGCGATGTCGGCAAGCCGGTGATGTCACGACGTGAGGGGGACATATCTCCGGGTTGCCGACGGCACGTCGCGCCCTTCGACTGCCGTACGGGATCTTGGCGGAAGCCGGTGGCCGGGCGGCGCCGTAGCTGCGCTCACCGCCGGCACGGCTCGTTCGGCGACTGCCCCGGCACGGGCCGGCTCCCTCGACGCGTCCCGGTAACGGCAACAAAAATTGTCTGGGGCGACAGGTCGCCCGCACTCTGGCGGAGGAGGTGATCGCCATGACCGGCGCACACAACGAGACCCAGAACCGAACCTCGTACGATGTCATCGTGATAGGCGGTGGAGCGGGCGGGCTGAATGCCGCGCTCGTGCTCGCACGGGCCCGTCGCCCGGTCGCCGTCGTCGACGCCGGGGAGCCGCGCAACGCGCCCGCGGCCCACATGCACAGCTTCCTCTCCCGTGATGGTGTGCCCCCGCTCACCGTGCTTGAGACCGGCCGCGCGGAGGTTGCCCGCTACGGGGCGGCGCTGGTCAGGGGTAGGGTCGACGAGGTAGCGCCCGGCGCGGACGGCCGGTATCTGGTGCGGCTGGACGGAGGCGCGACGCTCACCGCCCGCCACGTCGTGCTCGCCACGGGCCTGCGCGACACGCTGCCGGAGATCCCCGGCGTACAGGCCATGTGGGGCAAGGACGTGCACTTCTGCCCGTACTGCCACGGTTATGAGGTCCGCGACCGGCCCATCGTGGTGCTGGGCGTCCACCCGGCCTCCGCCGGGCAGGCGCTGCTGCTGCGCCAGTGGTCGCGCGACGTGCAGTACGTGGCGCACGACCGGCCGCTCACCGATGAGGAGCGCGAGCGCATGGACGCCCGCGGGATCAACGTGTTCGACGGGCCCGTGGCCACCCTGCTGCACGAGGAGGGGCGCCTGCGAGCGGTGGAGCTGGCCGACGGGCGCACGCTGGAGTGCTCAGCGGCGTTCCTGTTCCCCGAGATGACGCCCAACGACGCGGCCTTCGAGGGCCTCGGCTGCGAGCAGGACGAGCAGGGCTGGCTGGTCACCGACCGGGCGGGCCGCACCAGCGTGCCCGGCCTTTGGGCGGTGGGCAACGTGGTCGACCCGCGCGCCCAGGCCGTAAGCGCGGCCGGCATGGGGGCTGCGGCGGCCTTTGCGCTCAACCACGACCTGGTGGACGAGGAGATCGAGCGGGACCTCGCCGCGCACCGGGCGCGCACCCGCGCCGACCGGTCGTCCAAGGCGCACGGCGAACCGGCGCCGGCGGCCTGACACGTACCGGTCGGGCATCTGTCCTGTCACCCCTACGACCTGCGGCCTGCGGCCTTCTCCTGACCTGCCCAGATCCCTGCGCGACTGACGCGATCGGCCGCAAGGGGCAGCCACCGGCGGTGCTATGGGGCCGTGGGAACACAGGTGAGCGTGGTACGTCACGGCCGGGGCGGTCGCAGGCGCGCCTGCGGCCGGTGTGCGCAACGGGGGGGGAGCGGGTGTGGCGGTCGCGGCGCCGGCCCCGGGCGGGCCCGCGCCTGCTGGCCGTCGCGTTGCGGGACGGCCGGGTCCGGACGTATGGCGTGCCGTCATGGACCGCGCTCTGAACCGGTCCCTGGTCCGGGCGGCGGCTCCCCTTGCCCGGCACGCTCGTCGCGTGTCGGGCTGCTGCTGCGGCAATCCGCGCAAGCATCAAGGCACCGAGCGTGCCTGGCAGTTGGAGCGGCTGCGAGCCGATGAAGCGGAAGGCGGCTCCCAGGTCCGTACGACGGACTGTCTCGGCTCTTACGGCTTCACCTGCTGCGGAACTCCTTCCGCTGTGCCGCCCGGCAGGACCGGGACAAGGCCACCAGGCTCATCGAGTCCGGCTGCGCCGCCCCCGCCGCGGCGGCCGCCCTGGACCGGTTCGCCCAGTTCGCCGACGTCCGGGGCAGGAAGTATCCAGCGGTCGTAAAGCTGCGGGAGAATGCCCGGGCAGAGTTCGCTCCCCTCCTGCGGTTCGGCACCGGGATCCGCCGCATCGTCTGCACCACCATGCGATCGAGTCGGTCAACATCCGCATTCGCCGGGTGGCCAAGGACCGCGGCCGTTTCCCCGACGAGCAAGCCGCCCTGAAGTGCGCCTACATGGCAATCATGTCCCTCGACACCACTGGCAAGGGACAGGCCGGACAGGCCCGCTGGACCACGCGCTGGAAGTCCACGCTGAACTACTCCGGTCGCAGCGCTTGTTCGACCGACCCACTCATCCGTCGGAGGAGAGCGTCATGCGTTGCGGCCGGGCCCGGACGTGCATGCGCTCGCCCTGGCGCCCGAAGACGCTCAACATCTCGACCGGGCTCTCGCCGGTGCTGCCGAACCAGTGCGGCAGCCGGGTGTCGAACTCGGCCACCTCCCCAGGGTCGAGCACCAGGTCGTGCTCGGCCAGCACCAATCGGAGGTGACCGGAGAGCACGTAGAGCCACTCATACCCTTCGTGGGTGCACAGCTCCGGGGTGTCGCGGATGGCCGGCAGCACCATCTTGTAGCTCTGCAGAGGGTTGGGCTGGCGGGTCAGCGGCAGCACGATGTTGCCATTGGCGACGTGCGGCTTGAGCCGGACGCGCGGATCGCCGACATCGGGCGCGTCGACCAGTTCGTCCAGCGGCACCTGGTGGGCTTGAGCGATGGGCAGGAGAAGTTCGAGGCTGGGGCGGCGTTGGCCGGCCTCCAGGCGCGACAGGGTGCTCTTGGAGATACCGGTGGCCTCGGACAGCGCGGCGAGGGTGACACCGCGGGCGGTGCGCAGCCGCTTGAGGCGGGGACCGACGGCGGACAGGACCTGGGCGATGGGCGGGGACTGCTCCATGTGGCCATTGCATCGGCACGTCTCCGAATTGGCAACGGAATATGCCGATTCGGCACCACGAGTGTGGTGCGATGGGCGTACGGCCGCCGCCCACCGGCAGGCCCGGCGTGCGGCGGCGAGACGGGCGGGTACGGGCCTCACCGGTCGAGCGGCCGTCCGATCAAACCCTTCATCACCTCCGTCGTCCCGCCGGAGATCGTCTGCACCCGACTGTTGGCCCACTCGCGGGAGACCGAGTTCTCCGAGAGACAGCCGCAGCCGCCATGCGCCCGTCACGCCGGCGCGGTGCTGTGCGCGGCCCGCGGCCAGAACTCCTCGGGCGGCGCGTGCACGCCGTCGCGGGCGGCGAGCGCAGTGAGCGGAAAGTCGACCCGCAGGGTGGTCAGGTTGGTGGGGGGCCGGGGAGCCGCGTCGCGGAAGAAGCGCCCGAGCAAGCGCCGGATCATGCCGTAGCCGGGGCGAGAAGACCGCGTGCTCGACCTGGCCGGCGTACGGGCGGTCCTCGGGTCCCCGGATGAACGGGGTGTTCCTGAAGACGACGTCGAGGCGCTCGGCCGGGTCGATCGCGTCGAAGAGGTCGCTGGTCAGCGCGGCCACCCGGTCGGCCAGGTGGTGTCGGGCGGCGTTGCGCCGGGTGTTCTCCACCGCCGGCGGGGCTGATGCCGGTGGCGAGCACTGTGCTGCCGGCCTCGGCGGCGAGGACGGCCGCGAGCCCGTCACCGCAGACCGTCTCCGGAAACCGGTCTCCCTTCTCGTAGGGCGCCCAGAAGGTGAACAGGCCGGGGCCCGGGTCCGTGTACGGCCGGAAGACCTAGGCGGCAACAGGTCCCTTCTTTGCCGACCAGCGTGCAGGTGCGCTGCGTCGGGCAGGCCGGGCCCTGGATCTGTGACACGACCCAGGTGCCCCGTTCGTATCCGAGCGGGTTGCCCGTGCGGTCCTCCCTCGGGGAAGCCGGCGGTCCAGGGCGCGCCGGCGCCGGCCGTATCGACGCGCTCTCGACGCGCTCCCGACGGTGGGGTCATAGTCGAGGGCGGCGCCGGTCAGCTGTCGTCGGTAGCGGGCTCCGTGGTGCTGTCGGCACGGTTGTGAGCCATGGTCCGGTCGATCAGGATGACCGGCACGGTGAGGACGGCCAGGCCGGCGCCCAGCCAGGGAATGGACGTCAGTCCGGTTCCGGCACCGAGGGCCACGCCCACGAGGGCGGGCACCAGGCTGATGCCGAGCTGGAACATGGAGACGGCGGTGGCTCCGGCGAGGGTGGGAGCGGCGGCGGCCACGGTGAACACCCGCCCGTAGATGGCGGGGTTGAGCACGAATCCGGCCATGCCCAGGACCAGGACCAGGGGGATGACGGCGACCGCATGCCGGCCGAGCAGGGCGAGCAGAACCGACGCGATGAGAATCCCACCAGCGCCGATCAGCAGCGCGCGGTGCGGGCGTCCGTCGGAGATCCGGCCGCCGATGGACAGGCCGATGAAGGCGCCGATGCCGAACAGGACGAGAATCGCGGGCACCCACACCGAGTCGATGCCGGTGATGTCCGTGAGGATGGCCGCGAGGTAGTTGTACGAGATCATGTACGCGGCAGTGCTCAGCAGCGTCGCGGCGTACACCACCCACAGCTGCGACTGGCGCATGACGCGCAGTTCGCGGCGCACGCTGGGCTCCTCGGCCGCACGGGTGGCGGGCACGGCGACGATGGTGGAGACCGCACCTAGGACGGTCAGCGCGACCACCGCCCAGAAGCCGCCCTGCCAGCCGGCGAAGTGGCTGAGCAGCGCGCCGGCCGGACCGCCGGCCACCATGGCAATGCTCAGGCCGCTGACGACCACGCCGGATGCGCGGGCGGTGCGGTCGGGGGTGACGAGGCCGATGGCGGTGACGGCGGCGACGGCCCAGAAGCCGGCATAGGCGAGACCGCACAGGAAGCGGGTGACGATGAGGACGGTGAAGTCGTCGGCCAGCAAACCGATGGCGACGCCGATCGCGAACAGCGTCTGGGAGACCACCAGGGTGGTCCGGCGCGGCCAGCGCAGGGTGAGAACCGCGAGGGGCGGGCCACCGATCACGACGCCGATGGCGAAGGCGGAGATCAGGACGCCGGCGGAGGACAGCGAGATGTGCAGGTCGGCGGCGATGTCGGGCAGGACGCCGGCGAGCAGGAACTCGGCGCTGCCCATCGCGAAGAGGCTGAACGCGAGCAGGTGGACCGCGAACGGCATCCGGTCGGATCCCTTGCGGGCGGCGGCCTCCTGCGCTGAGGTCCGCACGCTCCCAGGCGTGGTCGAAGACATGGGCGGGCTCCTTGTACGAAGGTTCGGATGTGCGGATCGAGGCCGGGAGGCGCCGGTCTGTCGGCCCGGCTGGTCCGCTACACGGTGATCACCCGTGTCCTCATGCTGGAACCGGCGGCCTCGGACGGACAACATTTGTTGCCGATACCGGGACGTCGCGGCGGCGTCGGCGATCCGCTCAGGCGATCCGCTCAGGAGTCACCGGGCTTGCCCTCGCCCCGGCCCCGCTTCTTGATGGTGGTACGGCGTGGAGGGACCGCGCTGGGGTGGCAGTCGGCCATGGCGCGGCGTGAGCCGACGTAGGCGACGAAGAGGGTGTGTCGATTGGGACGTCATCTCATGTGGTGATCCTGCGGTAGCAGATGAGGGTGCAGGCGTTGCTGGTGAAAGCCAGGAAGTGCGCGGCTTTGCGCTCGGAGCGGAGTGCGGGCGGCGGCATCCGGCGAGCCAGGACATCGTGCGCTTACGGTCCAGCGATGGCGGCCCGGACGGGTCGAGGACTCGATGCCCTTGCGGGCGGTGCGGTGCCTGATGCCCCGGCTGCGTGACCACCGCCGCAGGTGGTCGTAGTCGTCTCCTTTGCCGGCGTGAGGCTTTGCCGGTCTGCGCCGCCGACGCCCGCGCCGGGAGCGGATGGGTGGTATGCCCCTCACGAGCGGGATCAGCGCCCGGCTGTCGTGGAGGTTCGCGCCCGAGATTCCGGCGGACAGGGGCAGACGGGTCCGCTCGGTGATCAGATGTGTCTTCGAGCCGTACCTGCCCCGGTCCACGGGCTTCGGACCTGTCAGCTCCCCCTTTTCAGCGCCCGCGTGTTCACCGAGTCGGTCGCGCAGCGGGACCGGTCAAGCCCGCCGCGGGCACCGAGCCCGTCGAGGACCAGGCGGTGGAGCTTGGTTGCTGCCACGGGCATCCCGACGTCGCCACGAACACGATCGCGGCCGGCACTCCCCGGTCCCCGTACCGGCGCCGACCGCCGCCTTGCGGACGGGGCGGCGCCTCCGGCACCACCCGCTGGAACAACTCCCACAGCTCATCCGGCACCAGCCGCTCGACAACCCCCACCTCCCGCAGACTACCGAACAGACCGAACGAGACGACGTCTTGGTGCCGCCCGAGGTAGTCGACACGCAGCGGCGCGTAGCCGGGGGCCTGCCCGGCCAGGGTGCGCGCCTGGACCTTCTCCCTCAAGGCGGCATGCGTCGGCGATGTGCTGGGCCCGGTCGGCATCGAGGCGTTCGAGGTGGCGGACGGGCAAGAGCTGACTCGCGGTGAGGCCGCACCGCTGGCCGATATCCAGCGGCGTGATGTCGAGCCGGTGCCGCCAAGCGTGGAAAGCAGCCGGGCGGCAGCTCGCCCGCCACGGGGTCGAGGCTTCTGGGCAGCGGCCGGATCATGCCGTTGCCGACGCGGTGCCGTGGTCGTCGAAGGCGCCGTTGCGCCGTCGGCGGTGCCGGGTTCGGGACGGTACGAGGGCAGTCGGGGTCTCGCCCGCGAGAGCTTCGCGGTCGGTGCCGGTGAGGGTGAGGGTGAGCGGGCGGGCGTCGAGAAGACCCTCGGTCAGGCACTCGGGCTGGTGATGGCCTCGGTGCAGCCGTCCTCGATGAGGCGCTCCAGCAGACCGACGACGCCGTCGCTGCGCGCGTACAGGCACTCGGGCATCGCGTGCCCGGTGAGCATCCCGGGGCGGGCCTTGAGCAGACGCAGGTGTTCTTCGATCCCGGCGAGATGCTAGGTCCGGGCGGTGATCTGTTCGGGGGTGTCGTAGCGGAACCGGTCGAGTTCGGCGAGGTCGAAGCGGCGCTCGGTCCGGGTCGGCTCCCATCTGTCGACCGCCCGCCGGCGGCGCTCGTGCGCGGCAGCAGCGGAGTGGCCCTCGCCCACCAGTCCGGAGCCCGGGATGCCGACGCCGACCAGGACGAGGGTGACGTGCATGCTCATGAACGCGCGGATCAGGTCGAGGGTGGGTGTCCTGGTCGCCAGCACGGCGCATCCGCAGCCGCGTGATGTCGTCGGGTATCAGCACCTTCGTGCCGTGATCGGCCAACGACGTAGCCACCGTGGCCACCAGTTCGGGCAGGTCCATCCGTTTCGTGGGGGCGCCGTAGAAGTCGAGGATGGCCTTGCGGGTGCTCTTGGGTTTCGCGGTGACGGAGGTCTGAACGTACGCGACGGGCGCCCACAAGTCCCGTGTCCCGGCCACGGCCACGGCCTCGGGGTTGGTGCGGTGCAGTGCGCGTCAGGCGTCTTCGAAGGTGGCGGCGATCTCGCACACCGTCTCCGTCTTGCCTGGTTTCGCTGCCGGCAACAGCGCCGCGCGTCGCCCGGTTGGCATCCGGCCGGGGGACGGATGCCAACCGGAACGGGTTCATGCGGCCGCCAACCGGGCGGGCAGCGATTGCATCCACTTCGCCTTCGTCATCACGGCCTTGGGGCGAGATAGCAGTAGTCGACGGTCATCCTGACGAAGAACTTATGCCGGTGCTGCTCGTAGGCATGGAGGACAGACATGATCGCCTGCTCCCAGCTGAGAGGCATGCCATCGGACAGGCTGACTGACACACAACCGTCCGAGTAGCCACCATCCATGGCATACACCGCCTCGGGCGTTCTCGTCCCGGTCACGTAGCCGATGCGTGTCAGCTTGCAAAGATCGGGGCTACGGTCAGTGCACACGTACAGACGCTCATTCGACATGCCGCCCGGATCGGACGGCACGAGGTACATCAAGCGCCGATCGACTTCCTCGTGGACCCACTCTCCGATCCTGCTGATGTCCACCACGGCCATCCCCCTCCTCTGAACGCACACTCGCTGGAGGGGGACAGTGTGGCCAATCACAGCGCAGCCCTCAAGACCTCCTTCGCGCCGGTTTGGACACCTACGCCGCCTCGATGCCGGGGCCCCGCACGGGACCTGATGAGACGTCGCCCCGCTTGCCCATGAATCTCCGAGACTGCCCGGACATCACAGAGGCAGGACACCTGTGAGCCAAGGCTGTGACCGAGGATCGCAGTTGGCGGGCGGGGCTTCCTGCGGCGCAGGTCGTCAGCCGCCACTCGCGGCCGGCGGCCAGATGGACCTTGCCGGTCTGCCCGCCCCTTGGAACGTCCCAGGAGAGCCGCCTTCAGGCGGACTCTCCGCCGACGCCGGACGCCTCGCCGCTCCTGCCGCCCGGGATCGACTTCCTGCCCGCTTCGTTCTTCGAGGCCGCCCCCCCCTTTGACCTGGCATTCTCCTCCTCGGCGGCTGCCTTCTCCAGGGCAGTGACGACGTCCTCGCCCCGGCGCATCCCGGCGGCATCATGGTGTCCGCGCACGGTGGTGGAGTCGATACCGGCCAGGGACAGGTCCCCGGCCCTCCTCAAGCCAAGCAGACCGGCGCCTCCACCTGGTCGCCTGCCTCGCCACCCTGCTGGATCAAGGGCGCCCCGGCCCGAGGCAGCACAGCGGAGAGGCGCCTTCGCCACTCAGCGGCTCTCAGAGGCCCAGGGACTTGGCGACGATCGTACGCATGATCTCGCTGGTGCCGCCGAAGATCCGGTTCGCTCGGTTGTCGGCGTACAGCCGGGCGATCGGACTGTCCATGGTGAAGCCGAAACCGCCGTGCAGTTGCAGGCACGCGTCCAGCACCCGGGGCGCCGTCTCCGTGCAGTACAGCTTGGTGGCGGCCGCCTCTTCGGCGGTCAGCTCCCCCGCCTCGAAGGCGTCCAGGGCCTGGTCGACGACCGCCTGGAGCGCGTTCACCGTGACCTTGCAGTCGGCGAGCACGAACTTGGTGTTCTGGAAGGCGGCGACCGGCTTGCCGAAGGCGATGCGCTCGCGGACGTACTCGGTGGTGAGGTGGACCGCGGCGGCCGCCTGCGCGTACGCCCCGACGGCGATGCCCAGGCGTTCCTGCGGGAAGATGTCCGCGAGGCAGGTGAAGGCATCGCCCAGACCGCCCACCACGTCGCCGGCCGGGACCCGCACGTCGCTGAACGTCATGGTGACGATGTCGGAGGAGCGCAGGCCGAGCGTGACCGCCTCGGACTCGACCGTCACGCCCGGGGCCCGGGTGTCCACGGCGACCAGGGACATGCCGCCGCGCCGGTCGGATCCGTCCGTGGAGGTGCGGCAGGCGACGAGCACAAGATCGGCCTGCGCGCCTCCGGAGACGTAGGCCTTGGCCCCGTTGAGCACGTAGTGGGTGCTGTCCTCGGACAGCTCGGCGGTCGTGCGCAGGCCGGCGACGTCGGAACCGGCCCCCGGCTCCGTGATCGCGATGGCCGTCATCAGCTCACCGGTGACGAACCCTGGCAGCCAGCGTTCCTTTTGCTGCCGGGTCGTGTATTTCACCAGGGTGGCCGGCAGGGCCAGGTGGGCGCCGGCGCCACCGAAGGTGACACCGGCCCGAGCGCACTCCTCGGCGATGACGGCGTTGAACTTGAAACCCTTCTCGCCACTGCCGCCGAACTCCTCCGGGATACCGAACCCGAAGATGCCCGATTTTCCCAGTTTGAGATAGAAGTCACGCGGCACCCGACCGGCCGCCTCCCAGTCGGGATATGCGGGTACGACCTCCGCCTCGATTAGGTCACGTACCGCCGCGCGGAACGTCTCGTGCTCGTCCTGGAAAACAGTGCGCCGCACCGTGTCTTCCCCCCGTAGGTCTGATCGGTGTGTCCGAACCAACGACTCGACATTAATAGGGGGTAGAGGGACCTGTCCAGGTCGGAGGGCCTTGTCATGTGTGGTCGCGCTGTGCCTACTATTCGGCCAACGGGTCCGAGGCCGCCACTGTGGCCTGTGGCCCCGCCTGCCGATTTTCATGGGGGAGACAGGCATGGAACCAACGGGCGGTAAACCTCTATTCGATGCTCGTGACCCGCGATTGCGAACCCACCCCTACCCGCTCTACAAACGACTTCGGGACGTGGAACCGGTCCACCGGACACCCTATGGCCATTGGGTGGTTTCGGGGTACGGCGCGGTCGCTTCGCTCATAAGAAATCCGGGATTGAGCAGTGAATACCCGCAGGACCCCAAATGGGCCGCGCAGCGGGGCGGGAAGGACAGCCCGATCGTGCGGGCCACCCGCAACTGGATGCTCATGCGGGACGGCGAGGCGCACCGCCGGCTGCGCGGGCTGGCCAACCCTCTGTTCACCGCCAAGGTGATGCACGAGATGGCGCCCCGGATCGCTGAAATCGTCCACCGGATCATGGACGACATGGGCGAAGGCCGGGACATCGACTTGATCGGATCACTCGCGGCGCTGGTGCCGGTGACGGTGTTCTGCGGCCTGGGCGGCCTGCCCGTGGAGGACCGTGACCTGTGCCGGAAGTGGACCGACGCCCTGGGGCACGTCATCGACCCGGCCGTCGACGAGACCACCCGCCGGGCCATGAACGACGCGGCCGAGGAGTTCGGTGCCTATATCGTCGAACACCTGGAGAAGCGGCGCGCGGACCCGCAGAACGACATTCTTTCCCGGCTGTCGCTGGCGGAGTTCGACGGTGAGAAACTCTCCGACGAGGAGATCATCGCCAATGTCATGATGTTCTTCCTGGGCGGCCACGAGACGACCGTCAACCTCATCGGCAACGGCACGCTGGCCCTGCTGCGCCACCCCGACCAGCTGCGCGCACTGCGCGAGGACCCCGGCCTCATCGAGGGCGGCATCGACGAACTGCTCCGCTACGACGCGCCCATCCAGTTGGTGGCAAGGATCACGACCAGCGAGATCGAGGTCGGAGGCCGCACGATCCCGGCCGGCTCCAAGGTGATGATCCTGCTCGGCGCGGCCAACCGCGACCCGCTGCGCTACCCGGAGCCCGACCGCCTCGACCTGCGCAGGCCGGACGTGCGCCCGCTGTCCTTCGGCGGCGGCCCCCACTACTGCATCGGTGCTCTGTTGGCCAAGACCGAGGCCAAGCTGGTCTTCACCGAACTGCTGCGCCGCTACAGCGACATCAGACCGAGCGGCGAAGACGTCGTCTGGCGGCCCCAGGTCAACATCCGCGGGCTCAGCGAACTCCGGGTCGACCTCCTCTCCTGACGCCGGCCCGCCCTCCCGTCCGCCGCACCGCCCAGCCCGGTGATTCTCCGCACAGCCCGGCGGTTTTCCGCAGTGCCTGGCACGTGCCCACACCTATCCGTCAGTACGCGCATGCATGCGCACGTACAACGCGTTCGCGTATCCGTACGGCGATCCGTACGTCCGCGCGGATGTTCCCGCGCGGAACAACCGACGCGCCCGGCACCTTTGCGTGCCATGACCGTGCGAACGCCGCCGTGAGCGCGCAGCCGGTTCCGCTGCTCCAACGAGTGGGGATGAAGCACAGAAACATGAGCACCCAGACAATATCTCCCGGCATACTCGACCAGAGTTTCATAAAAAGCTCCGTCGACAGCATTCTGATGGACTTCCTGGAGAGCCGGAGAGGACCTTCCGGCGATTCCCGGATGAATCGGATCGTGACACTCCTCGAAGAATTCATGACCGGCGGCAAGAGAATTCGACCGGTACTGACTGTCATGGGTTGGCAGGCGGTCGCCGATGGCAGCGTTCCGGCGGCGGTCCTGCGCGTGGCCGCCTCTCTGGAGATGTTTCACGCGTTCGCCCTCATCCACGACGACATCATGGACGACAGCGACACCCGGCGCGGCCGTCCCACCATCCACCGGACACTGGCCGGAAAACACGGCGACGATCGTACGGAGCGATTCGGGCTCGGCGCCGCGGTGCTGCTGGGCGATCTCGCCTTCACCTGGTCCGACCAGTTGCTGCACACGGCGGGCCTGACCCCCGCGCAGTCGGCCGCGGTGCTGCCGCTCGTCACGGAGATGCGCACCGAGGTGATGCTCGGCCAGTACCTGGACCTCCAGGCCACCGGCGAGCTGACCGACGACGTCGACGCCACCCTCACCGTCAACCGCTACAAGACCGCCAAGTACACCGTCGAACGCCCCCTGCACATCGGCGCCGCCCTCGCCGGCGCCGACGCCGCGGCCCTCGCCGCGTGCACAGCGTTCGCCCTTCCCCTGGGCGAGGCGTTCCAGCTCCGCGACGACCTGCTGGGGGTGTACGGCGATGTCCGCGACACCGGCAAGTCCCGCCTGGACGACCTGCGGGCCGGCAAGAACACCACCCTGGTCGCGCTCGCCCTGCGCGCGGCCGACGCGGCCCAGCGCGCCCGGCTGCGCACGCTGATCGGCGACCCCGCTCTGGACGAGACAGGAGCCGAGGAGGTCCGCGCGCTGTTCGCGTCCACCGGGGCCCGGGACACCGTGGAACGCATGATCGACGACCGTTACCGGCAAGCCGTCGAGGCCCTGGAGAGCGCCCCTTTCACCGCCGACACGGTGACTGCCCTCAAGCACCTGGCCGTCACGGCCACCAGGAGGAACTCATGACCGCCGACCTGACCGCACCTACCGCCCCCGCCACGGCGGGCACCGCTCGCTACTGGCAGGAGAGCACCGACCGCTTCGCCGCCCTCCTCGACCGCCACGTCGGACACGAGGCCCAGAAGGTGCCGATGACGGACACCGAGCTGCGCGAGGTCATCGACGCCTGCAACCGCGCGGTCGCCCCGCTGGGCAAGACCGTCTCCGACAAGCGCTGGATCTCCTACATGGACGTCGTGCGCTGGTCCCAGAGCGCCCGTCACATCAAGGACATGGAGGCATTCAAGGCCGTCTGCGTGCTCAACTGCGTGACCTTCGTGTGGGACGACATGGATGCCGCCCTGCACGACTTCGACCTCTTCCTGCCGCAGCTGCGCGCGGTGTGCGAGCGGTACTACTCTCCCGAGGACGCCGACTTCGCCTACGAAGGCGCCCGAGCCTTCGTCACCAGCGACCACATGTTCCGCGACACCCGGCTCAAGACGGTGCTCTGCGGCACCTCTCCCGAGCAGTACTTCCGCTTCCGCGTCACCGACGTCGGGGTGGACTTCTGGATGCGGATGTCGTACCCGATCTACCGCCACCGCGAGCTGACCGAGCACTCCAAGACGGGCCTCGCCGCCCGCATGACCACCCGCGGGCTGGCCATCGTCAACGACTTCTACTCCTACGACCGTGAGTACGCCCTCGGCCAGACGACCAACTGCTTCCGGCTGTGCGACATGAGCGACGAGAGCGACTTCCGGCGCTTCTTCCAGGACCGCCTCGACGACATGGCCGAGGACATGGAGTGCATCCGGGCGTTCGACGACGTCACCCGGGACGTCCTGCTGGACCTCATCCAGGGCAACTTCGTGTGGACCACCCGCGACCGGCGCTACCAGGCCCCGGTGAACGACGTCAACTCGCTCATCCAGTAGGGACCGCAGCATGCTCTCCTCGAAGACATCCGTGACGGATCGGTCCTGGCGCACCGGTACCGCGCCCGGCGCCCTGCCCCTCCTGGGTCACGTACTCGCGCTGTGGCGACGCCCCCTTGAGTTCCTCGCCTCGCTCCCCGCGCACGGCGACCTGGTCGAGGTCCGGCTCGGGCCCACCCGGGCCTACCTCGCCGCACACCCCGAGCTGGTCCGGCACGTGCTGCTCAACCCCCGCCTGTTCGACAAGGGCGGCGTCTTCGACAAGGCGCGCCAGCTTCTCGGCAACAGCCTGTCGGTGTCCCGCGGCGAGGAGCACCGCTTCCAGCGGCGGCTGATCCAGCCCGCCTTCCACACGGCGAGGATCGCCGCCTACACGACGGCGGTCGCCGCGGACACCCGCACCGTCACCGATGCCTGGCGGGACGGGGAGACCCGGGACATCGGCGACGCCATGCACGCCCTGCTCATGCGGGTCGCCGCGCGCACCCTCTTCTCCACCGGCCTCGACGAGGCCACCGTCGAGGAGGCCCGGCAGTGCTTGCGGACCGTCTCGCACGGCATCTACAAGCGCACGGTCGCCCCGCTGGGCGTCATGGAGAAACTGCCCACACCGGCCAACCGCGCCTACGACCATGCCAACGCGCGGCTGCGGCAGATCGTGGCCGACATGATCAGCGTGCGGCGGCGGTCCGACGAGGACCACGGCGACCTGCTCTCCACCCTGCTGAGGGCGGAACACCCGGAGACCGGGGAGAAACTCGACGACGGCCAGGTCCTCGACCAGGTCGTCACCTTCCTGGTCGCCGGCAGCGAGACGACCGCCTCCACCCTGGCCTTCGTCTTCCACCTGATGGGCACGTTGCCCGAGGTGGAGAAGCGGGTGCACACCGAGGTGGACGAGGCGCTCGGCGGGCGCACCCCCGTCCACGAGGATCTGCCCGCGCTGCCCTACGTCCGCAACGTCATCACCGAGACTCTGCGGCTGTATCCGCCGTCCTGGATGGCGATGCGGGTCGCCGCGCAGGACGTCGAGATCGGCGGCCGGACCGTCCCCGCCGGTACGATGATCCTCTACAGCGCCTACGCCCTGCACCACAACCCCGAGCTGTTCCCCGACCCGGAGACCTTCGACGCCGACCGCTGGGCGGGCGAACGCGCCGGGCAGGTCCCGCGCGGCGCGCTGTTGCCCTTCGGCGCGGGCAGTCACAAGTGCATCGGCGACGTCCTCGCGCTCACCGAGACGGCGCTCATCGTCGCGACCGTCGCCGCCCGCTGGCGGCTGCGCCCGGTGCCCGGTTCCCCCCTGCGGCCGGAGCCGAAGGCCACCCTCGAACCGGGGCCGCTGCCCATGGTGCTGGAACGCCGCTGACCGGTGCCGGCCGCCGCCGCCCCGTCTCCCTGCCGTCGCCTCGCCCCGCAAGCCCCCTGTCCACTCGGCTCCCGACACTCCTCCCGGAGGGCATACCCGGCATGAAGACCGATTCCCACCCGGCCACGCGCAGCTGGCGGGTCGCCAAGGCACCAGGCGGGCTCCCGCTGGTGGGCCACGCTCTCCAACTCGCGCGCCGCCCGCTGGAGTTCTTGGGCTCGCTGCCCGGCGTGGGCGACCTGGTCGAACTGCGGCTCGGCACCAAGCCCGCCTATCTGCCCTGCCATCCGGAGCTGGTGCGGCAGGTGCTGCACAACGCGCGGGTCTACGACACCGGGGGGCCGGTGAAGGACAAGGCCCGCCCCATCCTGGGCAACGGGCTGATCACCTCCGACTGGGCCGACCACCGCCGTCAGCGCCGTATGGTCCAGCCGGCCTTCCACACCGCGCGCATCGCGGCGTACGCCGTGGTGATGCAGGAGGAGTGCGGGGCGCAGGCGCAGACCTGGCGGGCGAGCCGGCCCCTGGACGTGGCGGACGCGATGCAGGCACTGACCGCACGGGTGACGGCCCGGGCGCTGTTCTCGACGGAGATGGCGCCGCACTCGGTCGCCGAGATCCAGCGCAGCCTGCCCCTCCTGGTCCGCGGCGCCTTCCGCCGTGCGATGGACCCCACCGGTCTGGTGGCCAGGCTGCCGCTCGCCGCCAACCGGGAGTTCGACGCGGCGCTCGCCCGGCTGCACGGCCTCATCGACGGCATCGTCGGGGACTATCGGCGCTCGGGTGAGGACCGCGGTGACCTGCTGTCGGCCCTGCTGACCGCGCGGGACAAGGAGAACGGCGGCGCGATGACGGACCAGGAGGTCCACGACCAGGTCATGACGCTGCTGCTGGCCGGTGTCGAGACCACTGCGAGCGCCCTCACCTGGGCCTGGCACCTGCTGGCGACGCACCCCGAGGCCGAGGCACGGCTGCACGCCGAGGTCGACGAGGTGCTGGGCGGCCGCATCCCGGAGTACGCCGACATCCCCCGCCTCGTGCACACCCAGCGGATCTTCACCGAGACCCTGCGGCTCTACCCGCCGGCCTGGATGTACACCAGGACGACCACCGGGCCCACCGAACTGGCCGGCCACCGGCTGCCCGCCGGGACGGACCTGCTGATCAGCCCGTACGTCATCCACCGCATTCCGGAGTTCTTCCCGCGCCCGGACGTCTTCGATCCCGACCGATGGCTCCTCGAGCGGGCCCAGGACCTCACGCGCGGCTCGTACCTGCCGTTCGGCGCGGGCAGCCGCAAGTGCATCGGCGACGTCTTCGGGATGACGGAGGCGACGTTGGCGCTGGCCGCGCTCGCCTCCCGCTGGCGGCTGCGGCCGGTGCCGGGCACCACGGTCTCGCCGCGCGCCGAGATGAGCCTGACCGCCGGCCGGCTGCTCATGGTGCCGCAGCCCCGCTGACCGGCCCCGGCCGGGGCGGCGAGGCAAGGCGTCCCCGGCCGGGCGCGGTGCCGGAACACCGTCGGACGGCCGGACCGCCGGACCGCCGGACCGCCGGACCGCCGGACGGCCGGACCGCCGGACCGCCGGACCGCCGGACCGCCGGACGGCCGGACCGCCGGACGGCCGGACCGCCGGACGGCCGGACCGCCGGACCGCCGGACCGCCGGGCCGCCGGGCCGCGGTCCCGGTCAGCCGAAGGTGACGGGGAGCTGGTGCAGGCCGCGCAGCATCAGGCTGGGACGCCAGGAGAGCGCCTCGGACTCGACGTCCAGGGCCAGTCCCGGACACCGTTCCAACAGGGTGCGGAAGGCGATCGCAGCCTGCATCCGGGCCAGCGGCGCACCCAGGCAGTGGTGGATGCCGTAGCCGAAGGCCATGTGCCCCCGGGCCGGCCGGCGGATGTCGAAGCGATCGGCTCCGTCGAACCGCCGGGGGTCGCGCGAAGCGGCGGCCAGCACGACGGCCACGGACTCCCCGGCCTCGATCGTCGTGCCGCCCAACGGCAGGGTCTCCCGGGCGTAGCGGAACGCCGTGGTCTCCACCGGCCCGTCGTAGCGCAGCATCTCCTCCACGGCGTTCTCCAGCAGTGACCAGTCGGCGCGCAGGGCGGCGAGCTGGTCCGGGTGCCGCAGCAGCGCGAGCGTGCCGCTGGACAGCAGGTTGGCCGCCGTCTCATAGCCGGCGACGAGCAACAGGAACGCCATGCCGAGCATCTCCTCGAAGGAGAGCCGGTCCTCCTCCCCGCCCATGCTCACGGCCAGCGCGCTCAGCAGATCGTCCCCGGGTTCGTGCTGCTTGGCGGCGACGAGTTCGGCGAGGTAGTCCGTCATGGCCCGGGCGGCGGCCGCCGCGGTCTCGGGCCGGGTGAAGTCGGTGCTCTCCAGATACCAGTCGTGGAAGGTCTTGCGGTCGTTCCCGGGCACGCCGAGCAGCTCGCAGATGACGGCGAGCGGCAGGGGCAGCGCGAACGCCTCGACCAGGTCCACCCGCCCCAGCGGCAGCATGGCGTCCACGAGTTCGTCCGCGATCCGCTGGACCTCGGGGCGCAGTGCCGCGATGCGTCCGGGCGTGAAGTCCTTGGCCACCAGCGCCCGCAGCCGGGTGTGCTGCGGGGGATCCGTCTGCACCATGTTCAGCCCGATGGAGTTGCCGCCGTCGTCCTCCCAAGCGGCCGAGTGCCGGATGTCGTTGGACAGACGCGGGTCGGCCAGCGCGGCCCGACCCTCGGCATGACCAAGGACGAGCCAGAACTCCCCCGAGGCGTCGGCCCTCACCCGGTGCACCGGGCCCTGGGCGCGCATCCGCTCGTAGACCGGGTACGGGTCGTCGACGAATTCCTGGCCGAGCGCTGACATATCTGCAAAACCGGTCACGGACACCTGTGTTCCTCGCTTCGAACGGGCCGCACAAAACCAACCGGGGACAGGTCCCCGGTTGATGGCGACCCTAGCAGCGGAAACGGGGAGCAGTCCACGGTTGGTGTTAGGGTGCCGCCCATGGTCGACAGCGAACCCCGGCGAACCCCACGGCGCAGCGATGCACGGCGCAACCGCGACATGCTGATCGCCGCCGCGCGGAAGATCTACGCCGAGCGCGGTGTGGACGCACCGCTGGACGACATCGCACGCCGGGCCGGCGTCGGAAACGCCACTCTCTACCGGCACTTCAGCGACCGCACGGAACTGATCGAGACCGTCTTCCACGACGCCCTCGTCCCGATCCTCGACATGGCCCGCGACATCCGGGACCACCCCGACGCCTGGGCCGGCCTCACCTCCTACCTCGACCGCATTTTCACGCTGCTCGCCGCTGACCGGGGCGCAGGCGATCTGCTGACCACCGCCGTCGAGGGCGTCCCCACGCTCGACGCACTGCGCGAGGAGAACCGCCACACCCTCCAGACCCTGCTGAGCCGCGGCCAGGAACAGCACACCGTCCGGGACGACCTCACCATCGAAGACCTGCTGTTCCTCCTGGCAGCCATCGGCCGGGCCGCCTCGGCCGCGCCCGCCAACTGGCGCCGCCACCTGGCCCTGCTGCTGGACGGCCTCCACCCCGCGGCCGCCCGCCCGCTGCCCGCCCAGGCGCTCCGGCCCGAGCAGTTCGACGCCGCCCTGCACCGCCTCCGCCCACCGACATCGGAGAACCCCACACCATGACCCGTCAGCGCCTCATATCCCCCTTCGAGAGCATCTACTTCCTGGATCTGGGAGCCGAGGCCCTCCCGCTGTACAACATGCCCGCGTTCGTGGAATCCCTGGTACGCGGACGCCCGGACCCCGGGCTGATGCGGAGGGCTCTCGGACTGCTCACCGAACGCCACCCGATCCTGCGCTGCGAGGTGACCTCCGGCGAGGAAGGACTGCTGCTGCGCTCCCGAGACCGGGTCGAACCGCCGCTCACCGTCCTCGACGGCGTGGAGGAGACCTACGCCGAGCTGATCAACACTCGTCCCGACTGGGCCGAAAGCCTGCTGCACGCCTGGCTGCTGACCGATGGCGAACGCAGCCAGGTGGTGCTCGCCGTCCACCACGGCGTCGCCGACGGCCGGTCGGCCTTCGCCCTCCTCGACGAGTTCTGGCAGTACTACACCGCCCTGGCGGCAGGCGCGGATCCCGCTCCGGAACGGCGCGAGGAACTGTCCGCGGCCATCGACACCCGTCTGGCCGGCAGCTTCCCGGACGCCGAACTCGACGCCCTGGTGGAGGCCATCGCGCAGGGCGCCGACGAGACCAAGCCCGCCGTCCTGCCCACCGAAGGCATGGGCCGCCCCGGCCGCCCGGCCGCGGCCCGCCGATTCGTCGTCGACCGGCTGGAGTTCGCCGCGGAGACGACCGACGCGGTGGTGGCGGCCGCCCGGACCCGCGAGGTCACCGTCAACAGCCTCGTCACGGGACTGGTACTGACCGCGGTACGCGCACAACTGGCACCGGAACACGGCCCGTTGACGCTGACCTGTGGCCATGGCGTGGACCTGCGTACCCGGCTGACACCCCAACTCCCGCTGAGCACCGTCCTCAACTGCATCACCGGCCTCCAGACCACACTGCCCGTCAGCCACGACGACCGGCCCGAGACCGTCGGCCGGCAGGTCGCCGACCAGGTCACCGGCGCCCTGGCCCGCCGCGACCCCGAGCGCTTCCTGCTCGCCGCGCTCAGGGCGGGCGCACGGGGCATCGCGGTGCCCGTCCCAGCCGTCAGCTACGGCATCTCCAACGTCGGCCGGATCCCGGCGCACCCCGTCCCCGACGACATGGAACTCCTCCGCTTCGGCGGCACGGCCAACGCACCGGGCATGCCTCCCAAGATCGGCGTCGCCAGCTTCGGCGGCCGGCTGCTCGTACAGAACGAGTACGACAGCTGGACCTACGCCCCGGACCAGATGGGGCGACTGCGCGAGACGCTGCGTGCCGCCCTCACCGGCCTGGCCACACACTGAAGAACGGGACCCGCCACCGATCACGGGTACGAAGGCGCACCCCCCTTGGCAGCCGGTCGACGACTCTCGCGCTCACCCGGACGCCGAGCTAGCGGCGATCACCCCTGTCGAAGAGGGGGTTGGGCAGCCGTCCGGGCACTCTCGGACCAACCGGCGTTGCTGGGCTTTTCGGGTAGTCGTCGGGGCGGTGACGGTTCGTGATCCCTGCGGTATGCCGGTGGGACGCGGTATCCGGCGGGCGGGGGCCCGACCGCTGCGCGTCGGGCGTTTCGGGAGAGGGTCCGGCTCCGGGCGGGCGAGCGTTTCGCGGCGGGTGAGAAGACCGCAGTGATCGCGAAGGAGCTGCGGGTGAGTGTGCGGTCGGGCGGAACGCCGGCGCCGGGCCTGGCGCCGGTGCATCAACCGCTTGAAGCAGTGGCGTGGCCTCGCCACCCGCTACGAGAAGACCGCGGCCATCTGTCCGGCCGGGCTCCACGTCGCGGGCGTCTTCCTCTGGTCCGCGCGCTGGTTCGAACGTCCCCCGGTCACGAATCGTCCTCCGCCGACCGTGCCAGGTACGCGTGGTTGTCCTCGACGAGGTCGTCCAGCGCGTCCCTGGCGGCGGCGAGGCCGTCGATGGCCTCAGACAGCCGGGCCCGCTCGCGGCCCATGATCTCCAGAGCCTGCCGCGCCCGGTCCTCATTCGGCTCGGCCATGCAGGGCACCATCTCGGCGATGGTGCCACTGGACATGCCCGCCGCCAGAAACGCCTGTACGAGGCGCACCCGCTGGACGTGCTCGTCCTCGTAGTGTGAGCTTTCAGGTTAACTCCATGCTGAAGCTCATCTTCATGATCCACCGCATCGAGGGAATGTCGTACGAGCGTTTCGTCGAGCACCACCGGGACCGGCACGCGCCGCTGTTCACCTCCATCCCGGAGGCGGAAAGCCACGTGCGCAAGTACACCGTGTCCCACCCGGTCCCCGCCGAGAACTACCCGCCCCGGGCCTACGACGGCCTGACGGAAATCTGGTCATCTGATGGACCGACTCGACAGACGGACACCGGCTCAGCTCTTACGGCCGGCCCCCGCGTACACGTCGACGTCGGCGCCCGTCACCTCGTTGACACACCGGGCCCGCGGCGCGCATCGGTCAACGACGCACCCGAACCTACGATCAGAGATCCGAACGAAACGGCCTAGCCGAGGACGACCTTCTCTCCGCCGATCCACGACTCGCTCACGCCGACCTTGGGCAGCCGTTCGACCGGCACCGTGACGGGGTCCGCGTCGAGGAACACGAGGTCGGCCTTGGCGCCGGGGCGGATGACGCCGATGTCCTGGCGGCCCAGCATCCGCGCCGGAGTGACGGTGACGCCGCGCAGCGCGTTGGCGCGGCCGGCCTGCTGCGCCTCGTCGCCCGAGACGGCGCCGCCGAGGGTCTCACGGGTGACCGCGGCCCACACCGCCTCCAGCGGGTTGGGCATGGTCACCGGCGCATCGGAGGAGATGACGACCGGGACGCCGGCCCGCTCGAACTCGCCGTACGGGTAGAACCGGCCACCGAACTCGCCGAACTCGTCCATCAGCGAGTCGCCGTAGAGGCTCACCTGCATCGGCTGCGGCACCGGCACGACGTGCAGGTCGGCCATCCGGCCGATCTGCTCGCCGGTCGGGAAGCCGCAGTGCTCGATGCGGTGCACCAGGCCGGTGCGCGGCCGTTCGGCGCGGGCGTCGGCGACGGCGTCGAGGACCACGCCGATCGGCAGCGGACCTTGGGCGTGGGTGGCCGTGCTCAGGCCGAGGCGGTGGGCCGTGGTGATGAGGGCGGCGAGTTCCTCGGGCTCGTGGTACAGGTAGCCGTCGGGCGAAGGCTTTCCGCAGCAGGCGTGCCCGTTGAGGTACGCCGTGCGCGCGATGACCGAGCCGTCGGCGTACAGCTTGACGCCCCACAGCCGGAGCTGGTCGTCGCCCAGCCGCGAGCTCATGCCGAGCCCGGTGAGGTGTTCGAGGTTGCTCGACAGCGCCAGCATCTCGGTGCGCATCCGCAGCCGGCCCTCGTCCCGTGCCCGCAGATAGCTGTCCATCTCCAGCTGCGTGACCTGGGCGTCGCACATCGTGGTGATGCCGGCCTCCAGGAGCGAGCGCTGGCCGAGGTCGAAGAGGTGGTCGATCTCGGCGTACGTCATCGGGAGGTGGAAGTTGGGGCCGTGGTTGCGCACCTTGACGCCCTCGGCGCCGGTCAGCAGGTCGCAGGCGGAGTCGAAGAGGACACCCGTCGGCTCGCCGTCGGCGTCGCGGTCGATCCGGCCGCCGATCGGCGTCGGGGTCGCGGCGGTGATGTTCGCCTGGCGCAAGGCGAGCGTGTTGACCACGTAGCCGTGCCCGCTGGCGTGCTGGATCTGGACCACGCGGTCACGCGTCACCCGGTCGAGGTCGGCCGCCGACGGGTGCCGGCCCTCGACCAGCTTGGACTGGTCGTAGCCGTAGCCGCGAACGGCCTCACCGGGGCGCGCGGCGGCACGTTCGGCCAGGAGGCGCACGACGTCGCCGATGCCGCGGGCGCCGGAGAGGTCCACCCAGTCGATCGCCGAGCCGTGCAGGATGGTGTGGGCGTGCGCGTCGACGAAGCCCGGCATCAGAGTGCGGCCGTCGAGGTCGACGATCTCGGGTGTCTCGTACGCCGAGCGGCGCATCTCGGTGAGGGTGCCGACCGCCTGCACCACGCCGTCGTGGATCAGCACCGCCTCGGGCGTGTGACCGTCGTCGGTCATGGTGCGGACGGGACCGCCGGTCAGAATGGTCGAACTCATCGGGTGGAAGCCTCCGGGGTGTCGACCGCGACGGGCGCGGTCCGGGTCATCAACAGGTAGCAGGCACCGCTGACCACGATGCCGACCAGCCAGGACAGGTCGCCGCCGTCGAGCCTGTGCGCGACGGGTCCGGCCCAGAAGCCGAGGTTGGCGAAGGGCAGCTCGGCCACGAAGCCGAGCAGGAAGCTGATGGCGCCGGCGACGTTGACGCGGCCGTACTCGCCGTTCGGATCGAAGATCGCCTGCACGTCGTAGTGGCCGTCGCGGACCAAGTAGAAGTCGGCGAGGTTGATCGCCGACCACGGGATCAGCAGGATCAGCACCACGCCCAGGGCGTCGGTGAACGCGCTGGTGAAGCTCTTCGAATAGGCGATGGTCGCGGCCAGGCAGACGAGCGCGAAGGGCACGAGGGACCACAGCCGGGTGCGCAGGCTCGCCTCTACCGGCGCGACGGTACGGCGCAGCGAGGTGGCGATGCTGAGCGCGGTGTTGCCGCCGGCGTACATCGACAGCGAGCCCTGGAGCACCTGGATGCCCATCACCACGACCACCAGCAGCGCGGTGAAGGCCTTGCTGAAGGAGTCGCTGACCTGGACCACCGAGCCCAGGGTGTCGGCGCCGAAGCCGGTGACGGTGGTCAGGTAGGCGCCGAGCACGAACAGCCAGATGCCCGAGACCACGATGCCGGCGTAGGTCCACCAGGCGGTCGCACGGGTCGAGGTCGACTCCGGCAGGTAGCGGGAGTAGTCGGCGATGTACGGCGCGTAGCCCGCGGCGTAGACGAAGGTCACCGCGATCCCGGTGAGGAACAGGCCGGTCTGGAAGCCGCCGGTGTGCAGGTGGCGCGTGGTGGGGTGGTGGATGCCCGAGTGGCTGAGCACCAGGATCGTCAGGATCCCGAAGACGACCACCGAGGCGACACTGAGGTATTTCGCCAGCCGATGGCTGAGGTCGTAGCCGAAGAGGGCCACCACGAAGGTGATCGCGGTGACGAGCACGGCGACGAGGTAGGCGTTCCAGCCCCACACCGCGTGGGCCAGCAGACCGCAGATCGCCGGTGCGGCGGCGAAGAAGACCAGATAGTTGATCTCCGCGATGATCATCGGGACGATACCGCCGACGTACCCGAACTGGGCACGGCTCTGGATCATCTGCGGGATGCCGAGCTGAGGGCCCTGGGCCGAGTGGAAGGCCGCGAGGAACCCGCCGAGCGCGAAGCCGATGACGATGGCCGCGACCGACCAGGCGAACGACATGCCGCCGCCCACCAGGATCGAAGCGGTGACCACGCTGACGATGACGCTGTTCGCCCCGAACCACAGCGTGAACAGGTGCCACGGCTTGCCGCGCCGCTCGGTCGACGGGATGAAGTCGATGGTGTGGGTCTCGATCCCACCCGGCCGCCCACCTGGGCGGCTGCGCTCGTCTGTCCTCACCGGATCTCCTGCGATTCGTGCCGGAGGCCCCGGCCGTTGGTCCGAATGACTCGTCATGCGCGAGTTCCCCAAACGATATGGGCACCATGGTCCACCGTCAACGCCCCATTCGTTCGCTGGAACATCTCGCTGCACCCGATTCGCTACCCTGAGCCCGGTGAACCTGACCGAAACCGACCTCGAACTCGTCGAGGCGCTGCGCGAGGACGGCCGCGCGTCCTTCGAGTCGCTCGCCGGGCGGGTCGGCCTGTCCCGCAAGGCCGTCCGATCCCGCGTGCTGCGGCTCTTCGAAGACGGCGTGCTGCGCGTGGTGGCCACCGTCCGACCCGAGTTCGACGGCATCCACGCCAACGCACACCTGTCCGTCAGCGTGACCGGGGCGCGCCGCGACGATGTCGCCCGTATGCTCGCCGGCCAGGACGAGACGGTGTTCGTGTCCATCGTCTCAGGACGTGCCGGCGTGGTCGCCGAGATCAGGACCACCGGTCTGCGCCGGCTCGGGAACGTCGTCGACCGCCTCCGCGGTGTCGAGGGCGTCACTCGCGTCGAGACGCTCGTCTACACCGATGTGGTCATGGAACCGCATCTGCCTCCGCCGAGGGCCGCGGTCGGCACGGATCCAGCCGTCGACCACCTCGACCGGACGCTGGTCGATCTGCTCCGCGCCGACGGCCGCACCAGTTACGCCGACCTCGCGGCACACGTCGGTCTGTCGGCGGCGGCCACTCGGGCACGTGTGCGCAACCTGCTCGATCTGGGTGTCATCCGGATCGTCACGCTGGTGAACCCGACCAAGCTCGGCCGCTCCTTCATGACCGGCTTCGCCCTCGACCTCGCGGGGAAGGCGCGGGACGTTCTCCACCGGATCGAGGAGATCGGCGCCGTCGACTTCCTGGCCCTGACGCTCGGCACCGCGGACGCCGTGGGCACCATCGTGACCACCACGGTCGAGGACACCATCGCCGTGCTCGACCGGATCGGGACGATGGACGGCGTCGTCGGCCTGCGCTCATGGACGCACCTGCGGCTGGTGCAGGAGCGCTACGGGACCGTCGGCGGCTGAGGAGCCGCGCAGACGGGCGCGGCAGCGGCACCGCACCCGGCAGCGAAGCAGGCACAGGGCCTCAAACCGGTCGGGCAGGACCGGCGGATACGGCATCCCCCTGGGTCGTGTCCTGGCCGGTGCCGACCGCCGCGCCCCCGACGCCGGCCATGACGTGCCGCCCGTCCGCGCGGACTCCGAAGGTCATCGTCAGGCCGCCCGCGCGGAAAGCAGGACCAGTGACTCCGAGCGATCTCGATGCCGGCCGGGGGACGCGTCAGTGCGCCTCCGTGAGCGCCTTCTCACAGGCCGTCTGGAGGAGTTCGCTCGCTCGTGGGGCCGTCGGCCACGAGTGAGCCGGCCGCGGTGACGACGGCTCCCGTCCGCGCCTCGGGGCCTGGCCGGACCGCTGTCCCGATCGCCGTGACGACCCGGTTCGGTCCGGTCCTCCCGTCCAGTGCTGCGACCGGAAAGGTTCACCGGCTCGCGACGCCCGGCACGGCGCCTCGCCGCGTTGTCGTCGGTTACCGTGGCCCCGCCGTGACGCCCTCCTCCGCCGTGCGACGCACGGCGTCAGGCCCCGCTCCCTGATCCGGCCTGATCCAAACGAAAGACCCTGGTCGCGCAGTCGGTGAACCAGGTGATCCATGGCTTGCGAGCCTTACCATCGGCATCGGCATCGGCATCGACCAGCACCGGCGCCTGAACGTGATCGGTCTCCCAGACCTGGTGATGCCAGCCGCGCGGTCGGGCCAGGAACACATCGTGCTTGCGCGCCGCCCGCTCCCCATCCGCAAGCCCCGCCCGCTCCCCCGGCGTCAGATCCCGCTGGATCGCCCGGTGCAGCGTCGGAAGCGACGGAGGCGGCTTCCCCTCACCCTTGGCCGCGCGAGCGATCAGCTCACGATGGACCGCCGCGACGTTGCCCTTCCACAAGGCCGGCAGGCGGCGCACGGCAGGGCCGGCGCAGCGCCGACAGAGAGGAAGCAGGCGGGCCTCCCCGCGCATCCGGACCGTCCCCGTGCACGCCGGAGCGGGGAAGCGCCCTCTTCCGGCCCGGCCGCGCCGATCACAGCGGCCCCATGAGCCGTGCGCAGGCCCGCTCCAACAGAGGACGCACCGCCAACACCCTCGAGAGCACAGCCCCTGAAACACCCCATCCCAGAACATCACCACCGACTCTCATCACCACCGACGCGAAGCCGAGAGATCGCACCTGCGAGCGGTGCGTTATTACCCACGACGCATCAGTGCCTCGGCTGGGAACTCTTAGTGGTCGGCTCCGGAAGTCCTTCGGGGGTTGACGGGGAAACAGTGCTGCGTCAGGGCTGACCCTGGGCCGAAGGAGGGGCGTCGAGGGGCCGGTAGACAGATAGTCTCCGCGAAGATAGTCTTCTCGAAGAGAATCTATTACCTGCCGGGAGGCTACTGATGTGGACGTACGAGCACAGCATCGAGACCGACGCCGCGCCTGAGGCGATCTGGCGTCTGTGGGCTGACGTCGAGAACTGGGGAGTCTGGAACGCCGACATCGCGAGCATCCAGATCAGCGGCCCGTTCGCGGCGGGCACTGAGATCGTGATGACGCCGGCCGGCCAGGCCCCGGTGCGCCTGATCGTCGCCGAGGCGAGCGTCAACGAGCTGTTCGTGGACGAGGCCCGGTTCGACGGACTGCTCCTGCGCACCATTCACCGGCTCGACCAGGGGGAGCGAGGCCGCACTCGGGTGACGTACCGGATGGAGATCACCGGCACCGGCACCGACGAACTCGGCCCGCAGATCGGTCCGGCCGTCACCGCAGACTGGCCCGAGACCATGGCCGCCCTGGTCAAGCAGGCACAGGACTGATGGCGCTCAGCCCCGGCGACAGCCCCGGATTCCTGCTCTGGCATGCCACGCTGCGCTGGCAGCGCGACATCGCCGCGGCCCTCGGCCCCCTGGACCTCACCCACGTCCAGTTCGTTCTGCTCGCCTGCACCTGGTGGCTGAACACGCACGGCGAACACCCCAACCAGCAGGCTCTGGCCCGCCAGGCCGGCACCGACGTCAAGATGACCTCGCAGGTCCTGCGCGCCTTGGAGGCCAAGGGTCTGATCGAGCGCGAGGTCGACCCCGCCGACACCCGCGCCAAACGGCTGCGTGTCACCAGCGCCGGCGCCGAGCTGACCCCGCGCGCGATCGCCGCCGTCGAGAACGTCGACGCACGCTTCTTCCAGCCGGTGGCGCACGACGACGTCGTAGCCTTGCTCAGCCGCCTGGCCAACCCCGAATCCTGAAACCCCCAGCGCGGACACCGTCGGCCCCCGAACCCGCCAGCCGACGGCGTCCGCGTGACACCGCCCGGTCCACCCCAACGCCGAGGAACGGCGACTCCTTCGTGACCGTCCGCTCCGCCGTACCTGTTTCGCTGCGTGCCTGCGAGCGTCATCGACTGAAGAAGTTGGCCTACGGCCACAAGACCCCCCATCAACTCCACTGCCGCGCCGAGGTGGTGCTCGCGGCAGACCGTGGGCATTCCAACAACCGGATCGCGCGGGACACCGGCCCGCACCTGGACACGGTGCGTACCTGGCGGGACCGCTTCGCCAGCGGTGGGCTGCCCACCCTGGCCGACCGCAAGCGGTCCGGTCGACCACCGTCGGCGGCCTGGCACGCCGAGGTCCGGATGCGCACCGGTGAACTGCGTACGCCCGCGACGCCGATACCCACCCGGCTGCGGGAACTGGAAGTGCACCACGCCGACCTGGACGCCGGTTACGGCTTCTCCGACGTACCGGCCGACGCCGCGCGGTGGATCATCGAGGACATCGCCGACGCACTCGCCCGGCGGCAGGACACCCCGCCGCTGCGCCTGGCGGCGACCGACAGCGACCTCGTCCGCACTCTGGGGCCGGGCGGTGGCACCACCGTCAGGGGGCGGTAGGCCGACCTCCTCGCCTGGCTCAGCGGCCGCTCCGACGGTACGGGGCTCACCGCGTCCGGGACCGACAAGGTACCGCCGGCGCCCTTCTGGATCTGATCCCCTCACCCGGCCCACACCAGTGCCCCGGGGCAGGCAGGGTGGCGGGCGGACGCGCGTGCCGGGCCGGCTGTGCGCCCGGCACGCGCTGTCGGCTCAGGAACAGCTGCAGTTGCAGCAGTTCGGCGGCGGAGCACAGCAGAAGGACGCACTCGCCTCCGTCATGCCGTGGCCCGCCGTGAGCGACTGGCTGTGCTCGTCCCCGGCCAACGCACCGAGGTCGAGGTCCAGCGCGAGGTCGGCGACCGCTGCGGCGAGCGAGGGTGAGCCGTTGCTGTTCTCGTTCATCAAAGCCCTCCTTCCGAACTGATGGAGCATCAACATGCTTGTTCGGGCGCCCGGTTCGGACACTAGCGTGACAGTTGGGACCCTGGGAAGGGGATGGACTAGACCATTCGTCTCCGCTAGTGTCGGCCGCCCGGAGGCCGTGAACGCGGCTTCGTCCGGCGTTCTCATGCCTGCGTGAGTACGCTCCCGGAGGACGCGTTCTCGAAGAGTGCGTCCCCGAAGAGCGCGTTCCCGGAGAGCGCGTTTCCGGAGAGCGCGTTCCCGCCGAGGAGATCCGATGGAGGTGGTGATGCGGCCGAGACTGCTTCCCGACACACATCTGCTGCCCTCCGACCGGGGCGTGGTGATCAGCGGACCCCGGCACACAGCGGCCTTCCCGCTGCCCGAGATCCATCCCTGGCTGGAACGCATGCGCCCGTTCCTCGACGGGCGCAGCAGCCTGGACCAGCTCACCGCCGACCTCCCGCCCCAGGCCGCGCAGCATGTCCGCGCGCTGGTGGAACTGCTGGCCCGGAAAGGTTTCGTACGCGATGCCACGGCCGATCTGCCGCACGGGCTGGCCCCGCGAGTCCTCGCGCGCCACGCCGCACTGATCGACTTCATCGCCGCGCGCGCCGATTCGCCCGAGCACCGCTTCGAGCGTTACCGCGACTGCGCTCCCCTGGTGGTCGGCTCGGGGCGGATGGCGAGCGCGCTGGTCCTCGCCCTGCTCGGGTCGGGTGTGGCGCATGTGCGGCTTCGGCTCGGTGGAGGCGGAGGGGAGGACGAGGGGCGCGGGGGGCTCGGGGCCGCGACGGACGTGGCCCGGCTGCGCGCGTGTGTCGCGTTGCTCCGGCAGGAGGGCGGCTGCTTCCGCTACGAGCAAGTGGGCGGCGACCTTCCCGAACTGCCCGCCGGCGTGGGCGTGGGCGTCGTGCTGCTCGCCACGGACGTGTTCGATCCGCAGTCGGCGGAGTGGGCCCGTGCGCTCGCGGCGCGGGGCGGGGCTCGGTACGGGCAGGTGGTGGGGTGCGGGGAGCACATCGTGATCAGTACGGTGGGTGATCCCGCGGGGGGTATGGGTGCGGAGGCTCCGATGCCCGTGCGTGCGCCGAGTCCGTACCTCGGTGGTCCGATCGCGGCCGTCGCCGCCAACCAGCTCTGTCTGCACCTGCTGCGCCGGGTGGCGGGTCTGGACGGCGCCGACGCCGACGCGGGCGCCGACGCGGGTGACGGTCCGGCGCCGGTGATCGATGCCGCGGTGCTGGAGCTGGCCACCGGCCGCTTCCTCGGCGGGGAGGCGGCATGACCGGGGTGGCGAGGCCGGCATGACCGGCGGGATGTCCCCGAGCTTCGTACGGGAGAGCCCGAGCCCGTTCCCCGTGGACCTCTGGTCGGAGGCTGTCTACTCCCGCCGCGCGATCCCCGAGACGCTCGCCGCGGGAGCCCCGGCCCCGGGTACGGCCGACGCGGCGCCGGAGCCGCTCCCGCGCGGACCGCGCGTTCCGCTGGCATCGCCGCCGCTGCGTCTGGCCCCCTCCCCCGGCTCCGCCACCTTCCCGGCCTCGCTCTCCGGTCCGCCCGCGTTCTCCGGTCCGCCCGCGTTCTCCGGTCCGGCCGTTCCCGACTTCCCGGCCGCGCTCTCCGATCCGGCCGTCCTCGCCGCACTGCTGCACTACTCCTACGGCCTCCTCCAGCACGACCTGACCCCGGGCGGCTGGCCGCTGCACCGCGCGGTGGCCTCCGCACGGTGCCGTTACCCGAGCGAACTCACCCTGGTCGCCTCACCTTCGGCGGCGTACCGCTTCGATCCGCTGCACCACCAACTCGTCCGGCTGGGCGACTCGTCGGCCGGTGATCAGCGGGGAAGGGGAATCGGAGCGGACGGGCCCGGGACCGATCGGCCCGAGGCGGACAGGCCCGCGGCGGACAGGCCCGAGGCGGACAGGCCGGCAGCGGATGATCCAGGCGCGTCCCGGTACGTCGTGATCACCAGCCGGTTCGCCCGGACCGCGCGGCTCTACGGCGACTACGCTCCCCGGCTCTGCGCCCAGGAGGCGGGGATGCTGCTGGGCGCGGTGCATCTGGTCGCCACCGCACTCGGGCTGCGCACCCGGCCCGGCCAGGACCGGGAGACGCTGCTCGCCCTCTGCGCGAACTGGCTGCCCGCCACGGCGGAGCACCCGATGGGCTACCTGGAGATCCCGCCCGCCGCGGGACACCCGGCGGCACACCCGAAGGAACATGCTGCGGAGCGCTCCGCCGAGCGTGCCTGGCCCCCGCCCGAACTGGCCTCGGTGCTCCGAGCCCGGCACTCCGGCGCCGCCGTCTTCGACCCCGAACCGGCGCCCGCCCCACGGGCGTTGCTCACCGATCTCGACGCCGCCCTCACCGCGGCGCCGTTCACCGACTTCACCTGTCACCTGCTGGTCCAGCGGGTCGCCGGTACCGCCCCCGGCCACTACGTCCACGGCGGTGGCCGGCTGCGGCAGGCCGGCGGCGCGGCCGACCCGCTCGCGCTGCTCGAACAGATCGGGCAGACCGAGGGCCGGGTGTCGCTGAACTTCCGCTCGACCGCCTGCGTCGCCTACATCGCCGTGCGGCGCGCCACCGCCGTCGCGCGGTACGGCGCGGACGCCTTCCGCAGGCTGCACCTGACCGCGGGCGCGGCGGCCCACCTGCTCTGCGTGGCCGCGGCTCGGCACGGCCTGGCCGCCCGCGTCCACAACGGTTACGACGCCGCCGTCGCCGAACGCCTGCTCGGGCTGGCCTCGGGCGAGGAGACCGTGCTCTTCCAAGTGGCCCTCGGTACGGCGCGACCGGGCGCCGCCTTCCGCGTCCCGGTGGTGTTCTGATGGGCCGGGAGCCGAGCAGTGCGCCCGGACCGCTCGTCCACCCTGCGGGGACTGCGGGAGCCGTGGGGGTACGGATCGCCGGGCTCCCCACCACCGCGCTCGACGCCTCCCGCATCCCGCACAGCACCGAACTCGCCGCGCACATCGTGACGTTGGACCAGCGGCTGGCGGCCGACGCCGCGCAGCTCAGCGAGGCTCTGCACGCCCTGATCGGCACGGAGGCGGCCCGCCCCTTCAAGGCCCGGCTGGTGGGCCTGCGCCGGGCGGTGCACCGGGGTGCCCGCATCGGCCCGCTGCTGGACTCGGCGGCCCCGCCGGACGTGCTCGGCACCGCGCTCACCGAGCGCCTCCACCAGCACGCCACTCTCCGCCGTACCCGGGCCGGCCACTTCGCCGAACTGGAACGCGTCCTGCCCACCGAGACCCGGTCGGCGGCAGCGGCCCTCGGCGCGCTCGTCCGGGACCCGGCGTTCGCCACCGGTCTCGACTACGCCAGTCCGGATCTGTACGAGGACCTGCTGCGCTGGAGCGAGCGCGACAGGCCCGGGCGGCGGCCGCTGGACGGGGCGGCCGTGCGGCTGGCCAAGTACGCGGGCCGCGCGATGGCCAAGCCCAGCCCGTTGACCACCTTCGCCGCCGTCGGCTTCGGCCACTGGGTGGCGGACGCCGGTACCGCCGTATGCCTGGAGAGCAGCGTACGGGCCGAGGTGGCCGAGGCGGGGCTGCTGCCGCTGTCCCGGATCGCCGCCGCGCTCGCCCTGCTGCCCGAGCTGGACGGGGCCGTCCGGCTGCGGGTCAACCCGGCGGCCACGCCGGTGTCCTCTCCCGAGGGGGAGTACTGGCTGTTCACCGCGCCGGGGCCGTCCGGCGAGGTGCGTACCCTGCCCGCCACACCGGCGCTGGCCGCGATCCTGGCGGCGGTCCGGGAGGCGGGCAGCCCGAGACGGCTGCGCGCCCTGCTCGGCGGACCTGGACCCGGCACCGGGCCCGGACATGGGCCTGGACCTGGGCATGGGCATGGGCATGGGCATGAACCCGGCCCGGAGGGCCCCGCCACCGCCCGCCCCACGACCACCGCCGTCACGACCCCCGCTGTCACCACCCCCGCCGACGCCGTCATAGCCCGGCTCGTCCGGCTCGGGCTGCTGGAGGTCCGTCTCGGCCTGCCCGACCAGGAGTTGGACGCCGCCACGCTCTGCGACTGGATCGTCCGGCACCTGCCGGAGCCGCCCCGTGGCGACCGCCTCGCCCTCCTGCTCAGCGAGCTGCGCGCGATCCGCGACCAGACCGACGCCGCCCGGACCGCCGCGCCGGGCGCCCACCGGGGCATCGCCACCGCCCTGCGCCGGCACACCACGGACGCCGCCCGACGGCTCGGACTGCTGGGCCCGGCGGAGCAGTTGGACCGTGGTCCGCTGTACTTCCACCACACCGTCACCGTCGGGGCGGCCGCCGCGCTCGATGTCGCCGCCTGGCGGCCCGCCCTCGCGGATCTCGCCCTGGTACCCGCGCTGCTCGCCCCGTTCGACACCCTCGCACCGCCCCGCGCGGCGCTCCGGGAGCGTGCCGTGACCGTCTACGGACCGGGTTTCAGGCAGCCGTTCACCCGTTTCCTCCAGGACTTCGGCGCGTGGTGGGCCGCAGGCGGCTCGCACGCTCCCGCCGGGCGCGACGCGCGGCGGCAGGAGGAGCTGCGCCGCCTGATCGCCGCTACTCCGCCCGCGCCCGACGGCACCGTACGTCTGGAACCACGGGCCGTGCGCCGGCTCTGCGGCACCTGGCCCGACCCGGACACCTCGGGCGATCGCCATGCCTGCTACGTCCAGGCGCTGCCCGGCCCGGCCGCCGGGCTCGGTCTGGTACTCAACACGGTCACCTGCGGCCACGGCACCGGCCGGACCCGGATCGCCCGCCTGCTCGACACACCGGCCGCCCGGCCCGAGGCCGTGCACGACCCGCCCGCCGCCCCCGACAGCGACACTCCCGCTCCCGATCCCGTCAGCGGCCCGCTGTACGCGGAGTTCGACGCCGTCTTCGGCAGCGCCCTCAACCAGCGCGCCGAAGCCACCCCTTACGCGATCGACCTCGACGGCGCCACCTCGCACCGGCCGCCCGAACGGCTGCTCCGCCCCGCCGACCTCGACGTCGTCCACGACCCGCGCGCCCAGCGCCTCCGCCTGGTCCACCGCGCCATCGGCCGTGTCGTACGGCCGCTCCACCTGGGCCTGCTCGCCACGCCGCTGCTCCCGTTGCCGGCCCGGCTGCTGGTGGAGGCGTTCGGCCAGACCTCCTACGCCTTCTGGTCGGACTGGCCGCAGCTGTGGCGGCTGCTGCCGCCGCCGGACCGTACCGCCACCGCCCCACCGCGTCGCGGCCCGGAGGCGGCGCCCGGCGCGGGCTGGACGAGGATGCCCCGCCTCGCCCTGGGGGCCGTGGTGCTGCGCCGTGCGACGTGGTTCGTCGACGGCGGCCGGGCGCCCGTGCGCGCCGCCGGGGAGACGGACGCCGCCCATCTGGTCCGTGTACACACCTGGCGCGCGGCGCTCGGCCTGCCGCAGCGCTGCTTCCTGCGCACCCTGACCCCGCGCCCCGCCGACGGTTTCACCGGCCCCGCGCTGCACGACAAGGACCGCAAGCCGGTGTACCTCGATTTCGCCCACGCCCATCTGCTGCGGGTCTTCGAGCGGGCGGCGGCCACCGGGCGGCCGCTGCTGCTCACCGAGGCCCTGCCCGACCCGCACGACGCCCCGGCCCACCGGGACGGCCGCCACTACGCGACCGAGTTCCTGATCGAGCTGCCCACCGGCCACACTCCAGTCCCGGCGCCGGTGGCGGAGCGGCGGGCGGGAGCATGCTGACCCGGCCGCCCGAAGACGTGCCGGGTCCGGAGCCGGCCGGCGGCGATCGCTGGGTCGGCGCCCATGTGTTCACCGGGCACCCGCTCGATCTGGTGGTGGGCGCGCTGCTCCCCGAGGCCGTCGCGGAGCTGCGGCGGCGCGGCCTCGCCGACCGTTTCTTCTTCCTCCGCCACTGGCAGGGCGGCCCGCACCTGCGCCTGCGGGTACGGCTCACCGCACCGGCGGCCGAACCGGCGGTACGCGCCGCGCTGGAGGCACACACGGCGGCGTTCTTCCGCACGCTGCCCCCCTCCCGGCCCATGACGGCACAGCAATATCGGTCCCTTTCACGGCAGTTGGCCGCGCGGGAGCCGGAGAGCGAGCCCGGGGCGCTGGCCCCCAACGACAGCCTGGCCTTCCACGCCTACCGTCCGGAGTACGGCAAGTACGGCCGGGGCGCCGCGCTGCGGGCCGTCGAGGAAGCGTTCGCCACGTGCAGCGAGCTGGCCCTCGCCGCTGTACTGGCCCGGTGGAGCCCGGCCCGGCGGTCGGCGCACTGCTTCGCGCTGCTGGCCGGCAGCATGGACGTGAGGGAGGCGAGAGCGGCGGGGAACGCGAGAGCGGCGGGGGACGCGGGTGTTTCGCCGGGTGGGCCGGCGCCGGGTGTGCTCGCCCAGTACAGGGATCGGCGTGCCGCCCTGCTCACTGTCGCCCGCGCGGTGCGTACGGCAGTACCGGCCGACGCGGCAGCACCGACCGCAGCGACCGCAACGACCGACCAGACCGGCACCGACCCGGTCATCAAGTGGCTCGCGGCCTGCCGGAATGCCCAGCGCCAAGCCGCCACCCTACCGGCCCTCCCGGCCCGCCTGGCCGGTCATCTGACCCACCTGGCGTGCAACCGCCTCGACGTGCGGCTCGGTCAGGAGGCGGCCCTGCGTGCCCTGGCCCTGCTGTCCGTGGCGGAGTTGACGGACGGCGACCCGCCGCCGCCTCGGCACGACGGCACCGCGCCCCCGTGAGGGCCGTTCCCCGGCCGCCCCACCCCAACCACCACCACCCCGGACAGCACAGAACCGCGAAGGAGGAACTCCCGTGGCAGCCATCCCGCCGGCGGACGAGCCACAGTGGCGCGCGGCCCACATCGCGTACTTCGGTGACGGCACCGATCAGTTGGTCCTTCAGGGCGTACGGCCGGTGATCGAGCGCTGCGCCGGCCGCGTCGAAGCGGCGTACGTGCTGCGGCACTGGCGTCGCGGTCCCCATCTGCGCCTGGTGGTCCGGGCCACGCCCGCCGTCTTCACCGAGCTGGTGGAGCCCGCCGTCACCGAACTGGTCGGCGGACAGCTGACCGCCCGGCCCTCGACGGCGGCCCCGCTCGACGAGGCCGCCCTGCTGCCGCTGCACCGCCGCCTCGCCGCCGCCGAACGCGAACCCGGCCCCCTCACCCCCTTCTACCCGGACAACTCGATCACCTGGGAGGAGCACGACCGCCGCGTCGACGTGCTGGGCTGCCCGGTCGGCGCCGACGAACTGGCCCTCTTCTACCAGCGGACCAACGACCTGTTGTTCGAGCAGCTGGAGCTGATCGCGGCGGGGCTGCCGCGCGAGACGCTGGCCCTGCGCCTGATGCTCGCCACCGCGCACACGCTCTGCCGGCACCCGCAGGACCCGTCGATCCGGCGCGGGTTCGTCTCCTTCCGGTCGCACGCCGAGGGGTACTTGAGCACGGTCGGCCCGCAGGTGCGGGACGCTTTCGAGCAGCGGTACGCGGCCAACCGGGCGGTGCTCACCGGGCAGGTACGGGCCGTGGTCGCGGCCTTCGACTCCGCCGGGACCGAGCCGGAAGCAGCCCGGGCGGAGGCCGCTGCCGAACCGGTCACCGCCGCAGTACTGCACCGCTGGGTCGCCGCCATCGACCCGCTCGGCAGCCGCTGGACCGCTCTGTACGAGGCCGGTGAGATCCCCGAGGCGGAGATCCCGACCGACGAGGAGAACGGCATCGGCGGCCTGCTCTCGGCCAGCCCGCTGCACCGGGCGATCAGCGGCAGCGTCACGTACAAGCAGATGATGTACCGGGATCCGCGCTTCCTGCGCTACCGCCTGATGCTCAACTACACCTATCTGCACCTCTCCCGCCTCGGCCTGCCCGGCCTGACCCGCTATCTGCTGTGCCATCTCGCGGCCGACGCGGTGGAGGAGGTCTACGGCGTCAGCGCGCTCGAACTGGTCCTGGCCTCCGCCGCAGACGCCACGGACGCCCCAGATACCGTGACAGCACCGGCGCGGACTCACGGATGAGGATCACCGCACCGGTTCCGCCGCCCGGCGCGCCTGACGCGCCCGACCTGAACAGCACGTACCCTCCACCCACCGACACCGACACCGGCGGCGCGGCGGCCCGCCGTTACCACGCCCGGTACGGCAGTGTGCTGCCCACCATCGACCCGGCGGCGGACAGCACCGCGCCCAAGCACCATCCGGGCGCGCCCGTCCTCCCGTTGCCGTTTCCGCCGGCCTTCCCGTCACCGCCCCCGGCCGACCACGGGCCCGCCGCCTCGCTGGAGTGCATGGGCGCGCTGTTCGCGCTGCTCAACGGCGTCACCCGGGTCGACTGGACCGACGCGGGCGTGGGGGCCGGCCGACCGGTGCCGTCGGGCGGCGGCGCCTACCCGGCCGAGGTGTACGCCGCCTCCGCCGCCGGGCTCTGCCACTACCTCCCGTCGGCGCACGCACTCGAACTCCTCTCCCCCGCCGACCTGCGCGCCGACCTCACCCGCTCCCTGGACCGCCCGCCGCACGAGCGACCGCGATGGGTCCTGTTGATCACCAGCCGGCTGGACGCGAACGTGGCCCGTTACGGCCCCTTCGGCCACCGTCTCCAGGCGCTCGACACCGGTGTGCTGACCGGGCAGGCGCTCACCCTGCTGGAGTCGGCCGGTGCCGCGCCGCTGGCCCACGCGCGTTTCGCGGACGAGGAACTGGGCCGCCTGCTCGGCCTCGACCCCGCGGCGGAGCGCGTCCACGCGGTCGTCACCGCCCGGACGCCCGGCGCACTCGCGCCCGACGCCCCGCTGCTGCGCCGCCGTACCGCCCGCTCCGGTTTCGAGCCGGTGCCCGTTTCATCGGCCGCCCTGCTCGCGGTCCTGGAGGAGGCCGCCCGACCGGTCCCGCTGGACCATGCCGTCCCGGCCGACTGCGACCCGGCTGACTACGACCCGGCCGACTGCGACCTGGCCGACTGCGATCTGGCCGACTGCGATCTGTACGTGGTCGCCCACCGCGTCACCGGCCTGGCACCCGGCTGCCACCGGCGTGACGCGCGCACGGGACGGCTCGTGCCGGTCACCGGGGACGCCACGCCCCGGGGCCTGTTCCTGCCCGGCGGGCCGGGAGAGCTGGCCGGTTTCGAGGCCGCGTGCGCGGTGCTCGTGACCGGTGACTACGAGGCGGGCTACCGCGCGTACGGCGACCGCTGGTACCGGATGCTCAACCTGCGGGCGGGTGTCATCGGCCAGCGGATCGGACTGGCCGCCGCGCGCGCCGGGCTCGGCGCCGGACTCCGCTGCGATGTGCACACCCCGGCCGCCGACGCCGTACTGCGCGCGCACCCCGACCGCACCACGCTGCTGGCCGCGCTGCTCGGCCAGGAACGCGGCAGCGGCACACCGGCCTGCCATCTGTTCCACCCGGAAGCCAGGGAGGACCCGGAAGCCAGGGAAGACCCGGCAGGCTCGGAGGACCCGGCAGGCCCGGAAGACCCGTCCGTTCCGCCCCCTGCCCGGCCGAGGACACAGTGATCACCTCCGACTCCGTCCCGCTCCTGCGTCCTGACGTCTTCCTGACGCCGAGCGGCAGCGGCACCGTGTACGTGCGCTCCAGCCGCGGCACGGACCTGATCGCCGCTCCCGGCATCGCCGGCTGGCTGGACCGGCTCACTCCGTTCCTGGACGGCACCCGTACGGTGGGGCAACTGCTGGACGGCCTCGACGGTGACCGTCGCACCACGGTGCTGCGGGTCCTGCAACTCGCCGACCGGCACGGCCTGTTGGCGGACCAGTCCGATACCGGGCCGGACCGGCGTGCCGCCGCGTATGCGCGACTGCGGGTGCTGGTCCTCGGCGCGGTGACGGGCGGCGCCGGTGCGCTGGCGGAGGCGCTGCGGCTGACCGGCCTGGCGGCCGTCACACCGGTGGCCGGCCACGCGGCGGCCCGGACCGCGGTGGCGGCCGGCGGCCATGACGCGCTGCTGCTGCTCGCCGCGGGCGACGACGCCCGGTCCGTCGCCCGGCTCGACGAGGACTGCCGTGCCCACGGACTGTGGTGCGCCGCCGCCGTCCGGGACGCGGAGTCCTGGTGGCTGGGCCCGACGCTCTCCCCCGGTCCGGAGCGTGCCCCCGGCGGCTGGCTCGGCGCCTGGCTGCGCGTGCACGGTACGGAGGCCGTCGCCCCTCGTACCCCTCAACGCACGTACGCTGACGTCGAGTTCGCGGCCACCCTGCTGGCCCACCATTTCCACCGCGCCTTCCTCGCCCCCTCCCCCTCCCCCTCCCTCTCCGCGGAGGACGAGCCGGACCCGCTCACCCGGCTGGACACCACCACCCTGACCACCACCCGCCACCCCTGCCTCCCCCACCCTGCGGCGCTACCGGCGGCACCGGAGTCCGCGGCGCGGTTCCTGGCCCGGATCGCCGCCCTGCGCGACGGACCGGCCGTCGACGCGGAGGAGTTCTCCCGGCGCGCCGCGGGCTGCGTCGACCCGCGCGGTGGACTGCTCGCGGAGCTGGACGAGGGGGCGTTGCCGCAGTTCCCCCGGCATGCCTCCCGAGCCCTGGTCCGCGACCCGCGTACCGGGCGGGCCGAGCACCGGGTCCACGCCACCGGCCCCGACTTCACCACAGCGCGCCTGCGCACCGCGCGACGCGCGCTGGCGCTGTACGCGCTGCTCGCCCTCGACCCGCGGCGGTACGTCCTGGCGTCCGGCGGGCCCGCGCTGTGGGCCTGGTCGCCCGAGCACGGCACGGCCCGGCTGGTCCCGGTGGACTCCGTACGCGTGCGGGGGCCGCGCCCGCCACGGGGCCTCGGCTCGGGCGCCACCTTCGACGAGGCGGTGACGGCGGCGCGCCGCGACCTGCGCGGTGACGCGCGCGGCGCCCTGATCGTGCCGCTCGATCACGACCCGGCCGCCACCCGGGTCCTGCCCTACCTGCTGAGAGCGGTGCGCTGCGATGACTGATGCCCACCGGCCACCGGCCCCCGCCCGGCCGCCGCTCCCCACAGACGCCCCGCCCGATCGCGTCGACGTCGACAGCGCCCCGCTCGTCCACGACGGCGGCCTGCTCGGGCAGGCCCTCGCCCGCCGGTGGGACGCGGCCGTGGCCTCGTGGTCGCGGCCGCCCGGCAACGTACGGCTGCTGGCCGCCGACACACCCGACGCGGCGGCGGAACGCGTACGCCACCTGATGGCCGACGGCCACCCGTTCCTGCTGGTCGTGGCCGAACTGGACCGCGTGCTCATCGGCCCGCTGGTCCGCCCCGGCACTCCGGGCTGCCACCACTGTCTCGCCGCCCGCCGCGCGGGAGCACGTACCGACGCGGCCGAGGACGCGGCCCTGCGCGCCACGTACGGCAGTCGCCTGAGCGGTACGGTCTCCCCCCTACTCACCCCGCTCGGCGCCGACCTCACCGCACGGCTCGCCCTGCACCGGCTCACCGGCACGGCGACGGCCCCCGAGCCCGCGCTGGCGGCCACCGCTTCCGTCACCATGGTCCGCCTCACCGACCTGGCGATCACCCGGCACGCCTTCCTGCCCGACCCGCACTGCCCCGGCTGCGGCGGCCTGCCCGACGACTCCGCTGCCGCCGCCGTGATCCCGCGTGTCATCCGGCCCAAGCCGGACCCCGCCGTCCTGCGGGTCCGGGACCTGCGCGCCGAACGGACCGTGCTGGAGGACCGTTACGCCGACGACGAGACGGGCGTGCTCAAGGGGCTGCGGGCCCGGGGACTGCACACCCTGCCGTTCGCCGAGGCCAAGGCCGGTCCGGCCGAGTCGGTCGACGGCGGGTACGGCCGCGCGCTGGACTTCCGTACCGCGCGGGTCACCGCGATCGCGGAGGCGCTGGAGCGGCTCGGCGGGGGCCGTCCGGGCGGGCGGCGGACCGTGGTGCGCGGCAGTCACCGGGAACTCGCCGCCCGGCATCCCGGCGGCGTACTGGACCCGGCGGCCACCGGCGGCCACGAACCCCACCGCTACCGGGAGCCCGGCTTCCCCTTCCAGGGCTACCACCCCGACCTCGTCCTGCCGTGGGTCTGGGGGTACTCCCTGACCCGCGAACGGCCGGTCCTGGTGCCCGAGAGCCTGGCGTACTACCGTCTCGGCCGACATGGCCGGCGGGCCGCTGCCCTGCCGTTCGTCTCCGAGATCTCCAACGGCTGCGCGCTCGGCGGCTGCGTCGAGGAGGCCGCCCTGTACGGCCTGCTGGAACTGGCCGAGCGCGACGCGTTCCTGCTCACCTGGTACGCCCGGCTGCCGGCGCCCGCGCTCGACCTGCGCACCGCGCGCGACCGGCGGATCGGCCTGCTCGCCGACCGCGTCCACGACCGCACCGGCTACCGCGTCGAGGTCTTCGACGTGACCGGCCCCGAGGGAATCCCCTGCTTCTGGGCCGCCGCCGTGGACACCGACCCGCGCACCACGGCCGGGATCGCCCCCGACACCACACCCGCCGCCGAGGCCGGTACCGGAACGGCGGCGCCCCGCCCCGCCGTGCTGTGCGCCGGCGGCTCGGGCCTCGATCCCGAGCGCGGTGTCTTCGGCGCCCTGCACGAACTGGTCACGGCCATCGAGGCGTACCGGCTGATCTATCCGCAGCGCGAGCAGGACGCCGCCCGGATGCGGGAGGACCCCGAGCAGGTGCGCCTGATGGACGACCACGCGCTGCTGTACTGCGATCCGGTCGCCGCCCGCCGCCTGGACTTCCTGCTCGCGCCCGGCGGCCGGCCGCCCCAGGAACGCCGCAGCCTGCGCGACCTCGCCGACCGCCACGCCTGGCCGCGCCACACCGACCTGCGCGCGGACCTCGACGAGCTGGTGGGCCGTTTCGCCGCGTCCGGCCTCGAAGCGATCGTCGTCGACCAGACCACCCCGGACCACGCCGCCTCCGGCCTGTCCTGCGTCAAGACGCTCGTCCCCGGCCTGCTGCCGATGACCTTCGGGCACCGGCTGCGCCGGATCACCGGCCTCGACCGGGTGCTGACCGCCTCCCACCGCCTCGGCCACTCCGCCCGGCCGCTCCGCCCCGAGGAGGTCAATCCGCACCCGCACCCGTTCCCGTGACCGTTCCCGATCCGGTTCCCGTTCCCGTTCCCGATCCGGTTCCCGTTCCCGTTCCCGTGACCGCCGAGCGGTCGTTCCGTACCCTGACGGCATGCGCATGCGCCCCACCCTGAGCTGGACCCCTGACGAGGACCTGCCGCCGGGCACCACGGATCTCCGGCCGGTCACCGACGCGCTGGGCGCCGGTGGTGTGCTGGTGCTCAGCGGGGCGGGCATCTCCACCGAGTCGGGCATCCCCGACTACCGGGGCGAGGGCGGGAGCCTGAGCCGGCACACCCCGATGACGTACCAGGACTTCATCGCCGGGGCCGAGGCCCGGCGCCGGTACTGGGCGCGCAGCCACCTCGGCTGGCGCACCTTCGGCCGGGCCCGTCCCAACGCCGGGCACCGGGCCGTGGCCGCGTTCGGGCGGCACGGACTGCTCTCGGGTGTGATCACCCAGAACGTGGACGGCCTGCACCAGGCCGCCGGCAGTGCGGGCGTCGTGGAACTCCACGGAAGCCTGGACCGGGTGCGCTGCCTGTCCTGCGGCGCCGTCAGCCCGCGCCGCGCCCTCGCCCAACGGCTGGAGGAGGCGAACGCGGGTTTCGCGCCGGTGGCCGCCGGGATCAACCCGGACGGTGACGCCGACCTCACCGCCGAGCAGGTGGGGGACTTCCGGGTGCTGCCCTGCCTGGACTGCGGGGGCGTCCTCAAGCCGGACGTGGTGTTCTTCGGGGAGGCCGTGCCGCCGGCGCGGGTCGAGCACTGCCGTGAGCTGGTCCGGGCGGCCACCTCACTGCTGGTCCTGGGGTCCTCGCTGACGGTGATGTCCGGGCTGCGGTTCGTACGCCAGGCGGCGCAGGACGGCAAGCCGGTGCTGATCGTCAACCGGGACCCGACCCGGGGCGACCGGCACGCCCTGACCCGGGTCGCGCTCCCCCTGGGAACGGCCCTGACCGGCGTGGCCGCCCGGCTGGACGTGCCTCTGGACGACCGGGCGGCGGCCTGAAGGCCCGCTCACGACGTTCCGGTGATCGGGCGGTGATTGGCAGGTTCTTGGCCGGTTCGGGCGGTGGGAGATGCGCTGCGGTGGGTATCCGCTGCCGTGATCGGGACGAGGCGCCGATCACCGACGGCGCCGTCCCGCTCGGGGAGACTCGGGGGAACCCGAGGAAGGGAGACACGGCACATGGCCGCCGACGCGAGCACGAACTCCGCCCGGATCACCGGGAAGGTCCAGGGCAAGGACATCCTCCTGTACGGCCGCCTGTCGAAGGAGGAGATCCGCGACAAGGTCTGGTGGTGGCAGCCCGCCGGTGAACGGGAGGAGCACGGCCACGAGTACGACGACTCCCAGGAGGACGTGATCGCCACCCTGGGCGGCTACTACGAGGTCCCCGGCGACCCCGATTCCTCGGACGCCGACGAACTGGTGGACCTCGTGTACTCGGAGCTGCGCCCGGACGAGTGACGGGACGGACGGCGGCCGAGCCCGGCCGGTGCGCCACGGTGAGCAGGTCAGCCGACGGCACCGGCAGGGCCGACGGCACGGACCTCGCCATCGCCATCGCCATCGCCATGGGCCTCGGCATCCGCACGCCGTTACGCCGTCACGCCGTCACGCCGTCACGCCGGCGAATATCGCGTGTGTCGGTGTCGGTCGGCGCAGCAGACTCCCCGCATGGTCGACGTGCGGGGGTTCCGGGACGGGGTCGCGGGGTGGGCGCGGGGTGATTCCGGTGGGGCGGTCAGGGAAGCGGCGGAGTTGCTGGGGGTGCGCACGGTCGTTCTGCTGGAAGGGCTGAGCGACTTGGCGGCCGTGGAGGCGCTGGCCGCGGGGCGGGGCCGTGATCTGGCGGCCGAGGGGGTGTCTGCCGTGGCCGCGCAGGCGGCGGTCGAGTTCCAGCCCGAAGTACATCTGCGCCAGCTTCGAGCGTCCGTAGGTGCGCTTGGCCCGGTAGTCCCGCCGGGACTGGAGGTCGGCCAGGTCCAGCCGTTCCGTCTTCGCGGCGAAACTGCCGACGGTCACGACGCGTGCCGCCGGTGCGGCCGACAGCAGCGGCAGCAGACGGCCGGTCAGCGCGAAGTGCCCGAGATGATTCGTGCCGAACATCAGCTCATGCCCGTCCCGGGTCTCGCGGCGCGGCGGGTCGTCGAGCGCGACACCGGCGTTGTGGACCACCGCGTCGAGGGCGTCCACCCCCAGGGAGTCCACCGCGGCGCCGAGCGACGACAGGTCGGCGAGGTCGAGGCGTACGGCCCGTACCTTGGCGCCGGGCACGCGCGAGCGGATCGACGTCATGGCGGCGTCGGCTCTCGCCGGGTCCCGGCTGCCCAGTACGACGGTGGCTCCCGTCGTGGAGAGCTGTTCGGCGACGAAGTACCCGATGCCCGCGTTGGCGCCGGTGACCAGGAAGACCCGGCCCTCGGCGCGCGGCGGCCGGTGGACGTCCCAGGTCGGGGCGGAGGTCGTGAGCGGCATGCGGTGGGCTCCCTGGTTCCGGAGTGATGCTGGTGCGGGACGGGGTGGTCACGGCCGCCCCCGGCGGAGCGGCTCGCCGATCACGCTCCCACCGGGGCACCGACACATCGTCCACGGACCACCGACAGCCCGCCCCGGACGCCGACATCACGCCGACAGGCGGCGCCGCTCCTGGGCCAGGAGTCACGCCGACAGGCGGCGCCAGTCCTGGGCCAGGAGCCCGAGCAGTACCTCGTCCAGGAACTCGCCCATCACCCACGCCGAGGAGCGCAGCACGCCCTCGCGGACGAAGCCGTTGCGCTCGGCGGAGCGCAGCATCGCGGTGTTGTCCGACAGCGTCTCGATCTGGAGCCGGTGCAGGCCGCGCACCACGAAGCCGTAGTGGCACAGCACCGCGACCACGTCGGTGCCGTATCCCTTGCCGCGCGCGGACGGCAGCAGCCCCACGCCGATGTGGGCCAGCCGGTTGTGCGTGTCGATGCCCCACAGCGTGGCGGCGCCGATCAGCGTGCCGCCCTCCGACTCCACCACGGAGAAGGGGACATGCTTGTCCACCGTGTCGTCCACCACGAGCCGCGGGTCCTTCGCTCCCGGTGTGATCGGCCGCCACGGGGCGCCCTCCGCCCGCGAGGCGTTGACCACGTCGTCGTACAGCTCGGTCCGCAGGATCGGGATGTCGTCCTCGTGCCGGGCCCTGAGCCCGACCTTGTCACCCTTCAGCATGCAGGCTTCTTATCCGACCGGCTCGACCGGCGGCAATCCGATATGCCCGCGCCCGAGCCGCCGTACGACCGGTGCGCGGCCCCGCCCGGACCGCGCGCATGACCGCGCGCACCACCTCGCGTACGACCCCTGCCGCCGGCCCGCGCGGCGCTCTACAGTCATGCGATGGAGTTGAACAGTCCGCTTGCCCGGGTGCTGCGCGACGGGCCTTTCGAGGCGGCGCTGTCCGCGGCCGTCGACCGGTCGGGGCTGACCCTGGACCGGCTCCGTGAGCGCCTCGCGAGCCGTGGCGTGCGGATCTCCCGGGCCACGCTGGTCTACTGGCGGCAGGGCCGGTCGCGGCCGGAGCGGGAGGCGTCGCTGGAGGCGGTGGCCGCCCTGGAGGAGGTACTCGGACTGCCGCGCGCCTCGTTGCTGGCCCTGCTCGGCCCGCGCAGGCCGCGCGGCCGGTGGGTGGGGCACACGCCCGGGACGCTGCCGCACTCCACGGTGTGGCCGCCGGTCACCCAGATCATGCGGCGGCTGGCCGCGCCCGCGGAGGGCGATCTGCTGGTGCGCTCCGTGCACGACGTGCTCACGTTGGGACCGGAGCGGTGCGAACGGGTGCTGCGGGTGCGCAAGGTGGTGGAGTCGGCGGTCGACCGGGCCTTCCGGCTGATCAGTTACTACCAGATCGACGACCCCGACCGGGACGCCCCGCGCCTTGGCCGGGTCTGGTACGGGCGGGCCGGCCGGGCCGAAGTGGCGGGCCGGTACGGGCTGATGGCCGCGGAGATACTCCTGGACCGGCCGCTCGGCCGCGGCGACCGGACCATGGTGGAGTACGAGCTGTGCTTCCCGCCCGGCCGGCCGCTGCTGTTCTACCAGCGCTGGTTCACCCGCCCGACCGCCGAGTACGTGCTGGCGGTCGACTTCGGGGCGCAGCCGCCGGCCCAGTGCCACCGCATCACCCAGCGCTCGCCGGGGGCCCCGGAGCGGGTGGAGAGCGAGGTCTGGGTGGGCGGTGGCGGGGTGGTGCAGAGCATCGCGACGGATGTCCCGGCCGGGGCCGTCGGCCTGCGCTGGCAGTGGGACTGACCCGGCGGCCGGAGCAGAGGGTGAGGTGCCGTGCCGCCAGGGCCTGCCCGGCCAGATCCGCCGGGCAGGCCCTGGCCGCGCTACCGGCTCAGGAGGACAGGAACACGAACCAGTAGAAGGAGACCGTCGCCGACTTCCCGCTCGCGTCGGTCACCGTGAGCCGCGTGTTGTAGTTGCCCCAGGCGCTCGGGGTGCCGCTGATCACGCCGGTGGAGGAGTTGATCGCGAGCCCCTTGGGCAGCCCGGTCGCGGACCACCGGTAGGGCGTGGTGCCGCCACTGGCCACCGGGGTGAGGCTGGTGGCGCGGTTCTGGTAGGCCGTCTGGTTACCGGGGTTGGCCAGGGTCGGCTTGGTGGTGCCCGGCGCGGTGACGGTCAGCGCGTAGTGCGCGGTGTGGGTGGCCGGGCCGGCGGTGCCGGTGAGCGTGATGTCGTACGTCCCCGGAGCCGCCGAGGCCGTGGTGGTGAAGGTGGCGGTCGAGCTCTTGCCGGGAACGACCGAGGCCGGGGCGAAGGAGACGGTCACGCCGGAGGGGGCGCCGGAGGCCGTCAGGGCCACCGAGGACGGCGGGGTGGTCCCGGCGCTCACGGAGACGGTGGCCGTGGTGCTGCCGCCCGCGGTGGCGCTGCCGGAGGCCGGGCTCACCGTGACGCCGAAGTCGGTGGACGGCGGCGGTGTGTTGCCGCCGAGCAGCGCCTCGCCCAGCGCGTCACCCTGGAAGGTGCCGAGGCCGGTGCACATGTCGTAGCCAGGACCGGCCTTGTACGTGCCGTTGTCACCGGTGGTCACGTCGTGGAAGTACGTGCTCCCGTCGCTGCCTGCGGCCAGGCCGTAGAGGGTGGCGTCGAGCTGCCCGAGCCGCTTGCCGCCCTTCTGGTCGAGCAGGGCGACATAACCGGCCCACAGCGGGGCGGCCAGGCTGGTGCCGCCGGCCGACACCCACTGGCCCTTGTTGAGCACCGACAGGCCGCCGGCCTGGAAGTCGGCGACCAGGGCCACGTCGGGCACCATCCGTGCCTTGCCGGTGCCGGGCTGCCAGTCGGGCTTGGGGTAGATGTTGGAGGGGCCGCCCGCCGAACGGTCGTTCTTGCTGTTGTCGTTGCTGTTGTTCCAGACCGATTCGCCGCTGTAGGTCCCCGCCGCGTCCGAGGTGGTCAGCTTGGTGCCGCCCACTCCGGTGAAGAGCGGGTCGCTGGCCGGGTACACCATCTGCTGGGTGGAGTCACCGGCGTAGGCGCAGCCGTACGCGCCGCGGTCACCGGAGGCGCTGAGCAGGGTCACGCCCTGCAGTGCGAGCTGGTTGAACGAGTCGTGCGAGGAGGATATGAGCGAGGAGGAGGCGCAGGACTCGCCGTTGCCCCAGGACGTGGTGAGTACGTCGATGGCGTTGTCGGAGGCGATGCGCGCCATCATGTCCGTCCAGGCGGCGTCCGTGTTCGGGGCCTCGTAGACGAGCTGGGACGCCTTGGGGGCGAACGCGGCGACCGCGTCGATGTCCATGTTCGCTTCCAGCGGGTCACCGACGGAACTGATGCCGCCGTCCACCGGTACGACCTTGTACGGGATGCCGCCCAGGCCGAAGTGACTGGCCCAGCCGTTGACGTCGCTCTGGTTGAAGCCGTCGAACTCGACGAGACCGACGGTCTTGCCGGAGCCGTCGAAGCCACCCGACAGGCCGGACAGGCCGTACGCCTTGACCAGTTGGGCGGGTGTGTAGCCGCCGCCGGGGCCGCCCGGACCGGCGGGGGCGGCAACCGGCGGGGTGGACATGCGGTGGGCGGCCGCCTGGTCGGACAGGCCGGTCACGGCGCGCACGACGCCGGCCAGCGCGGCCGGGACGACGGGGTCGGTGTCGGGGGCGAAGAAGTGCTGCCCGTTCGCGCCCTGGTAGTGGGAGAGCGAGGTGCCGAACGCCTTCGCCGCCTCCTCGGCGGTGCCGGTGACCGTCACGGACTGCCGGTTGGCGGTGCTGCCGGTGACGGTCAGGCCCCGCGACTTCAGCCAGCTCTCGACCTGTCCGAGCTGGGCGGCGCTGGGCGCGAAGCGCTGATTGTACTGACGTGCCGTCAGGAAGTGCCGGTAGGACGGCGAGTGCGGGTCGCCGACCGCCTTGACCAGGGCGTCCAGTGCGACTTGGTCGCGCGGCCGCAGGGCGACCGAAAGAGACAGCCGTTCGCCGCCGGGCAGCGCCGCCAGCCGGTGGGCGCCGGACGGGTGGGCGTCGCCCACCACCGCCGAGGGCGAGGGAGTCGGCGACGGCTGGGCGACCGCCGTCTGGGCGAGTCCGGTGACGGTGGCGGCGACCGCGAGGGCCAGGGGCAGGGCGCAGGCGGCCCGCCGCCGTCTGCCGGTGCCGGGGAGTCGGTACATCGAGTCTCCTGAAGTCGGTGGGGCCGAGACGGACGCAGCGCTGCGAGCAGACGGAGGTTAGGCGCGGGCGTTCACGTACCGGAAGGAGCCAGTGACTTGTCGGCGCGAGCCCGCGGCGCGGCGGGAAATGCCAGGTCGACGGCGGGCGTGCGTCACAGGCCGTCACAGAATTGCGTCACTGTGGCGGGAACCACGCGACGTTCAGGAGCCGTCCCAGGACCAGCGGATGCCGAAGCGGGACGGGGCGAGGTCCAGGCCCACGGTGTGGGTGCGCAGGCCGGCGTCGAGCCGCAGCACGCGTTCGCGCACCTCGGCGGGGGAGGCGTGCTCGGCGGGGGAGGCGTGCGGGATGTGGAAGGCGTAGCAGCTCGTGGGCGGCGCCGCGGGGTCGAAGCGCACCTCGATCACGCATTCCCGTACGGGTACTTGCAGGTACAGCCCGGCCTGGTGGGCCGCCGGCCGGGTGACGGCGTGCTCAAGGACGTACTCGACGATGACGGTCTCGCCGCGCGCGAGCGGCCGGTCGAACAGCAGCTCGGCCACGAGGGTGCCGTGCGCCGGGTCCTGCGAGACGGCACCGACGCGCTCGGGCGAGGACGGCCGCAGCACCGGCGCCGGGCCGGGCTGGTCCGCCTGGTAGCTGACGATGTACCGGTCGGGTCCGTCCGTCTCGGCCCGCAGCACCTGGCGGCTCCACAGCACGTGTTCCCGGCCGTGCGCGTCGATGTCCACCCGGTGGTGGCGGCTCACGCAGGTCAGATGGGCGGTCCAGCGGGTCTCCACCGCGTCCAGCGTGTCGTGCAGCAGCCCGGACCACGCCTCGGCCAGGCTGGGCCGGCCGGCCGCCGCGTTCACCCAGCGGCCCCGGGGCTTGGGGGGCGCGAGCAGCGAACTCAGCGCGGTGGCCGGGAGGTCGAGGACGCTCTCCAGGGCCGCCAGGGCCATCAGCGCGTGCGGCCGCTCGGGCCGGCACTTGCCCGACTGCCAGGCGCTGATGGTGGCGGCGGTGACGGGGGCGCCGTGCTGGCGCAGCCGGTCCTGCAAGCGGCTGAGGCTCAGCCCCCGGACCCTGATGGCCACGCGCAGCGCCTCGCTGAAGGGTCCGGTGCGCAACAGTCCCGGCAACTGGCCGGGCTGGTCGGTCTGGTCGGTTCGGCCGGGCTGGTCGGGCTGGTCGGAGGGGTCGGGCTGGCCGGTCCGGTCGGTCTGGCCGGGCTGGGCGGAGGGGTCGGGCTGGCCGGTCCGGTCGGTCTGGTCGGGCTGGTCGGAGGGGTCGGGCTGGCCGGTCCGGTCGGGCTGGGCGGACTGGGCGGAGGGGTCGGGCTGGGCGGTCCGGTCGGTCTGGCCGGGCTGGGCGGAGGGGTCGGGCTGGCCGGTCCGGTCGGTCTGGCCGGGCTGATCGGTCTGGCCGGTCCGCGCGGGGGGCAGGGCGTGGGACGTTCGGGCGTCATCCGCCTCGGTGCTACGGCGCCCGGCGTCACGGCCCTCGGTGCCACGGCCCTCGGTGTCATGACCCTCGGTGTCATGGCCCTCGGTGTCATGGCCCTCGGTGCCATGGCCCTCGGTGTCATGGCCCTCGGTGCCACACGGCTCGGTGCCACGGCTCTTCGTGTCACAGGGCTCGGTGTCACGGGGGCGGGGCCGAGGCTGGTGACTCATGGGCGGGAGCCGATCTCCGGGAACCGAATCGGTGGGGCGGCGGTCATTCTCGCACGCGGGCACGCACGCGGAACCGTCGCGTCCGCCACCCCGCCCCGCACCCCGCCCTCCCCCCTCCTCCCCCCGCCCTGCTGACCCGCTCTGCCTCGTCCCGCAGGTGAACGCCGAATTCCCATAACGCTTGACGATCCCGAAGCCCTTGCCCTGTCCATGGCAATTCAACAGACTTTCATCTGCCGGTCAGCGGAACGCCCCACAGGGCGGAGCCGCTGCCCGAGCCCTCCGGATTCTCCCCCTGTTCCGCACGGGCGCCCCACCACCGGCGGCCCGCGCACTCCCCTACGGCGGCACCGGCCCGGACTCCGGGGCACGGCCGCCGTGTCCGGCGCAGGGCCGGAGCACCACCCATTCCCCACAGCAAGGACCGTGTGCCATGTCACCCACACCGCTCCGCGCACCACGTCACCGCCGCCGGCACCGGCTGGCGGCCGCGAGTCTCGTGCTCGCCGCGGCCCTGACGGCCACCGCGGCCTCGGCCACCGCCGCCTCGGCGGCCACCGGCAAGAACGTGCTCAACATCACCATGCAGCAGCAGGAGCAGAACAACTGGTGCTGGTCGGCCAGCGGCAACACCATAGCCAGCTGGTTCGGCTACAAGTACTCGCAGACCCAGTTCTGCAACGCCGCCTTCAACCGGCCCCAGGGCTCCTCGTGCCCCAACAACCAGGCCGCGCTGGAGGACGACCAGACCGCGTTCAGGTGGATGGGGCTGTCCGCGGGCACCGTGACGTCCAGTCCCATCAGCTACAGCTCGGTCCAGCAGCAGATCAACGCCCGGCAGCCGATGATGGCCCGCATCCAGTGGAGCTCCGGCGGCGGTCACGCCGAGGTGCTGTACGGCTACGACACCTCCAAGTCGTGGGTGTACTGGGGCGACCCGTGGCCCAGCGACACCCGGTACAACTGGGCGACCTACGACTACTACCGCAGCAACTCGACCTTCTCCTGGACCCACACGCTGTACGGAATCGGAGCGTGACCCCCGTGAGCACCATCAAGGCAGACACCGTGCCGCGCGCCGCCCGTGTCCTCGGCTGTGCGGCCCTCGCCGCCACCGCCCTCGGCCTGTGCGGGGCGGGTACCGCCGCGGCGGCCACCCCGGCACCGCCGGCGCCGGCCGCGCTCAGCGCCGCCCAGCTGACCGCCGGCCGCACGGCCGCCGGCAGCGACGCCACGCTGAAGGTGCTGGACGACTTCTTCGCCCACGCCCCCCGGCAGGGCGGCAGCGCGGTGGCCGGGCACGCGGCCAAGGACGCCACCACGCACCTGTCGGGTGACAGCGTGGCCGTCTACGCCCTCAACCCCGACTTCGTGAGCGGCAAGGCGGGCGCCCCGGTCGCCCAGGCCGGGTACGTCGCCACCAAGGCCGTCTCCGCCACCGGCCAGACCGCCAGCGTGTGGAGCCTGCGGACCGCCGACGGCTGGAAGGTCGTCAACATCGCCAGCGGCTCGGACGAGACCGACTACGCCGCCCGGGCCGGCGGCGACGGCACGGCCTTCCGCGAGCCCCAGGTCAACGCCTGGTACGTGCTGCGGGGCGACCGCGTGCTCCCGCTGAACGCCGAGGCGAAGGCCACCGTCGGGGCGGCCGGCGAGAGCGTGGCCGCGTACTACGCGCACGTGCACAGCGCCTACGGCGACAAGCTGCCCGGCTCGTCCTACGCACGCAAGGGCTACGCGGGCGGCTTCGGCACCGCGGCGGCCGAGGCGGCGGCCGGCCAGAAGACGACGGCCGCTTCCACGACCGCGTCCGCGACCGCGTCGGCCGCGCACGGGCCCGGGCAGGCCACCACCACCGCCGCGCTGGCCGGCACCGGCGCCCTGCTCGGACTGACCGGTGTCCTCGCCAGGCGGCGCCTGCGGCGTCGGTGAGTTCACGCGGACAGCGCCCCGGCGGCGGTACGACCGCTGCCGGGGCCGTCCCACGTGCCCCGGTGCCCGGGAACGGGCCGGTCAGATCCACCCGTCCAGATCCACCCGTCGCGGACGGCGTACGGGGCGAGCAGCGCGGGCGGCACGCGGTCGCTCGTCCGCCTTGCCGTTCCGTACTGCCTTACTGCCGTCCGTACTTGCCGTACCGCCGCCCGTACTGCCGTCCCTCTTGCTGTCCATCTGACGCCAGGTGCACCGCCTCGCCACCGCCTCGCCACCACCGGGGCCTCCGGCCGGTAGGAGTGGTGTCCTGCCCCGTGCCCCGAGGAGATACCGCCATGCACCGCGCCCAGGCCCGTTCCAGTCTCGAGTTCAGCTTCGCGGCGGCCCCGGCGGCGGTGCGCGCCGCGCGGCACCGGATCTCGGCGACGGTACGGGAGTGGGGCGTCCCGCTGGACGAGGAGCTGTACTTCCGCCTGGAACTGGTGGCGTCGGAGCTGCTGACCAACGCGGCACTGCACGCGGGCGGCCGGCTGACCGCCGTGGTCGCCCTGGAGCTGGACCTTCTCGTCGTCGAGGTCCTGGACGAGAGCGCGGCGGCGCCCCGGCCACGTACGGCGGGGCCGGACGACGAGAGCGGCCGCGGCCTCACCCTCGTCGACGCCCTGTGCCTGTTGTACGGCAGCGAGCCCACGGCGGAGGGGAAGCGCTGCTGGGCGGTCCTGCCGCTCCGGCCGGCGCACATCGGCACCGGCCCCGCCCACGACCCGGACACCTCCGCCGGCCCCTGCTCCGCCCATGGCCCGGACCCCGCCCACGACCCGGACCCCGCCTACGGCCCCGACTCCGTCCGCTGGTCGCTCACCCCCGGCGGGTTCCGCCTGCTCGCCCGGCTGTGCGCGTCCTAGGAGCGCGAGGTGCCGCGGGTGCCCCTCGGCTGAGGTTCCGCCACCGGATAGGGCACGAAGGTGCTGCTGTTCTGGTCGATGCGCAGGGCGCGGCCCAGGGGCGGGGCGGCCCGCTGGGGGCAGTCGAGGCGTTCGCAGACGCGGCAGCCCATGCCGATCGGGGTGGCGGCGGAGGCGTTGGTGAGGTCGAGTCCGTCGGAGTAGACGAGCCGGTGGGCGTGGCGGGTCTCGCAGCCGAGGCCGATGGCGTAGGTGCGCCCCGGTTCGCCCCAGCCACCACGGTGCCGGGTGACCGCGCGGGCGGTCCACAAGTACCGCTGCCCGTCGGGCATTTCGGCGAGCTGGACGTGGATGCGGCCGGGGGCGGCGAACGCCTCGTAGACGTTCCACAGCGGGCAGGTGCCGCCGGCCCGGGAGAAGTGGAACCCGGTGGCCGACTGCCGTTTGGACATGTTCCCGGCCCGGTCGACGCGGACGAAGGAGAAGGGCACCCCGCGCAGCCGTGGCCGCTGGAGGGTGCTCAGGCGGTGGCAGACGGTCTCGTAGCCCATGCCGTAGTGGTCGGCGAGGCGCTCGATGTCGTAGCGGACTTCCTCGGCCGCCGTGTGGAAGGCGGTGTACGGCAGGATCAGGGCGGCGGCGAAGTAGTGGGCGATGCCGATCCGGGCCAGGGTGTGGGCGGGTGAGCCGGGCGGGAAGTCCTCGGCGGCCTGCCGGTCGAAGGCGTCGCTGCCCTCAAGGAGGGCGAGCTGGGTGGCCATGCGGAAGGCGCGCTGGCCGGGCCGGAGGCGGCCGGAGAGGTGGAGGGTGCGGGTGCGTTCGTCGTAGTGGTGCGGGTGGCCGCCCTTCTCGCCGGTGAGGCGGACGCCGTGGGTGCCGGCAAGGCGGACCGTCAGGGCCGCGGTCACCTCGCCGGGCCGGATGCCGATCTCCTCGGCGAGGTCCTCGGCCGCGAGGTCGGTGTCGTGCAGGTAGTTCTGCCGGCGGTAGAAGAAGTCGCGGATCTCCTCGTGCGGTGAGCGGGGTGCCTCGACGGGGGTGCCGCGGCCGTCGGCGGCGCCGGCGAGCCGTTCGGACAGGAGCTGGTTGCGGCGTCCGAGGTCGAGCAGGACCTGCGCGACGGCGGGCAGCCGGGCGGCGAGTTCGGCGAGGTCGGCGGAGGAGACCCGGGACGCGGCGATCTCCCCGGTCAGGGTCTCGCGCAGGTCGGCCACCAGCCGGGTGGTGTCGCGCTCGGAGAAGAAGCCGGGGTCGACGCCGAAGGTCTCGGTCAGCCGGAGCAGGACGGGCACGGTGAGCGGGCGCGAGTCGTGCTCCATCTGGTTCAGGTAGCTCGGCGAGATGCCCAGCACCCGGGCCAGTTCGGCCTGGCTCATCCGGCGTTCCGCGCGCAGCCGCCGCAGCCGCGCCCCCGCATAGGTCTTGCTCAACCGACCGCTCCTCGCACCGGGCACCTGACCCGGCCAGCGTACGGGACACATACCCCGCCCGACCCTTCGCAACGTTGGCAAAAAGCGGCGAGAAGATTCGCAGAAGTTGGCACCGGTCCACAGTTGATGGCACTCAGTGCCAGTGTCAGAGTCGTAGTGCGGCCCGCCGGAACCGGCAGCCACCACCCGGAACCGGGGCGCGATTCACTGCCCTGACGTCGGAGATCCCGGCATCCGTGGCGGTCTGCGTCGGCAGCGTTGCTCAGCTTCACCCTCCGGGGTGACGGCGGGCCGCACCCCAGCAAGCGACACACAGTGCCATCTCTGTTCGTCCGGGCGATGTCCGGGCGGCGGGATTGGCAGCCGGTACAGCCGGCACAGACCGAGGAGACGGTGACAGTCATGGCAGAAGCGAGGACGCGGGCGGCCGAGGACCTGGCGCGGCGCTGGGCCACCGACCCGCGCTGGCAGGGCATCGAGCGCACCTACGGCGCCGAGGACGTCGTGCGCCTCTCCGGCAGCGTCCGCGAGGAGCACACCCTCGCCCGGCGCGGCGCCGAACGGCTCTGGCGCCGGCTGCACGAGCAGGACTACATCCACGCCCTCGGCGCGCTCACCGGCGGCCAGGCCGTGCAGCAGGTCAAGGCGGGACTCCAGGCCATCTACCTGTCCGGCTGGCAGGTCGCCGCCGACGCCAACCAGGCCGGGCACACCTACCCCGACCAGAGCCTGTACCCCGTCAACTCGGTGCCGCAGGTGGTCCGCCGGATCAACAACGCGCTGCTGCGCGCCGACCAGATCGCCACCGCCGAGGACGCCGGCGACACCACCGACTGGCTGGCGCCGATCGTCGCCGACGCGGAGGCCGGTTTCGGCGGCCCGCTCAACGCGTTCGAGCTGACCAAGGCGATGATCGCGGCGGGCGCCGCCGGCATCCACTACGAGGACCAGCTCGCCTCCGAGAAGAAGTGCGGCCACCTCGGCGGCAAGGTGCTGGTGCCGACCTCGCAGCACATCCGCACCCTGAACGCGGCCCGGCTCGCCGCCGACATCGCCGACGTGCCCACGGTGATCGTCGCCCGCACCGACGCGCTCGCCGCCAACCTGCTCACCAGCGACGTCGACGAGCGCGACGCCGAGTTCGTCACCGGCGAGCGCACGGCGGAGGGCTTCTACCGGGTCCGGGGCGGCATGGCCCCGGTCATCTCCCGGGGCCTGGCCTACGCCCCGTACGCCGACCTGATCTGGGTGGAGACCGGCACCCCGGACCTGGCCCAGGCCCGCGAGTTCGCCGAGGCGATCCACGCGCGCTACCCCGACCAGCTGCTCGCCTACAACTGCTCGCCGTCCTTCAACTGGAAGGCCGCGCTGGACGACGACCAGATCGCCAAGTTCCAGCGGGAGCTGGGCGCGATGGGCTACCGGTTCCAGTTCATCACGCTGGCCGGGTTCCACTCCCTCAACCACGGCATGTTCGACCTGGCGCGCGGCTACGCCGAGCACGGCATGACCGCGTACGTCGACCTCCAGGAGAAGGAGTTCGCCGCGCAGGCCCACGGCTTCACCGCCGTCAAGCACCAGCGCGAGGTCGGCACCGGCTACTTCGATCTGGTCTCCACCGCTGTCAACCCCGCCTCCTCCACCACGGCGCTGGCCGGCTCCACGGAGGCGGAGCAGTTCCACTAGGCAGCCCCCTCGGCCGAGCGGAGGGGGCGACCGTCCCCGCCCCCTCCGCTCCCGTCCCCGTCAGGAGAGCCCGATGCCCACCACCGCACTCACCCAGCAGATCCGTGTCCTGGCCGCGTCCGGCCACCGGCACGACGAGATCCTCACCCCCGCCGCCCTGGACTTCGTCGGCCGGCTCACCGAGGCGTTCGAGCCGCGCCGGCGGGAGCTGATGAAGGAACGCCGCCGGCAGGCGCTGCGGCTGGCGGCGGGCTCGCCGCTGGGCTTTCCCATGGTCACCGCCTCGGTGCGCGCGGACCCGGGCTGGCGGGTGGCGCCGCCCGCGCCCGGCCTGACCGACCGCCGGGTGGAGATCACCGGCCCGCCGGACCGCCGTATGACGGTCAACGCGCTGAACTCCGGCGCCCAGGTGTGGATGGCGGACTTCGAGGACGCCACCGCGCCCCTGTGGGACAACGTGGTCGGCGGGCAGCTCAACCTGCTCGACGCCATCGAGCGGCGGATCGACTTCACCACGCCCGAGGGCCGTGAGTACCGGCTCGGCGAGCGGCTCGCCACCATCATGGTCCGCCCGCGCGGCTGGCACCTGGACGAGGAGCACCTGGAGTTCGACGGCCGCCCGGTGCCCGCCGCGCTTGTCGACTTCGGCCTGTACTTCTTCCACTGCGCCCAGCGGCAGATCGACGCCGGGCACGGCCCGTACTTCTACCTGCCCAAGCTGGAGAACCGGTACGAGGCCCGGCTGTGGAACGACGTGTTCCTGCTCGCCCAGGAGCTGCTCGGCATCCCGCGCGGCACGGTCCGCGCCACCGTCCTCATCGAGACGATCACCGCCGCGTTCGAGATGGAGGAGATCCTGTACGAGCTGCGCGAGCACGGCGCAGGGCTCAACGCGGGCCGCTGGGACTACCTGTTCAGCCTGATCAAGACGTTCGGGCACCGCACCGACTTCCTGCTGCCGGACCGTGCCGAGGTCACGATGACCGCGCCCTTCCTGCGGGCCTACACCGAGCTGCTCGTCCGCACCTGCCACCGGCGCGGGGCGCACGCCATCGGCGGGATGGCCGCCCAGGTGCCGGAGAAGGACCCGGCCGCGAACGAGGCCGCGCTCGCCAAGGTCCGCCTCGACAAGGAGCGGGAGGCCGAGGACGGTTTCGACGGGTCCTGGGTGGCCCATCCCGCGCTCGTCCCGGTCTGCCGCGAGGTCTTCGACGGCGTCCTCGGCGCGCGGCCCCACCAGCTCGACCGCGGCCGCGACGACGTCGAGGTGACCCCCGCCGACCTGCTGGACGTGCGCCGGATCAGCGGCCCGCCCAGCGCCGAGGGGGTGCGCACCAACGTCTCCGTCGCGCTGCGGTACTACGCCGCCTGGCTGCGCGGCCAGGGCGCGGTCGCGCTCGACGGGCTGATGGAGGACGCGGCCACCGCCGAGATCGCCCGGGTGCAGATCTGGCAGTGGCTGCGGCACCGGGTCGTCGACCGGGAGACCGTGCAGCGGGTGCTCGACGAGGAGTGCGCCGCGCTGGGCGCCGCGTACCCGTGGGCACCCGTCGACGACATCCGCGCCCTGTTCGAACGGACCGCGATGGCAGGCGAGTTGCCGCTGTTCTTCACCCCGGACGCCTACACCCACCACCTCGTGCGCCGACCGGAGGTGCGGGCGTGAGCGCGGCGGGCGGCGCGCGCGGCGGCGTGAACGCGGCGGGCGGAAGCGGGGCGGGTGTGAGCACGCCGACCGGAGGTGCGGGCGTGAGCGCGGCGGGCGTGGGCGGGGCGGGCGGAGGTGCGGCGGGCGTGAGTACGGCGGGCGTTGCGCGCGGCGGCGTGAGTGCGAGCGGCATCACGCGCGTCGGTGTGGTCGGCGGCGGGCAGATGGGTGCGGGCATCGCGGAGGTGTGCGCGCGGGCCGGGCTGGACACCGTGGTCTGCGAGGTGGACGCGGTCGCCGCCCGCGCGGCACGGGACCGGGTGGCCGCCTCGCTCGACCGGGCGGTGCGGCGCGGCAAGCTGGAGCGGGCGGCGGCGCGGGACGCGCTGGAGCGGACGGTGTTCGCCGGCAGCCTGGACGGCCTCGCCGACCGGCAGCTCGTCGTCGAGGCCGTCGTCGAGAACCCGGACGCCAAGACGGAGGTCTTCGCCGCCCTGGACAAGATCGTCGAGGACCCGGCGGCCGTGCTGGCCACCAACACCTCCTCGCTGCCCGTGATGCGGCTCGGCATGGCGACCGCCCGCGCGGACCGGGTCGTGGGCCTGCACTTCTTCAACCCCGTCCCCGTGCTGCCGCTGGTCGAGGTGGTGACCTCGCTGCACACCTCGGCGCAGACGACGGCCCGGGTCGAGGACTTCGCCACCCGCACGCTCGGCAAGACGGTCGTCCGCTCCCAGGACCGGGCCGGCTTCGTCGTCAACGCCCTGCTGATCCCCTACCTGCTCGCCGCCGTCCGGATGGCGGAGTCCGGCTTCGCCACCGCCGCCGACATCGACACCGGCATGGAACTGGGCTGCGCCCACCCCATGGGCCCGCTCAGGCTCGCCGACCTGATCGGCCTGGACACCGTCGCCTCCATCGCCGAGTCCCTGTACGACGAGTTCCGCGAGCCGCTCCACGCCCCGCCGCCGCTGCTCCAGCGGATGGTGCAGGCGGGACTCCTCGGCCGCAAGTCCGGCCGGGGGTTCCATACCTACGACCAGGGCTGAGGGCCTGGTACGACATCGTCCTGCCCCCTCCGGAGGGGGCAGGACTTAGGTATACCTAAGTCCTCGCTGGAACACAACATCTGGGCTGTGTGTGCTCAGCGAGTTCCAGATGTAGTGTTGTCGCTGCTGGTGGTTCGCCGGGCACTTCGGTGTCCGGCGTCGCAAGAGGGAACCCGGTGGGAATCCGGGGCTGCCCCGCAGCGGTGAGTGGGAACGACCGCCGTCACACGCACTGGGTCCGCACGACGGGCCTGGGAAGCGACGGCCAGTAGGAGTCTCTACGGCACGGGACACGCCCGCGAGTCCGAAGACCTGCCACCGGTGCGCACACCGGACGGCGGTGTGCGCGCTCCGAGGCCCCGAGGGAGGGCCAGGTGGCAGACGCACGGACCCGGGCACAGGTGCATCCACGCCCCGGCGCCCTGCCGTCCGCGCCGCGCCGCTCCTCCCCTCCAGGTCCTCGGACCCCGTCGGGAACGAGCGAGAGGAGGCGGCGGCCGATGGGCGCACTCGTGTATTTCTCCAGCGTCTCGGAGAACACCAAGCGCTTCGTGGAAAGGCTGGGCCTGCCCGCCACACGCATCCCCCTGCACCCCCACCGCGAGGGCATGCCGCGGGTGACCGGGCCGTATGTGCTGGTCGTGCCCACCTACGGCGGCGGCGAACGCGCCGGCGCGGTCCCCAAGCAGGTGGTCCGCTTTCTGAACGTCGAGGCCAACCGCGCCCTGCTGCGCGGGGTCATCGCCTCCGGAAACACCAACTTCGGCGCGGACTACTGCCTGGCCGGCCGGGTGATCTCGGCGAAGTGCCAGGTCCCCGAGCTGTACCGATTCGAACTGCTGGGCACGGACCACGACGTCCGTGCCGTGAGGGAAGGACTCAGGACGTTTTGGACACGACACTCATCGGCGGCGGCGTGATCACCGCGCCGCGCGAGTCGGTCGGCACGCGCAAGGACTACCACGCGCTGAACGCCATGCTGAACATGTACGACTGCGAGGGCCGCATCCAGTTCGACAAGGACCGCGAGGCCGTCCGCCAGTACTTCCTCCAGCACGTCGATCCCCGCACGGTGACGTTCGGGTCGCTGAAGGAGAAGATCGACCACCTCATCGAGCACGGCTACTACGAGGAGGCGTTCGTCCGGCGCTACGACTGGGAGTTCCTGGAGGCCCTGTACCGGCAGGCGTACGCCCACGAGCACCGCTTCCGCACCTTCCTGGGCGCCTTCAAGTACTACACGTCGTACACGCTGAAGACCTTCGACGGCTCCCGCTACCTGGAGCGCTACGAGGACCGGGTCGTCGCGACCGCCCTGTGTCTCGGCGCCGGTGACGAGGAGCTGGCCTCCCGTCTGGTGGACGAGATGATGACCGGCCGCTTCCAGCCGGCCACCCCGACCTTCCTCAACGCCGGCAAGGCCCAGCGCGGCGAGCTGGTCTCCTGCTTCCTGCTGCGGGTCGAGGACAACCTCGAATCCATCGGGCGCGGCGTCAACTCCGCGCTCCAGCTCAGCAAGCGGGGCGGCGGCGTGGCACTGCTGCTGACCAACCTGCGCGAACAGGGCGCCCCGATCAAGAAGATCGAGAACCAGTCCTCCGGTGTCGTGCCGGTGATGAAGCTCCTGGAGGACTCCTTCTCGTACGCCAACCAGCTCGGCGCGCGGCAGGGCGCGGGCGCGGTGTACCTGCACGCCCACCACCCCGACATCATGCGGTTCCTGGACACCAAGCGGGAGAACGCGGACGAGAAGATCCGCATCAAGACGCTCTCCCTCGGCGTGGTCGTCCCCGACATCACCTTCGAACTGGCCAAGCGCAACGAGGACATGCACCTGTTCTCGCCGTACGACGTCGAGCGCGAGTACGGAAAGCCGCTGGCGGACCTGTCGGTGAGCGAACACTACGACGAGCTGGTCGCAAACCCGCGCATCCGCAAGACCAGGCTGAGCGCCCGCGAGTTCTTCAAGACGATCGCGGAGCTGCAGTTCGAGTCGGGCTACCCGTACCTGCTGTTCGAGGACACGGTGAACCGGGCCAACCCGATCCCGGGCTGGATCAACATGTCCAATCTGTGCTCGGAGATCCTCCAGGTCAACACGCCGAGCACGTACGACGCCGCGCTCGGCTACGAGACGGTCGGCCGGGACATCTCGTGCAACCTGGGGTCGCTGAACATCGCCGCCGCGATGGCCTCGCCCGACCTCGGCACGACGGTGGAGACCGCGGTGCGCGGCCTGACGTCCGTCTCCGACCAGTCGGACATCACCGCGGTGCCGTCCGTGGCGCGCGGCAACGACCTGTCGCACGCCATCGGCCTGGGCCAGATGAACCTGCACGGCTACCTCGCCGCGCGGCGCGTCCACTACGGCAGCGAGGAGGGCGTCGACTTCACGAACATGTACTTCTACGCCGTCGCCTACCACGCGCTGCGCGCCTCCCACCGCATCGCCGTCGAGCGCGGCACCGCCTTCGACGGCTTCGAGAAGTCGGCGTACGCGGACGGCTCCTACTTCGACAAGTACACCGAGCGGGTGTGGGAGCCGGCCACCGAGCGGGTGCGGCAGCTGTTCGCCGACGCGGGGATCACGCTGCCCACGCAGGCCGACTGGCGTGAGCTGAAGGAGGCCGTCCGCGAGCACGGCATCTACAACCAGTACCTCCAGGCCGTCCCGCCCACCGGCTCCATCAGCTACATCAACGACGCCACCGCCTCCCTCCACCCGGTCGCCGCCAAGGTGGAGATCCGCAAGGAGGGCAAGCTCGGCCGCGTCTACTATCCGGCGCCGCACATGGACGACGACAACCTGGAGTACTTCCAGGACGCGTACGAGATCGGCTACGAGAAGATCATCGACACCTACGCGGCGGCCACCCAGCACGTCGACCAGGGCCTGAGCTGCACGCTCTTCTTCCGGGACACGGCGACGACCCGCGATCTGAACAAGGCGCAGATCCACGCCTGGCGCAAGGGCATCAAGACCCTGTACTACATCCGGCTGCGCCAGGAGGCCCTGGCCGGCACCGAGATCGAGAACTGCCTGTCCTGCACGCTGTGAGGAACGTACCGACGATGACCACCACCCCCGCCCCGCCGGCCGAGCTGTCGGTCACTCCCCCGTCCTACCGCCACGACCCCGCCGCCCGGCTGCGCCCGGTCAACTGGAACCGCGTCACCGACGAGAAGGACCTGGAGGTGTGGAACCGGCTCACCGCCAACTTCTGGCTGCCCGAGAAGGTACCGCTGTCCAACGACGTGAACGCCTGGCAGCAGCGGCTCACCGCCGGGGAACGCACCCTGACCATGCGGGTGTTCACCGGCCTGACCATGCTCGACACCGTGCAGGCCACGGTCGGTGAGATCGTGCAGATCCAGGACGCGCGCACCGAGCACGAGGAGGCCGTCTACACCAACATCGCCTTCATGCAGGCGGTGCACGCCCGCAGTTACTCGTCCGTCTTCTCCACCCTCTCCACCACCCCGGAGATCGACGACGCCTACCGCTGGGCCGTCGGCAACGACGTGCTCCAGCAGCGCTGCAAGACCGTCCTCGGGCACTACTACGGCGACGACCCGCTGAAGCGGAAGATCGCCTCCACCCTGCTGTCCTCGCTCCTGCTGTACGCGGGTTTCTACCTGCCGCTGCACTTCTCCACCCACGCCCTGCTCACCAACACCGCCGACATGATCCGGCTGATCCTGCGGGACAAGGCGGTGCACGGCTACTACTCGGGCTACAAGTACCAGCGCGGCCTGGAGCAGCGGACGCCGGCCGGGCAGGAGGAGCTGCGGGCCTTCACGTACGGCCTGCTGGAGGAGTTGTACGAGCTGGAACTGCGGTACTCGGGCGAGCTGTACGAGCCGCTCGGGCTGATGGACGACGTCGCCGTCTTCGTCCGCTACAACGCGAACAAGGCGCTGATGAACCTCGGTCTCCCGGCCCGCTTCGGCGCGGACGAGACCGCGGTGAACCCGGAGATCCTGGCGGCGCTGTCGCCCGGCGCGGACGAGAACCACGACTTCTTCTCCGGCTCCGGCTCCTCCTACGTCATGGGCACGGCGGAGGACACCGCCGACGACGACTGGGACTTCTGACAGGCGGGCATGACCGCCCGGCCCAGCGTGCCCGCTCTCCGTACGGCGCGGGGCCGCCGGTCATCGGTGACCGGTGGCCCCGCGCGTGCGTCGGCGCGGCTTCGGACCGCTGTCGGCTGCGGCGGACGAGCGCGCGGGTACGGCGAACCGGGCGGAGCCGAGCAGCGCCTTGATCCGGCAGCAGACGCGCTCGCCGTCCTGCCCGGACCGCACGGCAGGGCAGTGGCCGTGGCCGTCGGCCGTGGCGCAGAGTTCGGCCCGGGCTTCGTCCAGCAGGTCGGCGGCCAGCGACAAGTCCCGGTTCAGGGCGCTCATACGGGAGCTCTGGCCGCCGAGCTGGCGGCGCGCCAGGACGAGACGCTCGTACTCCTGCGGTGTGAGGGCGATGGCCGGTACACCGTCCAGGACGATTCTGCGGGGCTCGGGGCGTCGGCTCACGGCGATCCTCTTCAGCTGCGAACGTCCGGATGAGCGGCCTGGTCGCCCGGCGGCCGGGCCCGAGCCGCGCCCGGCCGGTTCCGTACGCCGGTCACGCCGGGACGGGGTCCGGCTCCTGTGCGGCGGCATCCGGGCTCACCGGCTTGAGCAGGCGTTCCGCCAAGGGGGCGAAGATCAGGCCGAGGGCCGTCCAGAGGATGAGCTGCGCGCCCACCGAGTAGAAACGGAAGGCGAACAGCACGTCGGCCGGGAAGCCCGGGAAGACGATGTCGCCCTTGGCGTCCTTCAGCGGCAGCGGGGTCTCGGTCGCCTGGTCGCCGTAGTCGGCCTTGTTGTACGAGAGGTGGCCGAGCTGCGGCAGCAGCAGCATGACGGTCCCGATGGCGACGACGAACACCGCGCCGGCCAGGAGGCTCGCGTTCCAGTTGCCGAACCGGGCCTGGAGCCGCTTGCCCAGGTAGACGGCTCCCACGAGGAAGGCCACCGAGCAGACGACCATGATCAGGTACAGGCCGCTGCGCTGCTGGATGGTCTCTTCGTGGCCGATCGCGGGCGGGTTCGCCGGGTACTTCAGGAACGGCACCAGATACATGCCGAGGAAACCGCCGCCGGCGACGAGCAGGGCCAGGTTGCGTGCTCGCAGGCCGCCGGTGCGGCCCAGGCAGACGGTGTAGGCGACGGCGAACAGGGCGCCCATCGCCATTCCGAAGAAGATGATCCCGACGCCGATGCCGACGTTGGCCTGGATGGTGCGGCTGAACAGGTCGGGGCCGGCGGCCTCGACGGGCAGTCCGGCCGCCTTGTCCAAGGCGTTCTGCGCGGCGTCCCGGCCGCTCTCGTAGTCGATGGCCTTGGCGATCTGCGGCTCGGCGAAGATCCGCGCGAAGACGAAAGCGAGCAGCCCCGCGACTGCGCCGGCGAGCACGCCGCGCAGTATGAGCTTCTTTTCCATGTCGAGTTGTCCGTACGTCCAGGTGCCGGCGAGATCAGTGGCAGGGGAAGCCGAGGAAGTGACGGGCATCGTGGACGAACTCGTGCACGTGCATGTCGTTGCCGAACACCGACACGGCCCCCTGGTCGACGCCGATGAAGTAGTAGACGGCCAGCGCGATCAGCGCGGTGCCGACCAGCCACAGAACGGACTTCGAGACCGGCAGGACGACCGGCGTGGATGCCGGGCGCGGGGATGTGGAAACGCTGCTCAAGGCGAGCCCTCCTTCGGGATCGTGCGTCCCTTTGCGTATACGGGCGGAGTGACGGCTCAGTGTCTGACTCGCCCGCCACCTCGCGGTGGCGGGCTCACAGTGGCGCGACCGTGCTGGAATCCCACCAGCTTCCTCATGCCGTCACTACAAGGGGACCGTACGGCCCGTTTCTCGGGGCCGTCAATCAAGCCTGTGCCAAATCAGCGGCCCGGGCGGCGAGGCCGCGGACCTGCGCTGAGTGCTCGGCGGAGGGGCGGCGGGCGCCGCTCGGTCGTCCTCTTCTTGCGGGGTTCCTGCGGGGTTCCTGCGGGGTTCCTGCGGGGTTCCTGCGGGGGCGCTCCTACGGAGCCGCCGGCACCGCCCGCCGCCCCGGGCCGTCGTACGAAGCCAGCGGGCGGATCAGCGCGTTGTGGGCCAGCTGCTCGGTGATGTGGGCGGTCCAGCCGGTGATGCGGCTCATCACGAAGATCGGTGTGAAGACGGGGATGTCGAAGCCCATGAGGTGGTAGGCGAGGCCGGCCGGGTAGTCCAGGTTCGGGTGGATGCCCTTGCGGTCGGCCATGGCGTGCCGCAGGGCCGCGTGCAGGGTGGCGAGCCGGGTCGCCTCGGGGTCCGCGGCCCGCGCCACCAGCCGGTCGAGGGCGTCCTGCATGACCGGGACGCGGGAGTCGCCGTGCTGGTAGACGCGGTGGCCGAAGCCCATGATCTTCCGCTGGGACGCCAGTGTCTGGTCCAGCCACTCCCCGGCCCGTCCCGGGTCACCGATCTCCAGCAGCATGTGCATCACCGCCTCGTTGGCGCCGCCGTGCAGTGGGCCCTTGAGGGCGCCGATGGCGGCGGTGACCGCGCTGTAGAGGTCGGAGAGGGTGGAGGTGACCACGCGGGCGGTGAACGTGGAGGCGTTGAAGCTGTGTTCGGCGTACAGGACGAGCGAGATCTCGAAGCAGCGGACCACGTCCGGGTCGGGGACGCTGCCGAAGCACATGTGGAAGAAGTTCTCCGCGTACCCGAGGGAGGGGTCGGGCGGGATCGGGGCCAGGCCCCGGCGGCGGCGCTGGTCGGCCGCCACGACGGTGGGCAGCTTGGCCAGCAGGGTGAGGGACTTGGCGCGGTGGGCGGCGAGGCTGGCGTCGTCCTCCGTGGGATCCTCGGCGCCGAAGAAGCTGACGGCGGTGCGCAGCACGTCCATGGGGTGGCAGGTCTCGGGCAGCCGGGCCAGCAGTTCCAGCGTGGTGCGGTCCAGGGGGCGCAGGGCGCGTTCGCGGGCCTGGAAGTCGCGGAGCGGTCCGGCGGCGGGGAGTTCGCCGTACCAGAGGAGGTGGGCGACTTCCTCGAAGGAGCGGGTCGCGGCCAGGTCCTGGACCGGATAGCCGCGGTAGGTGAGGGAGTTGGTCTCCTGGAGGACCGTGGAGATCTCGGTGGTGTCGACGACGACACCGGCGAGGCCGCGGTGGATCCGGGGTGTGGTGGTGGGCATGGGTGCCTGCCTTCGGGGGTCAGGTGACCGGTCAGTTTCCGGGCGGGAGCGTGAAGTCGTAGACGGCCGAGTCGAAGGCCGAGTACTCCTCGTAGCCGAGGAGTTCGTACAGGCGGGAGCGGGTCTGCATGCGCGGCAGCAGGGACTCCTGGGTGCCCTCGGCGGCGATCGTGCGCAGCCCGTCCTCGATGGCGCCCATGGCCAGGCGCAGCAGCGTCACCGGGTAGAGGGCGATGTTGTAGCCGAGGCTCTCCAGGGTCGCCGCGTCGAGGAGGGGGGTCTTGCCGAACTCGGTGAGGTTGGCGAGCAGCGGCACGTCGACGGCCTCGCGGAACGCCTCGTACTCGGAGACGTCCGCGAGCGCTTCGGGGAAGAGGGCGTCCGCGCCGGCGTCGGCATACGCCTTCGCCCGGTCGATCGCCGCGTCCAGCCCCTCCACCGCGCGGGCGTCGGTGCGGGCCATCAGCAGGAAGCCGGGGTCCCGGCGGGCGTCCACGGCTCCCCTGATCCGGCGGACCATCTCCTCGCGGGGGGTGACGGTCTTGCCGTCCAGCTGGCCGCAGCGCTTGGGGTTGACCTGATCCTCCAGGTGGAGTCCGGCCAGGCCGGCGTCCTCCATGAGCTGGACGGTGCGGGCCGCGTTCATCGGTTCACCGAAGCCGGTGTCGGCGTCGACGAGGACGGGGAGATCGGTGACCCGGGTCGTCTGCTGGGCGCGGGCGGCGATCTCGGTGGACGTGGTCAGGCCGATGTCGGGCAGGCCCAGGTCAGCGGCGAGGACCGCCCCGGACAGGTAGACGGCGTCGAAGCCGGTGTCCTGGATCAGGCGGGCGGACAACGGGTTGATCGCGCCGGGGATGCGCAGCAGGCGCCCCGAGGCGAGCTGTTCGCGGAAGGCGCGGCGGCGCTCGGCGGGCGTGGTACGGGTGTGCAGCACCATCAGAACAGTCCCTTCGGCAGGTCGGCGTCGTACGCGGCGACGGCGTCGGTGTCGACGGCCGGGAACAGCCCGCCCAGGCCGGCCGCCGGCAGCTCGGCGAGCCGGGCGGCGGTGTCCAGGAAGGCGTCCTGCGCGGACTCGGTGACGATGCCCTCGGTGAGGGTGCGGAACTTGCCGGCGTAGGCGGCGCGGTCGAAGGGTCGGGCGCCGGCCGGGTGGGCGTCCGCGACGGCGAGTTCGTCCTCGATCACGGTGCCGTCGTCGAGGGTGATCACCGCGCGGCCGCCGAAGGCGCGGCGGCCCGGGTCGGGGTCGTGGTAGCGGCGGGTCCAGGCCGGGTCCTCGACGGTCGTGATCTTCCGCCACAGTGCGACCGTCTCCGGGCGGGCGGCGCGCTCGGGCGCGTACGAGCGTTCGTGGTGCCAGGTGCCGTCCTCCAGGGCGACGGCGAAGATGTACGGCACCGAGTGGTCCAGGGTCTCCCGGCTGGCCGTCGGGTCGTACTTGTGCGGATCGTTCGCGCCGGAGCCGATCACGTGGTGGGTGTGGTGGCTGGTGTGCAGGACGATCGAGCGTACGCGGTCCAGGGGGCCGGTCTTCTCCCGCAGCCGCCGGGCGAGATCGATGACCGCCTGCGCCTGGTACTCGGCCGAGTGCTCCTTGGTGTACGTGTCGAGGATCGCGCGGCGCGGCTCGCCCGGCGCCGGGAGAGGGACCGTGTAGTCGGACCGCGGGCCGTTCAGCATCCAGGCCAGGAAGCCGTCCTCGCCCTCGTAGACCGGGGACGGGGAGGTCTCGCCGCGCATGGCCCGGTCGACGGCCTCGATGGCGGCCTTGCCGGCGAAGGCGGGGGCGTACGCCTTCCAGCTGGAGATCTCGCCCTTGCGGGACTGCCGGGTGGCGGTGGTGGTGTGCACGGCCTGCTGGACGGCCTGGTACACCGTCCCGGTGGGCAGCCGCAGCAGGGCGCCCAGGCCGCAGGCCGTGGCCGCGCCGAGGTGGGCCACGTGGTCGATGCGGTGTTCGTGCAGGCAGATGCCCTTGACCAGGGCGACATGGACCTCGTACGCGGCGACGATGCCGCGCAGCAGGTCGGCGCCGGTACGGCCGGTGTGCTGGGCGACGGCGAGCAGCGGCGGGATGTTGTCGCCGGGGTGGGAGTAGTCGGCGGCCAGGTAGGTGTCGTGGAAGTCCAGCTCGCGCACGGCGGTGCCGTTGGCCCACGCCGCCCACTCCGGGGAGACGCGGACGGGGGTGCCGAAGACCGAGGCGCCGGGGGCGGTGGAGGGGTGGGCGGTGGCCTGGGCGCGGGCGACGGCGACCGGGCGGCGCGGCAGGGAGGCGACGGCCACCGAGGCGTTGTCGATCACCCGGTTGACGGCCATGGCGGCGCTGTCGGCGACCGGCTCCCCGGTGCCGGTCGCCACGGCGGCCAGTTTCCAGGCGAGCTGGTCCTCGCGCGGGAGCCGGTCGGCGCTGGGGTGGACACGGACGCGGTGCTCGATCACGGGACTCCTAGGAGGTGCGGGACGCGGCGCTGACGTGAACTGACGAGGACTGACGAGGACTGACGAGGACTGACGAGGACTGACGAGGGTCGACGAGGACTGATGTCGACGACGACCGATGTCAACGACACTGCCCGCCCGGCGGCCCCCGGACCACCTCTCCAATCTGCGAAATCCATACCGGCCCGGGCTGCGGATCTGCGAAAACTGCGAAGGTCGCGGATGCTATGTTCGCAAGTGACCGGAGGCGGAAGGCCGCAGCTCACCGGCACGCGACAAGGGATGTGCGCCATGGCCCGACGAGCCGCAGGCCGCAAGGTCTACGCCCATGCGAAGCTGCGGCGGCTGCGCCGCGAGCACGGCATGAACCAGGTCGACATGGCCCGCGCGCTCGGCATCTCCACCAGCTACGCCAACCAGATCGAGCAGAGCCAGCGGCCGCTGACCGCACCGGTGCTGCTGCGTATCGCGGAGGTGTTCGGGGTCGACGCGGAGTTCTTCTCCGAGGCCGCCGAGGACCGGCTCGCCGCCGATCTGCGGGCCGCGCTCGCCGACGAGGCGTGCGCGGTGGAACTGCCCGCCGCCGAGGAGATCACCGACGCCGCCCGCGACCATCCGGAGGTGGCCCGCGCCCTGGTCGCGCTGCACCGCCGCTACCGCGACACCGTCGAACAGGCCGCCGCCCTCGGCTCCCCGGGCCGGGGTCCGGGCCCGGGCGGCGCCCCGCTGCCGGCCGCCGAACCGCACGACGAGGTACGGGACTTCTTCTACGCGCACCACAACCACTTCGAACCGCTGGACACCGAGGCCGAGCGGACCGCCGGCACCCTGGACCTGCGTGCGGGCCGGGTCGCCGACCCGCTCACCGCGCTGCTCGCCGAGCGCCACCGCGTCCGCGTCGTCCAGGCCGCCACCGGCCGCTCCGCCGACGCCCGGCGCTACGACCCCGCCACCGGGCTGCTGTTCCTGTCGCCCTGGCTCAGCGACGGCCAACGGGCCTTCCAACTCGCCACCCAGCTCGCGCTGCTGGAGCACGGCCCGCTGCTCGACGCCCTCGCCGCCGGCGCCACGGGCCTGACCTCGCCCGAGTCGCGGTCGCTGGCCCGCATCGGCCTGGCGAACTACTTCGCGGGCGCCCTCCTCATGCCGTACACGGCCTTCCACACCACCGCCGAGGAGGTGCGCTACGACATCGAGCTGCTGTCCGCGCGGTTCGGCGTCGGCTTCGAGACCGTCTGCCACCGCCTGAGCACCCTCCAGCGCACGGGACGGCGGGGCGTGCCGTTCTCCTTCCTGCGGGTCGACCGGGCCGGCAACATCTCCAAACGGCAGTCCGCGACCGACTTCCACTTCTCCCGGCTCGGCGGCACCTGCCCGCTGTGGACGGTGTACGAGGCGTTCTCCGCGCCCGGCCGGATACTGACGCAGGTGGCCGAGATGCCCGACGGCAAGCGGTACTTCTGGGTCGCGCGGACCCTCACCCGGGGCGGCTTCGGCCACCACGCCCCGCGCGCCGAGTTCGCCGTCGCCCTCGGCTGCGAACTGCGCCACGCCCACCGCCTGGTCTACGCGGAGGGCCTCGCCCTGGACGATCCCCGGGCCGCCACCCCGATCGGACTCGGCTGCCGGATCTGCGAACGCCGCGACTGCGCGCAACGGGCCCGCCCACCGGCCGGCGGCCGGCTGGCCGTCGACCCGGACCGGCGCACCTACGTGCCGTATCCGGTGGAGAGCGGCGGCCCGGGGCACTGACGGACCCGAAGGCGCGGGGTCATGTCATCGGGTGGGCAGCCGGCAGCCGTCCCGGCCGGCCTCGGCGTCGTGGGCGGCACCGGCTCCGGCCTCGGCGTAGTGGGCAGCACCGGTTCCGACCCCAGCCTCGGTCGTCCAGCTCCCGGCGGTGGCGGTCATGACATGCCCCCCAGTCGGGCGTTGCGCAGGGCGGCCCGGGCCTTGACGATGCCGCCGTGCTGGAGCAGGCCACCGATGTAGATCCGGCCGCCCACGCGCAGCAGCACGGCGACCGAACCGAGCAGCAGGGCGACGGCCAGCGCGATGTCCCACCACGGCACGTTCTCGCTCGCCATCCGGACCGGCATCACGGCCGAGGACGGAAGAACAGGGCCATCACGCCGATCGCGGCGGTCATGGTCCGCTGGGTCGTGCGGTCCGCGTCGGGGTCAAGCGCGGACAGGGCTGACGTGGGTGCGCTGTCGTCGGTCATTCGCCTGGGCTTCCCGTCGCGGAGGTGAGGGGTGGCGGGCACGGGGCCCGCGGGTGGTGGCCTGGCTGATGGCGAGGCTCGCGGCGGCGCGGAGCGGGGTGGTGGCCGCGGCTCCGGTCACCGCGTCGACCGCGATCTTGTCGGCGCAGGCGCAGGAATCGTAACCCGGCAACAACTCCTCATGCAGGTAAGGAGCGTTGGGCAGGGATTCAGCTCCTTTCGTCAGCCGGAGGGCTCTCGCTAGGTCACCTCACCGCATGCGCCACCAGGAACGCCCGCATGGCCGGGGCCACCGCCTCGGCGAGGTCCTCGGCGTTGTGCAGTGCGGTGTCGATCGCGGGGGTGGCCAGGTGGCCGTCGGGGAGGGTGGCCGCGAGTTGCCGGGCGAGGGCGGTGGGGTGGCGTGGGTCGGTGCCGGGGAAGACCAGGGTCGGCACGGTGATCGCGGCGAGTTCGCCGACGGTGCGGAAGGAGCGGTCGTGTCCGATGGCCGCGGCGGCGGCGATGCTCGCGGGGTCGCTGCGGGGGACGGCGTCCCGTACCAGCTCGCCCACCAGCGGCGGGAGCAGGGAGAGGACGGGCGCCCAGCCGGCTTCCAGGCCCTCGGTCCTGACCCGGGCGGCGAACGCGTCGAGGAAGCGGATCTCGGCGGCCTTGGCCTCGTCGTCCTCGATGTCCTCCACGCCGATCAGCACGGCGGCCCGTACCCGGTCCGGGTGTGCGGCCGCCGCCCTGAGCGTGATCGTGGAACCCAGGCCGGCCCCGGCCAGTGCGGCGCGGGGCAGGTCCAGGTGGTCGAGGAGGCCGAGCAGGTCGTCAGTGTACCGGTCCCAGGTGTAGCGGGCCGGGTCCGTGCAGACCGAGCGGCCGTAGCCGCGCAGGTCCGGGACGACCACCGTGTGGCGGTCGGTGAACCGCTCGGCCAGCGGCAGCATGCTCCGGTGGTCCGGGCCGCCCGCGTGCAGCAGGACCAGGGCCGGTCCCGCGCCGGTGAGGGTGGCGTGCAGGACACAGCCGTCGCCCGCCCGGTAACTCGTCTTCGGCATGGGTCCCACCCTGCCCCGGCGGGCGGGCGTACGGTACCGGCTCGCCCGACAATCCGTGTCGCGCGACGGCCATCCGCGCGGTGCTGCCGGAAGGGGTCAGGGGCGCTCCCCTCCGCTGCGTTCCTTGATCCCGCTGCGGTCCCTGATCGTCCGTACGATGCCGGAGAAGTCCTCCGTGTCGGTGGCGTGTTCGGCGTAGGCGGCGTACAACTCGGCTGCGCGCAGGCCGAGTTCCGCGTCCACCTCGCCCGCGCGGATCGCGCCCGCGGCGAGGGCGAGGTCCTTGGCCATCAGGGAGGCGGCGAAGCCGGGGCGGTAGTCGCGGTTGGCGGGGCTGGCCGGTACGGGGCCGGGGACGGGGCAGTTGACGCTGAGTGCCCAGCACTGGCCGGAGGCGGTGGACGCCACGTCGTAGAGCGCCTGGTGGGACAGGCCGAGGCTCTCCCCGAGGACGAACGCCTCACTGACGGCGATCATGGAGATGCCGAGGATCATGTTGTTGCAGATCTTGGCGGCCTGCCCGGCGCCCGCCCCGCCGCAGTGGACGGCCTTGCGGCCCATGGCCTCCAGCAGCGGACGGGCCTCGGCGAACTCCGGTTCCGCGCCGCCGGCCATGAAGGTCAAGGTGGCGGCTTCGGCGCCGACGACCCCGCCGGAGACGGGGGCGTCCAGGGCCCGCATGCCCGCGGCGAGCGCCCGGTCGTGGGCGGTGCGGGCGTCGGCGACGTCGATGGTGGAGCAGTCGACGAAGAGGGTCGCGGGGCGGGCGGCGGCGAGGATGTCGTCGTAGAGGGCGAGGACGTGCCGCCCGGCGGGCAGCATGCTGACGACCACGTCGGCGCCGGCGGCCGCCTCGGCCGCGGACGCGGCCGGCCGCACCCCGGCGCCCGCGGCGGCCGCCACCGCCTCGGGGACGAGGTCGTGGCCGAGCACCCGGTAGCCGGCCCTGACCAGGTTGGCGGCCATCGGGCCGCCCATGTGCCCGAGTCCGACGAAGGCGACGGTGCTGCTCACCAGGCCACCTCCGCGGCGGTGCCGGCCGCGGCGGCGAGCCCGAGTTCGCGCGCGCCGAGCGGGGCGAAGAAGCGTGCGACGTCGGCGTCGGTGACCTCGCCGAGGGTCTTCGGTGCCCAGCGCGGGCCGCGGTCCTTGTCGACGACCTGGGCGCGGATGCCCTCGACCAGATCGGGCGCGGTCAGCGCCGCGCAGGAGACCCGGTACTCCTGGTCGAGCACCTGTTCCAGCGAGCCGAGCCGCCGGGCCCGGCGCAGCGAGGCCAGGGTGACCTTCAGCGCGGTCGGGGACTTGGCGAGCAGGGTCTCGGCGGTCTCCCGGGCGGCCGGGTCGCCGTGGGCGGTCAGCCGCCGCACGATCTCCTCGACGCTGTCGGCGGCGTAGCAGGCGTCGATCCAGGCGCGCCGGTCGGCCAGCACGCCCCGCGGTGCGGGCCGTACGTGCCGGGCCAGTGCCTCGCGGACCGGCAGGCGGGCCAGGTCGCCGACGAGGTCCGCCAGCGCGGCGGCGGGCACGTGGTGGTCGGCGAGCCCGCACAGCAGGGCGTCCTCGGCGCCGGCCTGCGCGCCGGTCAGGGCGAGGTGGGTGCCCAGTTCGCCGGGTGAGAGGGCCAGCAGGTAGGTGCCGCCGACGTCCGGTACGAAGCCGATGCCGGTCTCGGGCATGGCGACCCGGGACCGTTCGGTGACGATACGGACGCTGCCGTGGGCGGACAGGCCGACGCCGCCGCCCATGACGATGCCGTCCATCAGGGCGACGTACGGTTTCGGGAAGCGGGCGATCCGCGCGTTGAGGTGGTACTCGTCGCGCCAGAACGCCGCCGTGGCGGTGCCGTCGCCGTCGCGGGCGTCGTCGTGGATGGCGCGGACGTCACCGCCGGCGGACAGGCCGCGCTCGCCGGCGCCCATGAGGACGATCGTCTCGACGGCCGGGTCCCGTTCCCAGGCGGTGAGGGCCTCGTCGACGCGGGACACCATCGGGTGGGTCAGGGCGTTGAGGGCGCGCGGGCGGTTGAGGACGATGTGGGCGGCCCGGCCGGTGCGGCGCAGCAGGACGTCCGCGTCGCCGCCGGTCACCGGAACGCCTCCGTCAGGCCGCGGGCCACGATGACACGCATGATCTCGTTGGTTCCTTCCAGGATCTGGTGGACCCGCAGGTCCCGGACGATCTTCTCGACGCCGTACTCGTTCAGGTAGCCGTAGCCTCCGTGCAGTTGCAGTGCCCGGTCGGCCACCGAGTACCCCGTGTCGGTGGCGAACCGCTTCGCCATCGCGCACAGATACGGCGCCTGCGCGTCGCCCCGGTCCAGGGCCTCGGCCGCCTGCCGCACCAGGGCGCGCGCGGCGGCCAGTTCGGTGGCCATGTCGGCGAGGCGGAAGCGCAGCGCCTCGGCGTCCAGCAGCCGGCGGCCGAACGCCTCCCGGTCGGCGAGGTGGGCCAGGCTGCGGTCCAGGGCGCTGCGGGCGCCGCCCAGGGAGCAGGCGGCGATGCCGAGCCGGCCGCCGTTGAGGCCGTTCATGGCGATGCGGAAGCCCTGTCCCTCGCGGCCCAGGAGCCGGCCGGCGGGCACCCGTACCCCGTCCAGGACGACCTGGCGGGTGGGCTGGGCGTTCCAGCCCATCTTCCGTTCGTCGGGGCCGAAGCCGACGCCGGGGTCGTCCTTGTCGACGACGAACGCGGAGATGCCCTCGGCGCCGTCGCCGCCGGTGCGGGCCATCACGACGTACAACTGGGCGGCGCCGGCCCCGGAGATGAACTGCTTGACGCCGGTCAGCACATGGCCGTCGCCGTCCCGGACGGCGCGGGTGGTCAGGGCCGCGGCGTCCGATCCGGCGCCGGGTTCGGTCAGGCAGTAGCTCGCGAGGTCCTCCATCGCGCACAGCCGGGGCAGCCAGCGCTCGCGCTGGGCGTCGTCGCCGTAGTGGTCGATCATCCAGGCGACCATGTTGTGGATGGACAGGTACCCGGCGATGGACGGGCACCCGGAGGCCAGGCTCTCGAAGACGAGGACGCCGTCGGCGCGGGTGAGTCCGGAGCCGCCGGAGTCCTCGCGGACGTAGACGCCGCCGAGTCCGAGGCCGGCGGCCTTGCGCAGTGTGGCGACGGGGAAGTGCTTGTCGCGGTCCCAGTCGAGGGCGTGCGGGGCGATGTGGTCCTGGGCGAAGTCCAGGGTGGTCTCGACGAGGGCCTGCTGGTCCTCGGTGAGCAGGGTGGTGGTCATACGACGCTCAGCCCATCGTGGGGATCGTGAAGCTCGCGCCCTCGCGCAGCCCGGCGGGCCAGCGCGAGGTCACGGTCTTGGTGCGGGTGCAGAAGCGGATGGCGTCCGGGCCGTGCTGGTTGAGGTCGCCGAAGCCGGAGCGCTTCCAGCCGCCGAAGGTGTGGTAGGCGACCGGCACCGGAATGGGCACGTTCACGCCGACCATGCCGGTGTTCACCCGCCGGGTGAAGTCACGGGCGGTGTCCCCGTCCCGGGTGAAGATCGCCACGCCGTTGCCGTACACGTGCTCGCTGGGCAGCCGCAGCGCCTGCTCGTAGTCGGCGGCGCGGACGACGGACAGCACCGGTCCGAAGATCTCCTCCTGGTGGATGCGCATCGCCGGGGTGACCCGGTCGAACAGCGAGGCACCGGCGAAGAAGCCGCCCTCATGGCCGGGGAGCACGAAGTCCCGTCCGTCGACGACGAGTTCGGCGCCCTCCTCGATGCCCAGGGCGAGGTAGGAGCGGACGCGTTCGAGGGCGTCCGGGCCGACCAGCGGGCCGAAGTCGGCCTCGGGGTCGTCGCTGCGCCCGATGCGCAGTGCGCCGACGCGCTCCTTGAGCCGGGCCACGAGGGCGTCGGCGGTGGCCTCGCCCACGGGGACGGCGACCGAGATGGCCATGCAGCGTTCGCCGGCCGAGCCGTAGCCCGCGCCGATCAGGGCGTCGACGGCCTGGTCGAGGTCGGCGTCCGGCATCACGATCAGGTGGTTCTTGGCGCCGCCGAAGCACTGGGCGCGCTTGCCGTGGGCGGCGGCGGTGGCGTAGACGTGCGCGGCGACGGGGGTGGAGCCGACGAACGCGAGGGCGCCGACGCGCGGGTCCTCCAGCAGGGTGTCGACCGCTTCCCGGGCGCCGTTGACGACGTTGAGGACACCGGCCGGCAGGCCCGCCTCCAGGAACAGCTCCGCGAGCCGCAGCGGCACGGACGGGTCACGCTCGGAGGGCTTGAGGACGAAGGCGTTGCCGCAGGCCAGCGCGGGGGCGGCCATCCACAGCGGGATCATCGCGGGGAAGTTGAACGGGGTGATGCCGGCGATCACGCCCACCGGGGCGCGCAGCGAGTGGACGTCGATGCCGGTGCCGGCGTTGTCGGTGAACTCGCCCTTGATCAGGTGCGGGACGCCCGCGGCGAACTCCACCACCTCCAGGCCGCGCTGAATGTCCCCGTGCGCGTCGGCGACGGTCTTGCCGTGCTCGGCGGCCAGCAGCCGGGCCAGGGCGTCCTTCTCCTGCTCGGCCAGGTGCAGGAAGCGCAGCAGGACGCGGGCGCGGCGCTGGGGGTTCCACTCGGCCCACTCCCGCTGGGCGTCGGCGGCGACGGCGATCGCCGCCTCGGTCTCGGCGCGGTCCGCCAGGGGTACGCGGGCCTGGACCTCTCCGGTGTTGGGGTCGTACACGTCGCCGTGGCGCCCCGATGTTCCCGGGGTGTGCTTGCCGCCGACGAAGTGGGTCAGTTCGCGCACACCGGTGTGGTCGTGCGGACGGATCATGGGTGCCTGCTCTCGTCAGGTGATCCGGGACGGCACGCCGCCGCACCCGGGCGCGCGAGGGCGCGGGGCGGGACGGGCGGCGTGAGATCGCGTATGGCGGGTGCCGTCAGACGGCGAGGAGACGCCTTCGGGGACTACGACGGGACCAGGCCCGTGCGGCGGGGCCGCCGGGGTCGTGGACGCGCACCGATGCCATGCGTGTCAGCTCCATCCTCGTGGACAACACGGAACATCCCGCGGCCGGTATCCTGACTCCCGGATCAGCGCGCGCCGTCCGCCTTCCCGACATCCAGCTCGTCAGTGGCGTACCGCTCGACGGCGTACTCCCCGGTCACAGTGGCGGGACCGTGCCGGAATCACACCGGCTTCCCTGCACCGCGGGCCTTGGTCGCGACTATATAGTTGGACGCCCTAGTAAATCCAGGGTCTGGGATCCGGGGCCTGGGATCCGGGGTCTGAAGTCTGCGGTCTGCGGTCTGCGGCCCGGGGGTGTGCGGCGGGAGGTGCCGCCGCGGCCGACGCGCAGTGCTCGGCCCTCGTGCTGGAGCCGTACACATGCGTGGGTGTACTTCGTGCTCCGCACGGGGGCCGAACGCACTACAGGGGTGCGGAGTCGAAGATCACGTGACCTGACCTCCCGCGAGTCGGTCGGGTCCCCGCCAGTGGAGGATTTCGAGGGCGGCCGCGACTTCCAGGGGGTGGGTGGCGAGGGGGTGGGGCAGGAGGTGGTCGGCGCGGGTGAGGCGGCGCAGGAGGGTGTTGCGGTGGGTGAAGAGGCGGGTGGCGGCGCGGGAGGCGTTGCACTGTGCGGAGAGGAAGGCGCGTACCGCCTCGGTGAGTTCGGGCGGGGCCGTCGCGAGGTCGCCGAGGGTGCGTTTGACGAAGCGGTCGGCGTGTTCGGGGTCCTGGGTGAGGAGGGCGACGAGTTCGATCTCGTCGTAGGAGGCCAGGCGGTGGGTGGAGGAGAGCCTGGCCAGCATCCGCTGGGTGGTGAGCGCGTCGAGATGGCTGCGGCGGAAGCCGTCGACGCCGGGTGCGGCCGGGCCGAGCGCGACGCGCGCGGCCGGCAGCCGGTCCAGGGCGGCCCGTACGTCGTCCGTGCCGGGGCGGCCGTGTACCCACACCCAGCGGGTCGCGGCGCCGGCGATGACGCTCAGTGCCGCGCTCCGGCCCGCCGCGGCGGCCAGGGCGTCCGCGGCCCGGTCGAGCTGGTGCAGGTCGGCGTCGGGATCGTCGGTCCAGACCACGGCCGCGGTGTGCGTCGCGTCCAGCGCGTGGCCCAGCCGGGCCTGGGCGCGCTGCCGGGTGATCGGCGCGCCGTCCAGCAGCAGGGCCACGATCTCGCGGCGCTCGGCGTGGGTGCCGCGGGTGAGTTCGCCGCGCTCGGCGTGCATGCGGGCGGCGATGGCGGCGACCGTGTCGTCCACGAACGCGGCGATGGAGCGCAGGGACACGTCGAGCAGTTCACTCAGTTCCGCCGGGTCGTCCGTGAGCGAGCAGGCGATCTGCGTCCACACCCGGACGGCGACGCTCTGGCCGACCCGGTAGGCGTCGAGCGCGGTCTCGTCCAGGCCGCGCCGCACGAGGTCGCGGGCGATGGCCAGGGGCGCGTCGCCCTCGTTCGCGGGCACCGGCTCGCCGGGGGCGCGGACGTTGCAGGCCGCCCAGAACAGCAGGTTGGACCGGTTCGTCCGGCGGGTCCCGGCGGCCAGCACCGGGTCGGCGGCGATCTGCTGCTGGGCCCGGCCGGACAGCGTGGCGGCGTCGAGTTCGGCGAGCCATTCCGGGCGGGGGGTGAGGGCGATCTCGGCGCCCCTGCGCATCAGCTCCCGCACGCGGGGCGAGGGCGGGTTCCACGGCGGCATGCGCCGACTCTAGCGGTGCGGGGGTGGTGCATACTGCACCGTGCGAGCCGCGACCCGGTGCACTTCGTGCTTTGCCGTTCCGCCGTGGACGTTCCACCATGGACGAGCCGCACGTCATCGTCTGGTCGCCCGGCCGTCTGGAGTCGCCGCCCATGCCCGCTGCCTCAGCCGCACCCGCCGCCGAACACCTCGACGTCCTGATCATCGGCGCCGGGATCTCCGGTATCGGGGCCGGCCGCTATCTGTCGGCCGAGCTGCCGTCGAAGAGCTTCGCGATCCTGGAGGGGCGGGCCGCCTCCGGCGGGACCTGGGACCTGTTCCGCTATCCGGGCATCCGCTCCGACTCGGACCTGCACACCTTCGGCTACGAGTTCAAGCCGTGGCGGGACGAGGAGTCGATCGCCTCCGCGCCGCGGATCCTGGCGTATCTGCGCGAGACCGCGACCGAGAACGGCCTGGACCGCCACATCCGCTACCACCACGAGGTGCGCTCCGCGTCCTGGTCGACCGAGCGGGCCCGCTGGACGGTGCGGGTCGAGCGCACCGACACCGGCGAGCGGACGACGCTGACGTGCGCGTGGCTGTTCTGCGCCAGCGGCTACTACCGCTACGACCGGGGATTCGCCCCGGAGTTCAAGGGCCGCGAGCGCTTCCGCGGTACGGTCGTGCACCCGCAGCACTGGCCCGAGGACCTGGACTACGCCGGCCGGCGGGTGGTGGTGATCGGCAGCGGCGCCACCGCGGTCACGCTGGTGCCCTCGATGGCCGAGACCGCCGCGCAGGTGACGATGGTGCAGCGGACCCCGTCGTACATCCTGCCCGTCCCGAAGAAGGACGTGATCGCCAACGCCCTGAAGAAGTATCTCGGGCCGCGGCGCGGTTACGCGCTGACCCGGCGCAAGAACATCGCCCAGCAGCGTCTGGTCTGGTCCTTCTGCCAGAAGCACCCGAAGGCCGCGCGCCGGCTGATCCGGTGGGTCAACGCCCGTCAGCTGCCGGACGGTTATCCGGTCGACGAGCACTTCAATCCCCCGTACGACCCCTGGGACCAGCGGCTGTGCGCGGTGCCCGACGGGGATCTGTTCCGGGCCATCCGCGCCGGGAGCGCCTCGGTCGTCACGGACCGGGTCACCTCGTTCACCGAGAACGGGCTGCTGCTCGCGTCCGGCCGCGAACTCGACGCCGATGTCGTCGTCACCGCGACCGGCCTGAACGTGCGGGCGTTCGGCGGCGTCCGGGTCACCGTGGACGGCGAGGAGGTCCGGCTGCCCGACACCGTCGCCTACAAGGGCATGATGCTGTCCGGCGTACCCAACCTGGCCTTCGCCATCGGCTACACCAACAGCTCCTGGACGCTGAAGGTCGGCCTGCTGTGCGAGCACTTCTGCCGGCTGCTGGCCCACATGGACCGCCTCGGCCACGACATCTGCCGCCCCGAGCCCGCCGATCCGGCGATGCCGACCCGGCCGTTCCTCGACTTCGCCGCCGGCTACATCCAGCGCGCGGTCGACCAACTGCCCCGCCAGGGCGACCGGTCCCCCTGGCTGACCTCGATGGACTACCACTCGGACGTCAAGCTGCTGCGCGCGCAGAGCGTGGTGGACCCGGAACTGCGTTTCGGCCGGGCCGGAGCTTGTCGGGCGGGGGCGGCGGGGGCGGCTGTGGGGGCGGGGGGCGTCCAGGGGGCATCGTGAGGGGGGCGGCCGACGCCCCCCGGGGCCGGTAGACACCGGCCCCCATCGGCCCGTGGGCCAGGGGTCGGGTGGGCCAGGAGTCGGGTGGGCCAGGGGTCGGGTGGGCCAGGGGTCGGGCAGGGCCGCGAGTACCCTCCGGCCATGCCCGATCCCTCGCCTTTCGCCGTCCCCACCCGTTACGACGGAGCCGATGACCGTGTGGCGCTCGTCCTCCCGGGCGTCGGTTACTCACCCGCCAGGCCGCTGCTGCACTTCGCCCGCGCCGTTCTCCTCCAGCACGGCTGGACGGTCCAGGAGTTGTGGTGGCAGATCCCGGCCGACTTCTCCCGCCTCACCGTGGAGGACCGGATCGCCTGGGTGGAGGGACAGGTCACCCGGGCTGTCGACGCCGAGGACGGCGCCTGTCGCCTCCTCGTCGGGAAGTCCCTGGGCTCACTCGCCTGCGGCATCGCAGCCGGTCGCGGCCTCCCGGCGGCCTGGCTGACCCCCGTCCTGACCTACGACCACGTGGTCCGCGGCCTCCGTGCGACCCAGGCACCGACCCTGCTCATCGGAGGCAGCGCCGACCGGCTCTGGGACCGGCGGGTCGCCGAGTCCACGCAACTCGACGTCCTGGAGATCCCGTCAGCGGATCACTCCCTCGAACTGGCGGGCGACACCGCGGGGTCCGTTGGCGCACTCCGGCAAGCCGTCACCCGCCTCAACCGCTTCATCGACTCGCTCGGCCGTCGCTGAACCTGGCGGCCGACCGGACGTAGCCGGATACCTCGGGGGCGAGCTGGGCGGGCGTCGAGCCGAGGGGCCGGGCAAAGGTCGTGGAAGATCGCGGCGTGCCGTGGCGTTGGCTTTGGGTATGAAGATCGGTGACGCCTCCCGGGCGAGCGGTGTGAGTGCGAGATCACTACGGCACTACGAGGACGAGGGTTTGATCGTCCCCGGTCGGTGCGGCAACGGGTTCCGCGACTACTGCGGATCGACGATCGACCGGGTGCTCGTCATCCGCTCGCTGCTGGAGTCCGGGCTTCCGGTGCGGCTGATCAGACAGCTGCTCCCCCGCCTCACGGACGGCGTCGGCGGCGGACTGGACGTGCCCGGACCCGGACCGGAGTTCCTGGGCGAGGTGCAGCACTACCGCGACCGGCTCGCCGCACGGGTCGCCGCCCTCAGCGACCAGCAGGCCGCGCTCGACGCCTACTTGCGAGAGGCCCGGCACACCACTGTTTTTCCGAACGGCACTTGACCTTGCCACCAGTGTGAGGCTCCTATGTTCGGTGCATGGAGATCGCAGAGCAGCAGCAGCCGCGCACGGCATCGCGGACGGTACGCGCACTGGTCCAGGGGTCGCAGGCGGGACCGGGTGACCTGTCCCTGACGACCGGTCACCGCCGCCCCGCTCCCGGGCCCGGCGAGTACCTGATCCGCGTCGGCGCCGCCGGAGTCAACTTCGCGGACGTCATGCAGACGTACGGCACCTACGCGGGGGGCCCGCGGGCGCCGTACGTCGCGGGTTTCGAGGCCGCCGGGGAGATCGTGGGCGTCGGCGCGGGGGTGGAGCGCCCGCTGCCCGTCGGCACCCACGTGGTCGGCACGGGGCCGGGCGCCTTCGCGCAGTACATGACGATGCCGGCCGCGACGGTGCTTCCCGTGCCGTCCGGCTGGAACGACGCCCAGGCCCTCGGCCTGGTCCTCAACTGGGCCACCGCACTGGCCGCGTTGAAGCCGCTGGGCGGGATCGAGCCGGGTGAGGTGGTGCTCGTGCACGCCGCGGCCGGGGGTGTGGGCCAGGCCGCCGTCCGGCTCGCCCACCACTACGGCGCGCGCGTGATCGGCACCGCGTCGGCGGCCAAGCACGACACGGTCAGGGCGCTCGGCGCCGACGTGGTCCTCGACAGCCGGCGCCCCGACCTGGCCGCGGAGATCACCCGGCTGACCGGCGGAGTCGATCTGGTCCTGGAGTCGGTGGGGCGGGCCACGTTCGAGACCAGCCTGTCCGTCGCCAAGCCCTTCACCGGACGGGTCGTCGTCTTCGGGGCCGCCTCCGGTGAAGCCCAACTCAGCACGCATGAGCTGGTGTTCACCCACCAGGTCCGCATCCAGGGGCTGCACATCGGCGCGCTGGCCTCCGCGGTCCCGTCCGTCTACCGGTCGCTGCTCACCGAGCTCGAAGTCCTCATCGCCCAGGGCGTGTACCCGCCCGGCGCCCCGCAGGTCCACCCGCTCGCCGAGGGCCCCTCGGTGCTCCGGCAGCTCGAAGCGGGGCGGACCTCGGGCAAGCACGCCCTCGATCCGTGGCGGTGACGGCCACCGGGGCGGTCTGCCGGGACGGTCTGTCGTGGTCTGCCGGGACGGTCTGTCGGCGGCGGCCCCGGTTTGCCCGCCGCGTGCGGGCTGTGCGAACCTCTTGTGTCGTCTTTCCGCTCTCCGTCGTCCGAATCCGAAAGGGCTGATCGTGACGCTCGGCATGGTTCTCGGTGACGTCTCCTCTCGCGCTTCGACGCGGGAGCGGTAGACCGACCGGCCTGCCCTGACCCACGCGCCCGTGCCCTCACGGCGCGGGCCGTTCGCCCTGCCTCCTCCTCGTCGAAGTGCTCTTCGTGCCCCCGCATGTCCCCTACCGCATGACGGCCGATCTCGCCCACCGGCTGGCCTGTGAAGGCACCGCCCTGCTGCGGGCGATGGGCCGCCGCGTCGACCGGAAGGTCGGCGAAGCGGCCGGCGACGGTGTTGCCGACGACGGTGGACATCGGCAGTCCGAGCAGGGTGCCGAGCATCAGGCCGTTCATCACGACCGCGATCGCACGGCCGCGGACCTCGGGGCGGGTGATCCGCGCGCACAGCGCGACGGCCACGCCGGAGAACGCCTGGGAGGCGACGCCGGAACTGGGCGCGCGCCACGCCCTACACAGCGTCGGTGAGCAACTCCGCCAGGCGGTCGGCGAAGTCGGTGAGCCGGGCCAGGCGCTCGCCGCCGCGGGCTGCGCGGAAGCCGTGGCGGCGGCCCCAGGACGCCGCCTGCACGGCATGGAACTGGGCCCACCGCCGCACCCGTTCGCGGTCGACTTCCGCGGCCTCGGCGAAGACGTCCAGGACGCGGTGGACGGCCGTGCGCAGGTCGTCCGCGTCCCACAGCGTCAGCGCGCGCGACTTCAGCAGGGTGCCGCCGTCGTAGGCCGGGTCGCCCACGTACCCCTTGGGGTCCACGGCCAGCCACGGTTCCCGGCTCGCGCGCAGGATGTTCCGGGCGTGGAGGTCGCCGTGGACGAGGGTGTCGGGCTGCGTCCGGCCGAGTTCCCGGGCGGTCGCCCCGGCCGCTTCGAACACGCGGGGCGGGAGGGAATGGCACAACTCCTCGGCGTCCGCTCGTAGTTGTTGCTCCCAGGCGTCGGCGTGCTCGCACAGGCGTGGCAGGCCGGGTGGCGCGGGGACGGCCAGCCGGCGGTTGAGCCGCCCGGCGACCGTCACCACCTCGTCGCCGTCACGCACCTCCGCCAGCGTCGTCGGCCGCACCCGCTCCAGCAGCATCGCGAACCGTTCGTCGTCGCGCTCGTGCAGCAGGACGGCGCCGCGCCCGGCCCACGCCACGAAGGCGTCCGGTTCGTGGACGTTGCCGGGGTGCGGGAAGGACACTTTCAGCACGGCGGCCTCCCCGGCCCGCCGCACCGGTACGACGACGCCGACCCCGCCGTGCAGGACGTCACCGTCCGGTACGCAGCCCCAGGTCTCCAGCAACTCGTCCACGATCCCGGGCAGTTGGACCAGCCACTTCGCTCCGGCTGCCCCTTCGCGCGCGACGGTGGTCCGGGCGAACTCCTCGGGCATGGCGATCATTCCGGCAGCCTATGCCGTCCGGTGCCGGACCGGTGTCGGACCGTCGTCCAGTGCCGGTCCGTTGTTCAGTGCCGGTCCGTCGTCCAGTGTCAGGGCTTGCTTGGCGCGTCCAGTGTCAGAGCGTGCTTGGCGCGGGTGACGGACGCCTCGGCGGCGGGGCCGCCCGGGTTCTCCGTGGCCAGGGCCTGGTTGAGGTTCACGAAGTCGCGCATCCGCCGCTCGTAGCGGGTGAACGCGGCGCGGTGGTCGTCCTGGGCGCCGGCGAGGCAGTCGGCGAGTACGTAGGCGCCCGCCAGGGCGAGGCTGGTGCCCTGTCCCGAGAGGGGGGAAGGGCAGTACCCGGCGTCTCCGAGCAGGGCCACCCTGCCCCTGGACCAGTGGTCCATCCGGATCTGGGCCATGGCGTCGCAGTAGAAGTCCGGTGCCTTCCGGGCGGCCTCGGCCAGCCGCGCGCCCTCCCACCGCAGGGCGGCGAGCCGGTCCACGACGAGGTGCCGGAGGGTACCGTCGCCGTCGCCGTCGCCGCGCGGGTCGCGGCCGAGCGGTGGGGACCGGAAGCCGAAGGCGATCCTGAGTTCGGCGTTGTCGCGTACGGGCATGATGCCGAAGCCCGCGTCGCCGTCGCGCAGCCACAGCTGCCAGTGGTCCAGGGCGAGGAAGTTGTCCGCGCTGAACACCGACAGATAGCTGCCCAGGTGGTGGGAGAAGCGCGCCTCGGGGCCGAAGGCCAGGCGTCGCACGGTCGAGTGCAGGCCGTCGGCCCCGATCACCAGATCGAAGGTGCGGGAGTCCCCGTGGACGAAGCCGACGCGGACGCCGGTCTCGTCCTCGTCGAGCGCGGTGACGCCGTCGCCGAAGACGTACTCGACGTCCGTCCGGGTGCGCGCGTACACCAGCCGCACCAGATCCTCGCGCAACAGTTCGATGTCGGCGCCGCCGAGCCGGCCGCTGCTGTAGGTGGCCTCGGTGGAGCGGTCGGTCTCATGGCCCTCGGGGTCGAGGATCGACATGCCGCGCATCCTGGTGCGCATGCTCCGGGCCTGTTCCAGCAGGCCCATCCGTTCGACGGCGTCGAGCGCGACACCGCGCACGTCCACCGCCTGGCCGCCGGGACGCGGTGCGGGGGCGCGTTCCACGACGGTGGGCGCGAAGCCGTGGCGGTGCAGCCAGTAGGCGAGTGCGGGGCCGGCGATTCCGCCGCCGACGACGAGAACGGTCTGCATGGCTGACTGCTCCTTCAGGTGTTGTTCGTACGCTGTACGCGGGTGAACGTACGGCGTACGCACAACACGCTCAACCGGCATGAAGGGCTTCTGTCCTAGCGCAGTTGAGTGTGGCAGAAGAGCTGTCGCTGGTAGTCTCTGTACTAGGACAGATTGAGGAGGGGGTACGTCGTGACGAAGGCCACAGGCGTGGGCTCATCGTCCGGTCGGCCGCCGTATCTGCCGCCGTATCTGCGGATCGTCGACGCGATCCGCCGGCGGATCGCGGACGGGGAGTTGGCGCCCGGGGACCGGGTCCCCTCGACCCGCCGGCTCGCTGCCGAGTGGGGGGTCGCGCTCGCCACCGCCACCAAGGCCCTCACCACGCTCCGCCTCGAAGGGCTGGTCGAGACCCGTCCGCGTACCGGCACCGTCGTCGCCGCGACCGCGCCCGTGGCGCCACCGCGAGGGCAGCACCCGCAGGAGCGGACCGCGTCCCGCGAGCAGGAACCGGGCGTGTCCCACCAGCATGTACCGGCCGCATTCCACGAGCACGCACCGGCCGTCTTCCGCGAGCCCGAGCTGACGCTCGGCCGGATCGTGCGTACGGCCGTCGCCATCGCCGACGCGGAAGGGCTGGCCGCGGTCTCCATGCGCGGTGTCGCGGCCCGGCTCGGTGTGGCCGCCATGTCGCCCTACCGGTACGTCCCCAGCAAGGACGACCTCGTGCTGCTCATGGCCGACGCGGCGTTCGGTGACGTGCCGCCGCCCGCCACCGCGCCCGAGACGTGGCGTCCCCGCGTCGAGGCGGGCGCGCGGACCCTGTGGGCCCTGTACCGCAGGCATCCCTGGCTGGCCCAGCTCGGCTCCCTCACCCGCCCGCTGCTCGTGCCCCGGCTGATCGCCCACGCCGAGTGGATGCTCAGCTCCCTCGACGGCCACGGCCTCGATCCCACCGCCCTGTTCGACATCCACGTACTGCTCTACAGCCATGTGCAGGGCCTGGCGGTGCACCTGGAGCGGGAGTCGCACGCCGAGGCCGCCACCGGCCAGTCGGAGGACCAGTGGATGGACAGCCGGGCGCCCGCCCTGCGCGAACTGGTGGAATCCGGCCGCTTCCCGACCTTCACCAAGATGATCACCGCCTTCGACGGCGACTACGACCTGCGTCTCGACGCGCTCTTCGAGTCCGGTCTCAAGGTGCTCCTGGACGGGCTGACTCCCGTCGTCGAGGGCGGCGGCCTGGCCGCCTGACCCGGTGCCTTCCGTCTCCGGCGGCGGTCTCCTTCCTCCCGCCCCATCCACCTCCTCCGACCTGCGCGTACCCTTCCGGAGCACCGGACGGTGGCCCTCCGGTGCGGGGGCGGGCGACCGGTGGTCGCGGCGGCACCTCCGGGGCGGGTACGGCGTGTGGTCCGCGCACCTGGTCAACTCCCGTCGGCCGTCCGCAGGATGGGGTGGTCGTCGTCGCCATTCCGGGAGAACCGTTGAGCGCAGCTGGCCACAGGGGACCGGGACCCGCCGGGACGGAGCACGGGCCGCTCGACGCCGCGATCGCCGGTGTCTGCGCGGCGGCCCTCGGCTCGCTGCGCCGCAAGGACCAGCGGGCGCGGGCCGAGCAGTATGTGCGAGGGCTGCTGACCACGCCGGGCCGCAAGTCGATCCGGAACATCGCCGCGCAGGTGGGCGGCGCCGGGACCGAGCAGAGCCTGCACCACTTCATCTCCAGCTCGACCTGGGACTGGCTGCCGATCCGCGAGGCGCTGGCCGTCCATGTCGAGGAGTCGACGGCGCCCGCGGCCTGGGTGGTGCACCCGCTCACCATCCCCAAGAGCGGGCGGCACTCCGTCGGCGTCGGCCACCGGTTCGACCGGCACCTGGACCAGATGCACCGGGGACAGCAGGCGTTCGGGCTGTGGTCGGCCTCGGCGGAGAGCCGCGTCCCGGTGAGCTGGCGGATGCACCTGCCCGACCAGGACCCCGGCGCCGGCATCGTGGGCGTACCCGAACTGCCCGGTCCGGTCGGCGGGGAGACCTACGAGGAGTGCGCGATCGACACCGTCCTGGACGGCGCCCGCCCCTGGCGCACCGCGGGCAGGCCCGTACTGCTGGACGTGCGCGGGACGGGCACCCGGTCCACCATGAACCGGTTCGCCGCTGCCGGGGTCCCCGTCCTCGCGCGCGCCGACGCGGAGACCGAACTGCTGGTCGCCGACGCCTCGATGCCCGGGTACGGGGCGGGCCCGCTGCCGGGGCTGCGCATCCTGGAGTCCATCCGGGGGTTGCGGCGCACCGTGGTCTGGGGCGACACGGCCGGTCCGGGGCGCCGGACCTCGCTGGTGGTGTCGATCCCGGTGATGATGCCGGACCCGGCCTCGGCGCGGCGCAGACCGCTGCTGCTGCTCGGGGAGTGGCCCGACCCGCGGCGCGCACCGGCCCGGCTGTGGCTCACCGATCTGCTGCAGACACCCGCCGAGGTGCTGCTGCGGCTGGCGAAGCTGGCCGCGGACATGGGCCGCCGCACCGCGCACGCGGCCCGTGACGTCGGGCTGCGGGACTTCGTCGGGCGCTCGCTGCACGGCTGGCACCGGCATCTCACCATGGCGTCCTTGGCGTACGCCGCGCACGTGTCGACCGTCCACTCCGCCACTGGCGCCTGCGCCTGCGCCTGCGCCGATGCCTGTACCGATGCCTGTACCGATACCGATACCGGTTCCGACACCGATAGCGGCACCGGTTCCGGTGGCGACGCCGACAGCGGTTCCGACACCGCCGGAACCGCGCCGGAGACGGGAGCGGGGGCGGCTCCCGCGCCGGGTGAGTCGCGCGGGCCCGGTGAGGCGGCGGCGCGGCCCGGCAGGCGGCCGGCCCGGCAGCGGGCGGACGGCTGTCCGCCGCAGGCCGCGCGGGTCCGCCGGCCCCCCGCGCGGCGCGAGGGCGCGGCGCTGCGGCAGTTGGCGGCGGAGGGTGTCTCGCCCTGGCTGGACGGGTTCCACCGGGGCGACCTGGAGTCGGGGCGGCTGGTCCGGCTGGTCGGTGACCGGATGCTGCGCGGCCTGGTCTGGCACGGCGCCGACCTGCTGCGCGGCCTGCGGGAGTCCGACGCGTACGCCGACCCGTGGGCGGACGGTCCCGGCCTGCGGACGGAGGGTCCCGGCCCGTGGACTTACGGTCCCGGCCCGTGGACTTACGGTCCCGGCCCGCGGACTGACGGTCCCGATCCCGTGCACCGGCTGGTGACCCAGGACGTGCGCCGGGCGTGCGACCTGCTGCTGCCCGTGTTCCGGGAGACCCGCGGTGCGGAGGGGCTGGTCTCCGTCGAACTCGATCCCGCGCTCACCGGGGGCGCGGCCGGGATCGTCGCCGAGGCGGTACGGCTGCGGGACGCGGTCGCCCGGCCCAACCTGCTGGTGCGGATCCCGGTGACACGGACCGGCCTGACCGCGCTGACCGCGTGCGTCGCCCGGGGCATCGGCGTGCACGCCTGCTCGGTGGCGTGCGGCGAGAGTTACGCGCGCGCCGCGCACGCCTACTTCGCCGGGCTGGAGCAGGCGGTGGCCCGCGGCCTGGACCCGGCGTCGGTGGCGTCGGTGCTCACCGTGCCCACGGCACCGCTGGACACCGCGGTGGACGCCCTGCTCGGCGAGCGGGCCGACGACCGGGCGCGCGCCCTGCGCGGAGCCGTCGCCACCGCCAACGCGCGGGCCGTGCACCACCGGCACGACCAGGCGCTCGGCAGCCGCCGCTGGGCCGCCCTGGCGGCCGCGGGCGCCCGGCCGCAGCGGCTGCTGTGGACGCAGTGCGGGCCGCCCGGGGACGATCAGCGGCCGGTGGACGGCCCGGCGGGCGATCCGGTCCGCTATGTCGAGGATCTGGTGGCCTGGGGCACCGGGCACGTGATGGGCTGGCCGCTGCTGGAGGCGGTCACCGAGCGCGGCACGCTGCGCGGGGACAGCATCACCGGTGAGTACGGCGGCGCCGCGGAGGTGCTGCGGGCGCTCGGCCGGCTCGGTATCCGCTGCGAGGAGGTCGCCGGGCGGCTGCGCCGGGAGCGGCGGCGGCAGGCGGCGGGTTCCTGGCGGCAGTTGCGGGAGGCGGCGCGGCACCGGGCCGGCGGCGGGCGTACGCGCGGGGAGGGCTGAGGAGGCAGGTGCCGCGAACCGGTCATTCCCGGTACGAAGTTGACCTGGAGTGGTCGGTTCCGTAGGTTCCTCCAAAGTCAACGTTTTGTTGAACTGGGGGGACAGTGTGGGACCTGACTCGATGAGCGTGGACGACCAGGTCCTCGCCCTTCTGCGGCTCCTGCACGAAGAGGCGCCCATGAGCCGCTTCGACGAGCTGGAGCAGGGCGTACGCGGCAAGGGCGGCGACCGGCGGGCGGCGGGCCTCGCGGAGGCCGTCGGCATGGGCCGCCGGATCCGGCTGGCCTCCGGTCAGCGCCGGGCGCGCGAGGCGGGGCTGGTGGCCCTGGTCGACGCGGCCCGCGACCTGACCGCCGCCCGCGACCAGGAGTCCCTGCTCGACGTGATCACCCGGCACACCCGGCGGCTGCTCGGCCTGGACGTCGCCTACCTCAGCTTCCGGCACCCGCCGGACAGCACCCTCGTACGCGCCTGCGTGGGCGGCATCACCCCGCTGCCGCCCGACCTGGAGGGCGCCGACGACGCCGGGCGGCGCGGGCTGGAGCGGAGCCAGGGCGCGCCCGTGTGGAGCCCGGACTACCTCAACGACGAGGCCGTCACGCGCGACGAGACGCTGGACGACCTGGTGCGCAGGGAGGGGCTGCACGCCATCGCGGCGGTGTCCCTCGGCCGCCACGGCACGGTGCACGGCACGCTGGCCGGCGCGAGCCGGCAGGTCCGGTACTTCACCCCGGAGGAGATCAGCCTGTTCGCCTCGTTCGCCGACCTGGCGGCCGCCGCGATCGACCGGGTGGCGGCGGTGGACCGGGCCAGGGGCGAGGCGGCGGCACGTGCCGCGGAACGGGCACGCGCCGAGGCGGTGCTCGACCGCACGCGCCGGCTGTGGCGCGCCCAGATCGAACTCGCCCCGGCCGCCCTCGCCGACGACGCCCCGCAGGCGCTCGCCGACGGCCTCGGCCGGGCCCTGCGCGCGAGCGTCCAGATCCGCGACGCGCACGGCGAACCCCTGACGGACGCCCGCGACACGGACGAGCCGGACATGGACGGCACGGGCAGCGCGTACGGCACGGGCAGGGCGGACGGCACGGGCAGGGCGTACGGCACGGGCAGCGCGGACAACGCGAGCAGCGCGGACAGCGCGGACGCGAGTCCAGGCACCGGCAGCCCCGCAGCGCGCCACCCCGACGAGACCACCCTCCGCGCCGCCGCCCTGGACGCCCACGCCGGTGCCGTCACGGTCGTCCTCGACGACGGCACGCACGTCGTGCCGCTCATATCGGGCACCGACCGCCTCGGTGTCCTCGTGCTCGCCGGTCATCCGGGCCCGGACGAGGACGAGTTGCTGCTGCTCCAGGGCGCCGCCGCGGCCTGCGCGCAGGTCCTCGCCCGGCGCGGTGCGGCCGGTGCGGCCGGTCCGGCGGGCCCGGGGCGGCAGGAACTCTTCGAGGACCTGCTGGTCGGCACCTCCTGGTCGCCGCGGCAACTGGCCGACCGGGCGGCGCTGCTGGGCCTGGACCCGACCGCGCCGCACGTCCTGGTCGTCGCCCGGCCCGACGCCGGGGAACGGACCCGGACCGCGGTCTGGGCGACCTCGTACGCCCAGCGCGGCTCGGGCCACCGCTCGGAGCGCGACGACCATGTCGTCCTGCTGCTGCCCGGCTCGGACGCGTCCGCCGCCGCCCGCGCGGTCGCCGCCGAGCTGGAGCCGCTGCTCAGCGGGCCGGTCACCGTCGGCGCGGCCGGGCCGGAGCGGGGCCCGCAGGCGGTCGCCCGGCTGCACGCGCGCGCCGTGCGGTGCGTGGAGGCGCTCACGGCGCTGCACGGCCCCGGCGGGGTCGCCTCCACGCGGGACCTCGGGTTCCTCGGGATGCTGCTGTCCGCCGACCACGACGTGGACGGGTTCGTCCGGTCCGTGCTGGGGCCGGTGCTCCGTTACGACGCGCAGCGGCTCACCGACCTGGCCGCCACCATGAGCGCCTACTTCGAGGCCGGCGGCAGCCCGACCGGCGCCGCCCGCTCCCTGCACGTGCACCCCAACACCGTGACCCGGCGGCTGGAGCGCATCACCGAACTCCTCGGCGCCGGCTGGCAGTCGCTGCCCCGCGCCCTCGACGTACAGCTCGCCCTGCGGCTGCGGGCCGTCGGCGCGGCCCTGACCGGCGGGGCGCCGTCCCGGGGCCGTACGAGAGGGAGTTGACACACTGCCCGAAGGGCCGTTGCCGCCCCTGTGGCGGGTGCTGAGCATGTGCGCTCATGCACACCAGATCCATACGGAGCAGACGAGACGCGGACGACGACCGGACCGGGCTGTGGCTGGGCACCTGGCTGGACGAGGCGGCCGAGGCCAGGCCGGACGGCGTCGTCGAACTCGACCACCGGCTCGACATCCTGCCCGACGTGCCCGAGCGGATCTCCGTCGGGGAACTGGCCCGTCACACGGCCGACACGGCGGCGCGGCTGTGGGCGGCGGGGGTGCGGCCCGGACAGCACGTGGCGCTGTGCAAGTCCGCCAACTTCGACCTGTACGTGCTGGCCTGCGCGGCGGCGCGGATCGGCGCCGTTCCGGTGATGCTGTCACCGGCGCTGGACGGCGCCACCGTCGCCGCGCTGCTGCACCGGCTGGGCCGCCCCTGCCTGGTCACCGACGCCGCACAGCTCGCCGGACCGCTGGCCGGGCTGCCCCTGACCGGACTGACCGGCCGGATCATCACGGTCGGACCGGCCGCACAGAACGCGCAGCCCGCGCCGGACCCACAGAACGCGCCGGACGCGCAGCAAGAACAGCAAGAACAGCAAGAACAGCAAGGACAGCGAGGACGGGCCGCAGCGACCGCAGCGACCGCAACGGCCGCAACGGCCGCAACGGCCGCTCACCCGGACGCCGTACCGCTGCCGCCGCCCGGCGAGTGCGCCCCGGTCCCGCCGTGGGAGGCGGCGCCGGAGGACCCGGCGCTGATGACGCACACCTCGGGCACCACCGGCACGCCCAAGCTGGTGGTGCACACCGCGCGTTCGCTGCTCGGCAGGCTGCGCCCGCAGGAACGGCTGGCCGCCGCCTTCCGCGAGCCGGAACACGCCCTCCTGCACGTCTCGTTCGTCCACTCCCGGCTCTTCCTGGCCCTGGCGGTGCTGCTGCCGCGCGGCATGCCGGCGCTCGTGCTGCGCGACGGTTCCGCGGAGCACGTCGCCGAGGTGTGCGCGCGCCGGCGGCCCGGGCTGCTGGAGACCCACCCCAACAGCTTCATGGAGTGGGAGCACCTGGCCGACGACCCGCGCCGCCCGTTCGCCCACGTCAAGTACTTCAGCAGCACCTTCGACGCCGTGCACCCCGGCACCGTGCAGCGGCTGCTGGCCGCCTCCGAGCGGCGGTTCCCGCTGTACTACCAGCTGTACGGGCAGAGCGAGTGCGGCCCGGTGGCCGGCCGCGCCTACACCCGGCGCGGCGCGGAACGGATGGACGGCCGCTGCCTGGGCCTGCCGATGCCCGGGGTGAGCGAGGTGCGCGCGGTCCCCAGGGACGGCGGCGAGCCCGGCCCCGACTCCCCCGGCGACCTCGAAGTACGTACTCCGGGGCGGGCGTCGACGTACTTCGGGGAGGACGAGCGCTACCGGCGGCAGCTGGACGGCGACTGGTGGCGGATGGGCGACGTGGGCTTCGTCAGCCGCCGCGGGTGCGTGCACCTGCTGGACCGCGCGGTCGATGTCATCCCCGCCCTGCGCAGCACCCTGGAGGCCGAGGACCTGCTGCTGGCCAGGCTGCCCGAGCTGACCGAGCTGGTGTTCGTACCCGGTCCGGGGCAGGAGGCCGTGCCGGTGCTGTGCACCCGCGACGACCTGCCGCTGGACGCCGAGCGGTGGCGCGCCGCCGCGCGGGAGCTGCCCGGCGCGGTGGCGGCGCCGGTCCAGCTGCGCCTGTCCGACCTGCCGCGCACCGCCACTTCCAAGATCAGGCGGCTTGAACTCGCGGAACGGATCCGCGGCGGCCGCCTCACGGCGGAGGCGGGGAACGCGGGCCACCCCCGAAGCGGGGGGAACGCGGAGAACACGGATGCGGGGGCGGGGGCGGCATGGCGGTGATCGTGGTCGCGGGCGGCGGGATCGGCGGTCTCGCGGCGGCGGTGGCCGTCGCCGCGCGGGGCCACCGGGTGACCGTCCTGGAACGCGGGGCGGACTTCACCGAGCTGGGCGCCGGGATCCAGCTGGGCCCCAACGGCTTCGCCGCGCTGGACCGGCTCGGCGTGGGAGAGGCCGTACGCGAGCGGGCGATCCGCGTGGACGCCCTGGTGCTCAGGGACGGCACCAGCGGGGCGGAGCTGGTCCGCATGCCGGTGGCCGACGCCTACCGCGCGCGGTTCGGCAACCCGTACGCGGTGGTGCACCGGGTGGATCTCTACCGGCCGCTGCTGGCGGCCTGCCGTGCCTCGGACCGGATCGAGCTGCGCACCTCGGCGGCGGTCGTGGGCTACGCGCGGCGGCCCGGCGGGGTGAGCGCGCTGCTCGCGGACGGCGGGCGCGTCGACGGCGACGCGCTGATCGGCGCGGACGGCATCCGCTCGGCGGTGCGCGGGCAACTCGTCGGGGACGGCGCCCCCCGGGTGTCGGGGCACACCATCTACCGTTCCGTCATCCCCATGGCGGAGGTCCCGGCCCGGCTGCGCCAGGACGGCGTGACGCTGTGGGCGGGGCCGCGCTGGCATCTGGTGCACTACGCGATCGCGGGCGGCACGCAGCTCAACCTCGCCGCCATCCGCGACGACGGCGCCCGCCGCGCGGTGTCGGGCGTGCCCGCGGACACCGCGTTCGTACGGTCCCGGTTCCCGCGGATGGCGGCCGGGGCGCGGGCCCTGCTGGAGCTGGGCCGGGACTGGCGCACCTGGGTGCTGTGCGACCGGGAGCCGGTGGCCGGCTGGACGGACGGACCCGTCGCCCTGCTGGGGGACGCCGCGCATCCCATGTTGCAGTACGCGGCGCAGGGCGCGTGCATGGCGCTGGAGGACGCCGTCGTCCTGGGCCGCCACCTGGACGGCGCGGAGGGCGGGGACGGCGGGGACGGCGGGGGCAACAGGGACGGCGGTGGCGGCGGGGGCAACAGGAACGGCGAGGGCGGCGTGCCGGAACGGCTCGCCGCGTACTGCGCCGAGCGGCGCGCCCGTACCGCGCGCGCCCAGGTGGTGGCCCGGTCCCTGGGGGAACAGCTCTACCACCCCGTCGGGGACGCGGCGCGGGCGCGGGACGCGATGCTGTCCCGGCTCACCGTCGAGGACCTCCACGACAAGGTGTCCTGGCTGCACGGCGGGCTGCCGGAGCCCCGGGCCGCCGTGGCGGCGGGGCGGTAGCGCGGTAGCGCGGTAGCGCGGGCCACCGGGCGGACCCGGGGCGACTTGACAGAGTGTGGGCCCGGACGGTTGGCCGGTGCCGGGCGCCTGGGGACGATCGGAGCGAGACCGGCCGAAGGACGTCCGCGGAACTCCCGTCGGCTCCATGCCACTTGGCCGGCCACGCCCGGACCGCCGGGCGGCGACACCACCACCCGGACCACCGTCCACGTCCACCTCGCCGCCCGTCCGCCGGCCGGCCGACCGCGCACGGGTCGTGTCCCGGCCCGGTCGTACGCGGGTCCCGCCCGGCACCGAGGTGATCCGACCACCACCACCGCTGCAACGGAGAGACACCTATGCGAGGCAAGATCGCCCTGGTCACGGGGGCGGCAGGGGGAATCGGCGCCGCCGTGGTGCGCGCCCTGGGCAGCCGCGGCGTGACCGTCGCCGCGCTCGACCGCGATGACGGCGGGCTGCGCGAGACGGCGGCCGAGCTGTCCGCCGAGGGCGCGGCGGTGACGCCGTTCACCGTCGACGTCGGCCGCAGTGACGCGGTGGACGAGACGGTGGCCGCGGTGGAGGAACGCCTGGGGCCGATCGCGTACTTGGTCAACACGGCGGGGGTGCTGCGCCTGGGCGAGGCCGCCGGGTACAGCGACGAGGACTGGCGGGCGACGTTCGCCGTCAACACCGACGGTGTCTTCCACGTGTCGCGGGCGGTGACCGGCCGGATGCTGCCGCGCCGGGCCGGTGCCGTCGTCACCGTGGCGTCCAACGCGGCGATGACACCGCGCGCGGGCATGGCCGCGTACGCCGCCTCCAAGGCCGCCGCCGAGATGTTCACCAAGTCCCTGGGCCTGGAGGTGGCCCGGCACGGCATCCGCTGCAACGTCGTCGCCCCCGGCTCCACGGACACCCCGATGCTGCGGTCGATGTGGCGCGGCCCGGCGGACCGGACCGGCACCGTGGAGGGGCGGCCGGACGCCTTCCGGGTGGGTATCCCGCTGGGCCGCGTCGCGGCACCGGAGGCCGTCGCCGACGCCGTGGTGTTCCTGCTGTCCGACGCGGCCCAGAACGTCACGCTGCACACCCTGACCGTCGACGGCGGCGCCTCACTGGGCGCCTGACTCCCGCCGCACGAACCACCCGTACCGAGAGGACGACATGCCGGGGATACCGACCATCGCCCCCTATCCGCTGCCGCACGCCGCCGACCTGCCGCTCAACACCGCCTCCTGGAGCCTCGATCCGGAGCGCGCGGTGCTGCTCGTCCACGACATGCAGCACTACTTCCTCGCCCCGTTCCCGCCCAGTGTGCGCGCCCCGCTGGTGGACAACGCCCGGACGGTGCGCGAGCACCTCGCCGGGCTCGGCTGTCCCGTCTTCTTCACCGCGCAGCCCGGTGACATGTCCGAGGCGGACCGCGGCCTGCTCAAGGACTTCTGGGGGCCCGGCATGCGCGCGACGCCCGCCGACCGCGGGATCGTCGACGCACTGGCGCCCCGGCCGGGCGACGAGTCGCTGACCAAGTGGCGCTACAGCGCCTTCTTCCGCACCGCCCTGCTGGAGCGCATGCGCGAGCTGGGCCGCGACCAGTTGGTGATCGTCGGCGTCTACGCCTACGTCGGCATCCTGGCGACCGCCGTGGAGGCGTTCAGCCAGGACATCGAGACGTTCCTGGTGGCCGACGCCGTCGCCGACTTCACCGAGCGGCACCACCGCCTCGCCCTCGACTACGCGGCGAGCCGCTGCGCCGTGGTGACCACCGCCAAGGGACTGACCGCGTGAACGCCGGCGCCGGCCGGCCCCTCCCGGCCGATCCCCTCGCGGCCGTCCTCGACGGCCGGGCCCCCGCGTTCGCGCTCCTGCACCGGCCGGAGGCGACCGGCCCCGGCACCCTGGAGGTGTTCACCGGCCGGGTGACCCGGCCCGGGACGCTCGCCGCCCTCCCCCTGCCCCCGCCCGATCCGCGCGCCGGCGCCCACCAGCAGGTGCTGGCGCTGATCCCGTACCGCCAGATCACCGAACGCGGTTACGCCGCGCCCGCCGACGACGCCGAGCTGGTCGCGCTCACCGTCACCGGGCAGGGCACCCTGTCCGTCGACGAGGCGCTGCGCCGCATCCCCGACCTGCCGCTGCGGGTCACCGAGGGCGCCTTCGACATCGACGACGCCGCGTACGCCGACACCGTCCGCCGGGTCGTCGAGGAGGAGATCGGCCGCGGCGAGGGCGCCAACTTCGTCGTCAAGCGGTCCTTCGTGGCCGACATCCCGGGCTACGGCACCGCCAGCGCGCTGACCCTCTTCCGCCGCCTGCTGCGCCGCGAGACCGGCGCGTACTGGACGTTCGTCGTGCACACCGGGGACCGCACCCTGGTCGGCGCCAGCCCGGAACGGCACGTCAGCCTGCACGGCGGCCGGGCCGTGATGAACCCCATCAGCGGCACCTACCGCTATCCGCCCTCCGGACCGAGGCTGCCGGACCTGCTGGACTTCCTCGCCGACCGCAAGGAGGCCGACGAGCTGTACATGGTGGTGGACGAGGAACTGAAGATGATGGCCCGGATCTGCGACGGCGGCGGCCGGGTCACCGGGCCGTTCCTCAAGGAGATGGCCGACCTGGCCCACACCGAGTACTTCGTCGAGGGGCGCACCCGCCGCGACCCGCGGGACATCCTGCGCGAGACGCTGTTCGCCCCGACCGTGACCGGCAGCCCGCTGGAGAGCGCGGCCCGGGTCATCGCGCGGCACGAGCCGGAGGGCCGCGGCTACTACAGCGGTGTCGTCGCGCTGATCGGCCAGGACGACGGCGGGCACCGCACCATGGACACCGCCATCGCGATCCGCACCGCGGACATCGACCGCGGCGGCCGGGTCCGTATCGGCGTCGGCGCCACCGTCGTACGCCATTCCGATCCGCTGAGCGAGGCCGCCGAGACCCGGGCCAAGGCGGCCGGGCTGCTGGCGGCGCTGCGCGATCCGGCGCCGGTCAGCCTGGCCGGCCGGCCCGAGGTGCGGGCGGCGCTGGCCGGCCGCAACCGGAGCGTGGCCCGGTTCTGGCTGGACACGCCCGAGGACCGCGCCGACCCGGACCCGGTGCTGGCGGGCCTGCGCGTCCTGGTGGTGGACGCGGAGGACACGTTCACCGCGATGCTCAACCACCAGTTGCGCGCGCTGGACCTGGCGGTCACGGTCCGCCGCTACGACGAGCCGTACACCACGGACGGCTTCGACCTCGTCGTGATGGGGCCGGGGCCGGGCGACCCGCGCGACGCCGGGCATCCCAAGAACCGTCATCTGCGGGACACCATCGGGCGGTTGCTGGCCGAGGGCCGGCCGTTCCTCGCGGTCTGCCTCAGCCACCAGCTGCTCAGCTCGCTGCTCGGGCTGCGGCTGGCCCGCAGGAGCGTGCCCAACCAAGGGGTGCGCGCCCGTATCGACCTGTTCGGCTCCGCCGAGGACGTCGGCTTCTACAACACCTTCGCCGCCTACAGCCCGCGGGACAGGGTGCCGTCACCGGGGACGGGCACCGTGGAGGTCTGCCGGGCCGCGGGCGGCGAGGAGGTGCTCGCGCTGCGCGGGCCGCACTTCGCGTCCGTCCAGTTCCACCCCGAGTCCCTGCTGACCGGCGACGGTCCGCGCATCCTCGCGGACCTGCTGCGCGGCGTACTCGACCCGGCCCGCACGGAGGAACCGTCCCTGGGGTAGCCGCACCCTGGCGGGGAAGAGTGCGTGAAGGCCGCTGGGCCAGGACCCGAAAGTCCTGGCCCAGCGGCCTTCGCGGCGCCCCGCGGCGGTCGCGCCGCCCCCTGCGGGGGTCAGTCCCGCAGGGCGCGGTCGACCAGGCCGGGCGCGGCACCCGGGTAGGCCGCCGGGTCGCACAGCGCGGCCAGGTCGGCGGGTGTGAGGCGGTCCGCCAGTTCCGGCGCGCGGGCCAGTACCGCGGCCAGCGCGGTTCCCTCGGCGGCCGCGGTGCGCGAGGCGTCCGTGAGCAGCCGCCGGGCGGCGGCCTTGCCGAGCAGCGGGGTGAGCCGGGCCGCGATCTTCTCCGAGACGATCCGGCTGCCGGTCAGGTCCAGGTTGGCCCGCATCCGGCCGGTGTCCACCCGCAGGCCCTCGGTGAGTTCGACCGCGGTGTGCGCGGCCCCGCCGGTGAGCCGCAGGCACTCGCGCAGCGGCAGCCACTCGGCGTGCCAGACGCCCGCGGCGCGTTCGTCCTCGCTGAGCAGGGCCTGGGTCAGCACCGTGGCCAGGCAGGGGACCTGGAGGGCGGCGCTGCGCAGCAGGGTGGCGAGGACCGGGTTGCGTTTGTGCGGCATCGCGGACGAGCCGCCACGGCCGCCGGCGGCGGGCTCGGCGAGTTCCGCGGTCTCGGTGCGGGCCAGGGCCTGCACGTCCACGGCCAGCTTGCCGAGCGCGCCGGCCGTGAAGGACAGCGCCGCCGCCAGGTCGGCCATCGGGGTGCGCAGCGTGTGCCACGGGAGCACGGCCGCGCCGAGCCCGGTCTCCGCGGCGAACTCCGCCGCCAGCCGCTCCGGATAACCGGCCTCGTCCAGGGGCCGGGGGCCGTCCAGGGCGGCGTACTCCAGGTATCCGCCGAGGGTGCCGGCCGCGCCGCCGAGCGACACCGGCAGCCCGCCGTCCAGCAGCCGGGCCAGCCGCTGGTCCGCGTCGAGGACCAGCTGCCGCCAGCCGGCCGCCTTCAGGCCGAACGTGGTGGGCACCGCGTGCAGCGCGAGGGTGCGGCCGGCGACGGGTGTGTCGCGGTGGCGGCGGGCCAGCCGGGCCAGGGCGTCGGCCGTGCGGGCCAGGTCGGCCCGGACGATCCGTACGGCCCGGTCGGCGACCAGCATGGCCCCGGTGTCCAGGATGTCCTGGCTGGTGGAGCCGCGGTGCACGTAGTCGGCCGCCGCCGCGTCCCGGGCGGCGACCACCGCGGTCAGCGCCCGGACCAGGCCGACCACCGGGTTGGCGGTCTCCCGCGCGTCGAGCGCGAGCAGGCGTACGTCGAAGAGTTCGGCGCGGGCGCACGCGGTGATGACCCGCGCCGCCGACTCCGGCAGGGTGCCGAGCCGGGCCTGCGCCCGGGCCAGGGCCGCTTCGGCGTCCAGCATCGCCTGGAGCCAGGCGCGGTCGCAGACGGCGTCCTCGACGGGGGTGCCGGCCCGGACGGGGGACAGCAGCCCCGAGTCGACGTCCGGCACGTCCGGGGTGGGACCCGGCACATCCGGGTCGAGGCCCGGCACGTCCGGGGTGGGACCCGGCACATCCGGGTCGAGGCCCGGCACGTCCGGGGTGGGACCCGGCACATCCGGGTCGAGGCCCGGCACGTCCG